>CAKKQA010000201.1 GCA_919901925.1 Omnitrophica bacterium GWA2_41_15 | reverse complement strand
CCTAAAAATATCACAACACCTAACCTCGGAGGTTTCAGAAATAGACAACACCCAACCTCCGAGGTTTCAGACGATAACCAAGGACAGTCTCTATAATTATTTCCAGAAATATTTTTATGTTTTGCAGGATGATTCTTGTTTGCTTCACTTGTATAAAGTTGCCGCGGGGTTAGATTCACAGGTTATCGGCGAAAGGCAGATTTTAGGACAGGTGCGCCAGGCCTACCTTAACGCTTCTGAACATAAGGCAACAACTAAGCTGCTTAGGCGCATATTCAGCTCCGCGATTAAAACAGGCAAAAAGGTTAGAGAGGAAACTTTAATTTCACAGGGGAATGTTTCCATAGGGACAGTGGCAATGCGTTATCTTAAAGAGCGCCTTGTCTGCTTAAAGGATAAAACAGCCTTAATCATTGGCATAGGTAAAATCGGCCACATAATCAGCAAATATCTCCAAGACGAGGGCGTGAAGGCTATATTTATTTCTAACCGCACCTATGATAAAGCCTGCGAGGCGGCTAAAGAATGTAACGGCCAGGCAATTCATTTTAACCAAATGGAAGAAAAACTCCCCGGCGCGGATATTGTGATCAGCTCTACTTCCAGTCCGCATATTATTATCAGAAAACAGGCGGTTGAGAAAATAATGCAGTCAAGAAATAAGCCGCTGATCTTATTAGACCTTGCTGTGCCCCGTGACATTGATTCCGCGGTAAGAGATATTGAAAATGTTACTCTTTTTGATTTGGATGACTTAAAAAATATTGCTGAAGAAAATCTGGGCAAAAGAAAACAAGAGGAATCAAAAGCCTTGAAAATCATAGAAGAAGAGGCAGAAAAAATATGGGAATCAACCCGTTCGACGCACCTCGGGCTAAAGCCCAGGGTTTGCTCAGGGTTGATACTGAGAACGGCGCAATCATCCCCCGTCCTAGAGGGCGGACTATGAGCGCCGCCGAATGTATCAAGCGTATCTTTAAAATTGGAACCCGCGCCAGCCCTCTTGCCATAAAACAGGTTGAAGAAGTAGTGGGTTATCTTAAAGAATTCTATCCGGAGATGAAATACGAAATCTGCCGCATAGATACCTGTGGGGATAAAGATAAAATAACTCCGATATCGGATATTGAAGGCACGGATTTTTTTACGAAAGAAATAGATACTGCCTTATTAGAAAAGAAGATTGATTTTGCCGTGCATAGCGCCAAGGATATACCGGATAAAATTGCGGATGGCCTGTATCTTGCGGCGATAACCAAGCCTTTGGATAATTCTGACGCGCTGGTTTCCAAAAATAACCTGAAGTTAAGCCAATTGCCGCATGGCGCGAAAATCGGGGCAAGCAGTCAACGTAGAAAAACCCAGCTTAAGGCATACAGAAGCGATTTGCAAATTGTGGATATCCGCGGCACAATTTCCGAACGGCTAAAGAAATTGCAGAATAGCGATTTAGACGGGATTATTGTTGCCTCATGCGCGTTGATCAGGTTAGGGTTAGAAAATAACATTACTGAAAAGATAGCTTTCGATATACTCAAGCCTCATCCTTGGCAAGGGGCGTTAGCCGTGGTGGCGCGCAAAGAGGATGAGGAGATGATTGAGGTGGTGAGGAAGATTGATATGCGGAATGTTACAACATCTAACCTCGGAGGTTTCAAAGTGCAAGCGACATCTAACCTCCGAGGTTTCAATGCTGGAAAAGTTTATTTAGTTGGGGCTGGGCCGGGGGATCCTGGATTAATTACTGTAAAGGGGCTTGAGGTTTTGCGCCTTGCGGAAGTTGTTATCTATGATTATCTTGTAGATAAGAGGCTCTTGGACGAAGTTTCGCCTGACGCGGAATTAATCTGCACGGATACGTTAGGCAAGAAAAAGCACCTTGATGGCTTCTTAAAGGCTCAAGAAAATATTAATGCCGTAATGGTCAAGAAGGCAAAGGAAGGCAAAAAAGTAATCCGGCTAAAAAACGGCGACCCGGCGATTTTTAGCCGGATATCGCAAGAGTTAGACGCCTTAACTAAGGAAAAAATAGAATTTCAGATTATCCCCGGAGTTACCGCGGCAAGCGCCGCAGGAGCCTTAAACGGAATATCTCTCACCGATAGAAGATTTGCATCTAATTGTGTTTTTGTTACCGGCCATGAGGATCAAACAAAAAGTAAGAGTTCTATTGACTGGGATACAATCGCCAAAAATGACACCATAGTCTTGTATATGGCGGTTGAAAGTTTAGCCAACATCGTTAAGCGGCTTGTTCAAGCAGGTAAAGATAAAAATACTCCGATCGCGATTATCCATGATGTAAGCCTGATAACCCAAAAGGTCTTAACCGGGACATTAAAAGATATTTTAGCCAAGGCAAGGAAAGCCACGGTAAAACCGCCGGCTATAATCATAATCGGCGAAGTTGTGAAGCTTGAGGCGGAATTTAACTGGTTAAAGAAAAATAAGCGCGTCTTGTTCACCGGCTTATCAAAAGAGAGATTTTTTATCAAGGGCAATTATTTTCATCTTCCTTTAATCAAGATTGTGCCAATGCAGGATTATAAGGAATTTGACAATTATTTAAGAAACATACAGGCTTTTGATTGGATTGTCTTCGGCAGTAGATATGGCGTGGAATATTTTTTCCCAAGGCTTAAAAGCGTTGGTTACGACTCGCGAATACTTAGCGGAATAAAAATCGCAGCGGTGGGAAATTCCACTAAAGAAAAACTTTTGGAATTTTCAATCTTAGCGGATTTAACGCCAAAAAAAGAATCCTCTGAAGGCCTGATAGAAGAATTCAAGAAGATAGATATCGCGGGCAAAAAATTCTTCCTGCCGCGCTCAGATATTTCTGACAAAGGGTTATCAGACGCGCTTAGGGGCTTAGGCGCGGATATTACCACAAGCTTTGCGTACAGAAATATCATGCCTAAAGAACTTCCTGATTTAGATTTAAAGGCATTTGATGAAATTATGTTTACCAGCCCGTCAACAGTGAGAAATTTTTTAAAAAGATACGGCAAGCCGTCGAAAAAAAATAAAATTAAATGCATTGGGGATGTAACACTTAGAGAGGCTAAAAGATGTCATCTACTACCTTAAGAAGATTAAGAAGAAACAGTTTAATCCGGGATTGGGTGAAGGAAACCGAGCTTCATCCTAAGAATATCATCCTGCCTTTTTTTGTTGTGGAAGGTAAAGGCGTCCAAGAACCCATTAAATCTATGCCGGGTGTATATCATTTATCTATAGATAACCTGATTAAGGATTTGCGCTCTGCCCCTCAAATACATTCAGTGTTATTATTCGGCATTCCTAACAAAAAAGACAAATCTGGCTCCGGCGCTTATAAAAAGGAAGGAATTACTCAAAAAGCTATACGGGCATTAAAAAAAGAATTCAAGGATTTAATTGTCATTAGCGATGTTTGCCTTTGCGGATTTACTTCAAACGGCCATTGCGGAATAATCAAAAATGGCAGGATTGACAATGACGCCTCAATTAAAGCCTTAGCAAAAATAGCTCTGTCGCACGCTGAAGCCGGCGCGGATTTTGTCGCTCCTTCGGCAATGATGGATGGACAGGTAAAAGCCATCCGGCAGGCCTTGAACAAAAAAGGATTTAAGGATACCGGGATACTTGCCTATTCAGCCAAATACGCCTCAAATTTTTATGGCCCGTTCAGGGAAGCCTTAGATTCCGCGCCGCAATTCGGTGATAGGAAAAGTTATCAGATGGATTTCAGGAACGCAAATGAGGCCCTAAGAGAAATAGAAGAAGATATCAAAGAAGGCGCGGATATAATTATGGTTAAGCCGGCATTGGCTTATCTGGATATTATTTACCGGGCGAAACAGAAATTCAATATACCGATAGCCGCCTATAATGTCAGCGGCGAATATACGATGCTTCAAGGTTTAGCGAATAGCGTAGGGGACGGTCGCGACCGTCCCCTACAGCTTTTTATTGAAGTGCTCACGTCCATAAAGAGGGCTGGGGCGGATTTTATTATTACGTATTTTGGGAAAGAAATTCTGCGATGGATAAAATAAAAAGACATTCAGGGACAGTCCCCAAAGATGAGCCAAACAAAGTCGGGGACAGTCCCTACAATTATAAGCTTTTTAATGAGGCGAAGAAATACTTAGTCGGCGGCGTGAATAGCCCGGTGAGGTCATTTAAATCCGTTGGCGGCTATCCGGTTTTTATTAAACGCGCGAAAGGCTCAAAGCTTTACAGCGAAAGTGGAAAAGAATTTATTGATTACTGCCTTTCGTGGGGAGCGTTAATCCTTGGCCACGCATATCCAAAAGTAGTAAAAAGCCTGGAAGAAGTAATAAAAAACGGGACAAGTTATGGCGCGGCAACAAAACAAGAAACAGAATTAGCAAAGCTTATTGTCGGCGCCGTGCCTTCAATAGAGCTCTTACGCCTGACCAGCTCCGGCACTGAAGCAGTAATGGGCGCCATAAGGCTGGCTCGGGCGTATACAAAAAAAGATAAAATAATAAAATTTGAAGGCTCTTACCACGGCCACGCGGATTATCTTCTGGTAAAAGCTGGTTCAGGCGCTGCCACATTAGGCATTCCGGACAGCTTAGGCGTACCTAAAGATTTCACTAAACATACCCTCGTCCTGCCATATAACGATATAAAAAAGTTAGAAGAAACCGCTAAAAAATACCAGCATGATTTAGCCGCGATAATCATAGAGCCGGTTGCGGCAAATTGCGGAGTAATTTTACCACAGCCGGAATTTTTGCAGGCTTTAAGGAAAATAGCGGATAAATTTAACATCGTCTTGATTTTTGACGAAGTCATCACGGGTTTCAGAGTTTCTTTTGGCGGAGCGCAAGAGTTT
>CAKKQA010000200.1:10587-15294 GCA_919901925.1 Omnitrophica bacterium GWA2_41_15 | reverse complement strand
GTTCGTCATTGCGAGGAGCCGCCGTTTGGTTACGGCGACGAAGCAATCTCGTTTTTAAAAACGGGATTGCTTCGTCACCTGATGCCAAGCAAGGGTTCCTCGCAATGACGATATTAAAATTTCCAATGTTTACTGGCCCATACATTAAATGACCGATAAAATCTTACTTTTTCCCATAGCTGTGCCTTTAATTTGTTCGCTATTGGTTTTGATAATGCCGAAGAGGTGGCAAGCAATCAGCAATTTCATAGTGTTGCTTTCTACGCTGGCAAGCCTTCTGTTTACTTGCGTTTTGTTTAAATCTTCCTTAAGTTATCTTATCCCTTGGGCAGCTTTTGGTTTGGAGTTTTCACTTAGGCTGTATCATTTCAGCGCTTTTATCCTAATAGCCATTGCCGGGTTTGGTTTTTTAATCGCGTTATACTCAACCGCTTTTATGCGCGAAAGGAAATGGGCCAATCAGTTTTATTGTTATTTCCTATTAACTCTCGCTTTTGCCAGTGGCGCGGTACTGGCGGATAATCTTGTGCTCTTGCTCTTTTTCTGGGAGGGGTTGTTACTGGCGCTTTTCGGAATGATTGCCGTGGGTTCTGCCAACGCATTTAAGACCGCGGCCAAGGCGTTTATTATCGTGGCTATCACTGATTTATGCATGATGATTGGCATTGCCCTTACTGGCCATCTTGCCGGGACACTGACAATATCTAAAATCAATCTTCCTTTGGACGCGCTGGGAAGCTTGGCATTTATATTATTGATGGTTGGAGCAATATCCAAGGCCGGCTCAATGCCGTTTCACTCTTGGATACCTGATGCTGCCGATGACGCGCCGCTTCCTTTTATGGCACTGATGCCGGGAGCATTGGAAAAACTTTTAGGGATATATTTTCTTGCCAGGATTTCCCTTGATATGTTTAAATTAAACCCGCATACGGCTGTAAGCGGAATACTTATGATTGTCGGCGCGGTTACCATAATACTGGCGGTAATGATGGCTTTGATACAGAAGGATTACAAAAGATTATTGTCATATCACGCCATCAGCCAGGTAGGGTATATGATTTTAGGCATTGGCACTGCTGTTCCGGCGGGTATTGTGGGCGGTTTATTTCATATGATTAACAATGCCCTTTATAAAAGCTGTTTATTCTTGACCGGCGGGGCAGTGGAGAAACAAACAGGGACAACTAATCTGGAAAAATTAGGCGGCATCGGCGCGAAAATGCCGGTGACCTTTATTTGTTTCATCATTACGGCGCTATCGATATCCGGCGTGCCTCCGTTTAACGGCTTCTTTTCCAAAGAGCTGGTATACGACGGGGCATTGGAGCGGGGCTTAATCTTTTACGCCGTGGCAGTCATAGGCTCTTTTTTCACCGCGGCTTCGTTTTTAAAGCTCGGCCATGCCGCGTTCTTAGGCAAACTTAGCGAGGAAAACAAAAAAGTAAAAGAAGCGCCGGCAGTGATGTTGATTCCGATGGTAGTTATTGCTTTTGTGTGTATAATTTTCGGCGTGTTTAATTCCTTGCCTTTAAATAATCTGATCCAGCCGATATTGGGACAGGTAGAGGGGAAGAGTTTCGCGGGATTTCCGGCTAATATAGCGCTTGTAATAATAACAATTATCGTCTTAATCGCCGCTGTTTTGAATCATCTATTCGGGGTAAAGGCAAAAGGAAGCGCTCTTCATTCGCTTGACCATATCCGCTACGCCCCGATTTTATCGGGAATTTATGACAGGGCGCAAAAACGTTTCTTTGACCCTTATGAAATAGGCTTAAAAATCGCCAAGTTAGTTTCAGGAATTTCCTGGGGTATAGATAGGGGAATTGATTGGATATATAATATTTTTATCGTAAGGCTGACATTCGCGTTTTCAGGCCTGATCAGGAGCCTGCATACGGGAAATTACGCGGTATATTTAGTCTGGGCGCTGGCAGGGATGCTGGCAGTTGTGGCGTATCTGGCGCATTAAGGGGTATTGAATCTTTCCGTCATTGCGAGGAGCTATCGTTTAAACGAGGCGCCGAAGCAATCCCGCTTTTAAAAACGAGATTGCTTCGTCACAGATATGTCAAACAAGGGTTCCTCGCAATGACGATGAATGAGTTATGAGTTTTGTCTTGACCAGAATGGGAGTTATTTGTGTCTAATTTGTTAATCCTCGTTCCGTTTTTCAGCGTGATCCTTTTATCCCTCATTTTCAGGGTAAAGATGAAAGGGGCTGCTTTTATCTTGGGGGCGGCATTATCCGTATTACAAGTATATCTGGCGATATTTTATTCTAATGCTGTTTGGAATAACAGCCCGTTTTTATTCAGTAACTTCTTGAAATTAAACCTTGTGGTGGATAATCTTAGCCGGGTAATGCTGTTAAGCATAGGAATAGTGTCATTCGTAACAGTTTTTGCTGCCAGGTATATAATCAGAGATGAAGGCGAGAGGTTTAATTTTATTAACCTGCTCTTGATTATTTTAGCCGGGTTAAACGGCATTGTCCTTGTGAGAGATATTTTTTCGCTCTATGTTTTCATGGAGGTTGTCGCTGTGGTGTCTTTTATCCTCATCGCGTTTAATAAGGATATCCGGGCGTTCGAAGGGGCATACAAATATATAGTCCTTTCAACTGTGGCAACGGTGTTAATGCTTACCTCGATTGCTTTATTAGTGCTTATCGCCGGGTCAACGGAGTTTTCAGCCGTAAGCCAGGCAATAAAGAATTCGCCGCATGGCATGTTTGTTATGTCGGCCGCGGGCCTTTTTATCTGCGGCCTTTTTATTAAGGCCGGCATTATCCCTTTTCACGGCTGGCTTCCTGATGTGTATTCCGAAGCGCCGCCTCCGGCGTCCATACTTTTAGCCGGCATTGCCACTAAGACTGTCGGGATATACACTTTAATCAGGTTAGTAAGCTCGGTATTTTGTTTTGATAGCCGGATAAATTATGTATTGATGTTTGTCGGCGTTGTTTCCATTGTTGTGGCAGCTTTAGCCAGCCTTGGCCAGAATGATTTTAAACGCATGCTTGCTTATTCCAGTATCAGCCAAGTCGGATACATTGTATTGGGCTTAGGATGCGGTACTCCTTTAGGGCTTGCCGGATGCGTGTTTCATTTGTTTAATCATTCCATATTTAAGTCGCTCTTATTTGTAAACGCGGCGGCGGTAGAATTTAAAACCGGAAGCCGCGATATGAATAAAATATCCGGGTTAGCCTCGGGAATGCCTATTACAGCCACAACGTCAGTTTTAGCCGGCCTGTCCGCCGCGGGCATACCGCCGCTTTCCGGATTTTGGAGCAAGCTTATCATCATCATCGCTCTTTGGGGAGCGGGTTTTTACGGCTACGCGGTTATCGCGGCACTGGCAAGTATTTTGACTCTGGCTTATATCCTTTCTATGCAAAGAAGGGTTTTCTTTTCCAAACTTCCCGAAGGCGGGCAAGATATAAAAGAAGTAGGTTTTACTTTGGCCTTGCCTGCTTTGATACTTGGGGCTATAACTGTGGGAGTCGGGATCTTGTTTCCTTTTATACTGAATACATTTTTATCCTCCTTCGCCTTTCCATGAGTAGACGTTGGTATGGCTTCGGAGCGATAACCGCTGCGAAGCTCTAACGTTGTTAAGATTTTGAAGAGCGAAGCAGGGTACTGCCCATAAGCAGTATTTTCGGAGGTTAGTGTGGAGTTCTGCTTCGCTCTTCTATATGCAAACTATGGTAGAGCTTCGCAGCAACTGCGCGGGTTTCAGAAGATAGACGGAGGATAGGGTGGAAATAAACTTAATAATTCTGGCGGTTTTGGTGTGCAGCGCTTTATGGACGGTGATGGCCAGAAGCCTTTTGCGTTCAGGCATAGCTCTTGCCTTTACCAGCGCCGTACTTTCTATAATCATCTTCAGGCTTAATTCTCCGCTGGCCGCGGTTTTCGAGCTGTCAGTATGCGCCGGTTTAATTTCGGTTTTATTCGTGAGCACCATCAGCTTAACCACGCCTTTAACCCATAAGGAAGTACTCAAGCACATGAAAGCAAGGTTAAGCAGATTTTGGTATTTACCTTTGATATTAGCCGCGGCAGCCATTTTATTGAGCCGGATAAAGATAGATTTAAACTTGAATCTGCCCGCCGCGGAAACAGAAAATGATGCGCGCTATTGTTTATGGCATCTGCGTCAAGTTGACCTTATGGGCCAGATAATTATCCTGTTAGCCGGAGCTTTCGCTGTGGTAATATTATTCAGGGAGGCGCGTAAAAATGGACGCTAACGCGTTGAATATATTCTGGCCGTTCGGGCTTGTTATCATGATGTTATTTTCAATAGGTATTTATTGTATTTTAGCGACTTACAATTTGATAAGGGCTCTAATAGGAATAGAGCTTTTGATAAAGGCAGTAACATTACTTATAATAGTTGTGGGTTATATCAACGGGCGGACAGCGTTGACTCAAGGGTTGGTTATTACATTGATAGTTGTAGAGGTGGTTATTATCGCGGTGGCAATGGGCGTGGTGCTGGGCATACACAGCAAGAATAATTCGCTGGATTCAAGGAACATTCGCAACCTTAAAGGATAAGTTGATGGGTAAGCGGTAAGGGTTAGCTGAGGGTTAAGTGATAAGGGTTAAGGGTTAAGGGAAAAAGAAGAAAAGAAAAAGAAGAAAAGAAGAAAAAGAAGAAGAAAAGAAGAAAAAGAAAAAGGAAGGACAA
>CAKKQA010000200.1:0-10487 GCA_919901925.1 Omnitrophica bacterium GWA2_41_15 | reverse complement strand
AAGAAGAAAAGAAGAAAAAGAAGAAGAAAAGAAGAAAAAGAAAAAGGAAGGACAAAAAGGGAAAAAATGAATAGGGCAGAGGTTTTTTTTATTTTTTACTTATCACTTAACCCTTTACCCTTAACCCTCTAAATGTTAGGTTGATTGACTATGAGAAATCTATTGTTAAGCCCTCCGGCGGCTTTTATTATAATATTTCTTGCGATAGCCGCGCTTTCGCGTATTTTTTCCCGGCTTAGTTTTAAGCCTAAGCAAAAAACAGAAGGCGGCGGGGATTCATACGCCTGCGGCGAGCCGAATTACGATAATTTAGCTCAGCCGGATTATACCACATTTTTTCCGGTCGCCTTTTTCTTTACGATGGCGCATGTCGCGGCGCTTATAATAACTACGATACCCGCGGAAAATGCGGATTTATTTGCTATCGCGCTTATTTATGTCGCGGGCGCAACCGCGGGGCTGGTGATTTTGTTTAAGAGGTAAAATCGTAGGGGACGGTCGCGACCATCCCCTACACTACGTTTATGTCTAAAGAATATATAGGTAGAATATGGGAATGATCAACAAAATAGTGACTTGGGCGAGGATAAAATCTCCGTGGATACTTCATTTTAACACCGGCGCCTGCAACGCCTGTGATATTGAGATTATCGCCACGCTTACTCCGCGTTATGACTTGGAGCGTTTCGGGGTGGTATTGAAAGGCACGCCCCGCCATGCCGATATACTTGTTTGTTCCGGGCCGGTTACAAGGCAGATTGAAACGCGCTTAAAAAAGATATACGATCAGATGGCTGAACCGAAATTTGTAGTTGCCGTGGGGACCTGTTCTTGCACCGGAGGGGTTTTTAGCGGCTGTTATAATATAGAAGGCGGCATTAACACGGTTATTCCCGTATCAGTGTTCATCCCGGGATGTCCGGCAAGCCCCAAGGCAATAATAGATGGCGTGGTGAAGTTTTTGAGAAGCCTAGAAGAAAAAGAGGAAGTAGGGGCGGGGTAACCCCGCCCTACAATCAGAATCGATAGGAGCAATATGACGACAGAAGAAAATATTATTTCGGAATTATCCGCAAAATTTAATTATCTGTCCGGCAAAATTACAATTCAGCGGCCAAGGCGGATTTATTTGGAAGTTGGGCTTGAGAATTTCCTGGAGGTTTTTGATTATATAGTTAAGAAATTAGGTTTTTCACATTTGTGTACGATAACCGGGCTGGATGAAGCGCAGAATTTAGGGTTTATTTACCATTTAGCCAAAGCCCCCGGTTTATTGATAAATTTAAAGACCAGCGTCCTAAAAGAAAATCCGGTTTTGAAATCCGTAATGGAATATTTTCCCAGCGCGGAGATTTACGAAAGAGAGCTTGTGGATTTATTCGGGGCTAAAGTTGAAGGCTTGCCGCAGGGCCACCGTTATCCGCTTACGGATGACTGGCCGAAGGAGCAGTTTCCGTTACGCAAGGATTGGAAGCTCGCGGAGCATAAGAAATAATAAGCGGGCGCCATAAATGGCGCCCCTACAGGTATGTCCGTAGGGGTAGGATTTATCCGGCCCGTTTGCCGGCATGATATGTTGCCGCTTGTGTTTAATTATATTAAGATTGGAGAATTGCCATGCATGATTCACATGATTTTAAAATACCCGTTGGGCCGCAGCATCCGGCGTTAAAAGAACCCGAAAGTTTCAGCCTTGCCTTAAAAGGCGAAAAGATCATGGGCGTGGATATCAGGCTTGGCTATAACCACAGGGGCATAGAGAAGGCCTGCGAAGAGAGGTCGTATATCCAGGACGTCTATCTTATCGAGCGCATCTGCGGCATATGTTCGCACGCGCATTCGACCTGCTTTGTCCAGGCGGTTGAAGAGATTGCCGGATTAGCTGTTCCCAGGAGAGCGCTCTATATCCGTACGTTAGTCGCGGAACTCGAACGCATCCATAGCCATCTTTTGTGGCTGGGGGTAGCCGGCCATGAAATAGGTTTTGACACACTGTTAATGTACGCCTGGCGCGACAGGGAAATCGTGATGGATATTTTAGCCCTGCTTACAGGCAATCGTGTCAATTACGGCATAAATACTATCGGCGGAGTCCGGCGCGATATAGACGCGGATGAAATTCAGCAGATATTAAAAGCAATGGACACTCTCGAGGAGAGGACTAAATATTATATCGAAGTAGTCACTGAAGAGACGACTATTATCGAAAGGTTAGCCGGAGTTGGGGTTTTATCGCATGATGATGCCTTAAGGTTAGACGCGGTTGGGCCTACGGCCCGCGCGTCAGAGGTTAAGCGTGATGTGCGCAGTGATGACCCTTATGCTGCTTACGGGGAAATCCCGTTTAATGTTATTACCGATAATCATAATGATGTCTATGGCCGCACCGTTGTGCGGGTGAAAGAATTAATGGAAGCGTATCAGATAATCCGGTTTGCTTTGAAGAATCTGCCGGAAGGGCCGATAGAGGTGAAGGCGCCGCGCAAGATCCCCGCCGGAGAAGCTGTCAGCCGTTATGAGGCCCCCCGGGGCGAGAATGTGCATTACGTCAAAGCAAACGGCACTGAAAATCCGGAAAGGGTGAAAGTCAGGGCTCCGACTCTGGCGAATGTCCAGGCAGTCAAGCATATGTTAAAGGACAGGTTTTTGGCGGATATGTCGATTGTCGTGGCGGCGATAGACCCTTGTTTTTCCTGCACTGACAGGTTGATTTCAATTAAAAATTTAGATAATGCTGATACTAAAATTATAAATTGGGAAGAGATACATTCTTACGGCATTAAGTGGTACGCCGAACGCGGAGTGGATTTTAGCGATTTGAATAAAAGATTTGCCGAGAGGATGGGAAATCGATAATCGGTCCAAGCCGCAGGTAACTAGTGACGGGTCGGATAAATCCGACCCCTACAGACATATCGTAACATACCTGTAGGGGCGCGATTTATCGCGCCCGAAAGATGGCGGCAAACGGGCCGGATAAATCCGGCCCCTACAGACATACCTGTAGGGGCGCCATTTATGGCGCCCGAAAACACGTGACAGCAACGCGCTGTAGGGGCGCGATTTATCGCTCTCCGCGGCAGGAAACAAATTTATGCTATTAACACTGTTTAATATATTAATATTCCCGGGCTTATTGTTCCTATGCGCCTGCGCCTTTGTGGTTGAATATTTAGATAGGAAATTTTACGCTAGGCTTCAGAATAGGGTAGGGCCGCCGTGGTTTCAGCCGGTGGCTGATTTTATTAAGCTTATAGCCAAGGAAGAAGTTATTCCGGCGGCTGCCAATGTCCGGATGTTTAGCGTCGCCCCTTTAGTTGCTTTTAGCGCCAGCATAACGGCTTTTTTCTATATCCCGTTATGGAAAATCAATCCTTTACTTTCTTTTACCGGCGATATTATTGTGGTACTGTACTTGTTGACCATTCCGACACTGGCGTTTTTTATCGGCGGCTGGTATTCCACCTCGTTGTATGCCAGGATCGGCGCGGTGCGCACAGTAACACAGATGTTCGCTTATGAAGTCCCTTTATTTATCAGCGTGTTGGCAGTGGCGCTTTTGGCGGATAGCTGGTCGCTGTCGGAGATGGCGTTGTTTTATGCCGGGCATCCGTGGTTATGGCTGGTTAATTTGATGGGTTTCGCGATATCATTGGTTGCTTTGCTGGGCAAGCTTGAGAAAGCGCCGTTTGATATCCCCGAGGCGGAAACAGAAATCGTAGCCGGGATTTTTACCGAATACAGCGGAAAACTACTTGCTATATTAAGGATGAGTATTAGCATAGAAACGATTGTAGGCGCTTCATTATTGGCCGCGGTATTCCTGCCGTTTGGATTGGCATTAAGCCCCGCGGCCGGATTTTGTGTTTTTATAATCAAGATTTTATTTGTCGTGTTGTTGCTTTCGCTTTTACGCGCGGTGTTCGCGCGCTTACGTATCGACCAAATGATTGATTTTTGCTGGAAGTGTTTGGTGCCGCTTGCCCTTGCGCAGCTTCTATTAAATCTGGTTTTAAAAGGAGTGTTTATATGATTCGTCCCGGCAAGATGATCGCCGAGGTCTTGGCATCTATTTTTAAGAAACCCGCGACTAACCTTTATCCGGCGGAGAAACTCGATATGCCGAAAAAATTCCGCGGCAAGCTGATATTTCACCCCGATAGGTGTATAGGCTGTAAGCTATGCATGAAAGACTGTCCTTCAGGGGCGATCACTATAAATAAAATCGGTGATAAACAATTTGAGGCGGTTGTAGATTTGGGAAGGTGCATATATTGCGCCCAGTGCGTGTACTCCTGCCTGAAGAAGGCCCTTGAAACCACAGATAATGTGGAGTTGGCTCAATTAGACTCCAATAAGCTGAAGGTGTCTCTAAATGAAAACTCTAATAACAGCGTTGACAAGCCGGCTGAATAACGCTAAAAGGATTGCCTTATTGGGGATCGGTTCGGAATTAAGAGGCGATGATTCCGCGGGCATACTTGTAGCAGGAGCTCTTGAAGTATTCCGCGGATCGGATAATCCGCAAAGGAATTTTAAGTCTTTTATTGGCGCGACAGCACCGGAAAATATTACCGGCGAGATAAAAAGATTTAACCCCACGCATCTGGTGATTGTCGATTCGGCGGATATCGGCCGTCAAGCCGGTTCTTTCGCTCTTATCGAGCCGGATGATACAACCGGGGTTACTTTTTCGACTCACCGCCTGCCTACTAAAATAATAGCGGCCTACCTGCGCGGCTGTTTGGGCTGCCAGATAGTGATCATCGGAATTCAGCCGAAATCGCTTGAATTTAGCAACAAGGTTTCCCGCGAGGTAAAGGCAGCGGTAAGGGATATCTGTAAAGCGTTAAAAGATGTTATCAATAATTGAGCGTATTTAGAGCTTTCAAAATAATATAGATGGTTTATAATAGGAAGAATAGTTAGTCATTGCGAGGAACCCTCGCTTAGCATATCAGTGACGAAGCAATCTCGTTTTTAAGTGCGTGATTGCTTCGTCGCCACATCTAAACGATGGCTCCTCGCAATGACGATGTTAAGATTTCTTATGTTGATTGACGAGTTACCAACGATTTAAAGGAGGCGCTTAACATGTCATTTTTACAATTGCTTAGAGTCGGAGGGTTTACGCTTTATGTCCTTATGTTTTTCTCAATCCTTTCGCTGACTATCATTATCGAAAGGTGTTTGTATTACCGCCGCAGGTCTAAGGTAAGAAGGCCAGTATTTATGGAAGAGATTTCCCGGGAGTTAGAAAAAGGCAATGTAAAGGGCGCGCAGGAAATTTGCGGCAGCACTGATACGCCTTTTTCCAGCGTGGTGCTTGCAGGCCTTAACCTTTATGGCCATAATGAAGTGGTTATTTCTAACGCGATGGAAAGGGAGGTCACGGTAGAGACAACAAAATTAGAAAAGCTGACCAGCATCGTAGGCACCATAGGTTCTACCGCGGTTTATATCGGCCTTTTCGGAACCGTATTGGGGATCATCAAGGCATTCCATGATATGGCTAGTAGCAGTTCAGGGGGGGTGAGCGTGGTAATCAGCGGCATATCAGAGGCATTGGTCTGTACCGCGGCCGGCCTTTGTGTGGCAGTGCCCGCGGTTATCGCCTATAACTATTTTGTGAAAAAGACAGACAATTTTATTACTGATATGGAGTTAAGCGCTTCGGAAATGATGGATTTGTTTAATAAAAGCCGCAAATGAAATTAAAATCCAGAAAACAAAGATTAGTCTCGGAAATAAATATTACGCCGTTTACCGACGTTATTTTGGTATTATTGATAGTCTTTATGCTGACTACGCCGCTGATTATGGAGTCAAACATAAAGGTTAAGCTTCCTTATGCCAAAAGCGGCCATGCCGCTGAAGGCACAAGGCAAAGCCAGGTTTTTATTACTGTCAGTAATGAAGGGCTGACTTACTTAGACGGCAAGTTAGTTACGAAAAAGGAATTGAAAGAAAAAGTGTCGGTAGTAAGTAAGGACAATCCTTCGTTAAACGTGATTTTGCGTTCTGACAGGTTTGTCCGATTCAAAGATATAGTTGATGTCCTTGATATGCTTAACGAACAAGGAATAAGTAATTTAAATATTGCTGCGACAAGCGATTAAAAAGAAAAGAGAGGAGAGTAACAAAAATGTTTGGTTCTATTCAGGCAACTCTGTTTGAGGTGTGGGCTATTTGGGGGGTTTTAGCCATTGCCTTTTTGGGCCTTGGGTATGCTCTTTTGCTCAGAACCCAGATTATGAAGAAGGATAAAGGGACCCCGGCTATGCTTGAGGTCTGGAACGCGATACGTTCCGGCGCGGATGCGTATCTAAAACGCCAGTTAAAAAGTATAGTTCCTTTAATAGGTGTCCTTACGGTAGTGCTCTTTTTTTCAGTTTACGTTATACCTCCCAGCGAAGAGGCTTTACAACGTTTTAGTAATTTAAACCCTGATATGGTGAGGTTTATCGTCGGATTGGGAAGGGCCGCGGCATTTGTGATGGGCGCGTTGTTTTCACTTATGGTCGGCCAGTTCGGTATGCGTATGGCGGTTGAAGGCAATGTCCGTGTGGCATCAGCCTCCCGCAGAAGCTTCGCGGAAGCGCTTAAGATCGCTTACAGGACAGGCACTATTACAGGCATGCTTACTGATGGATTAGGGCTTTTAGGAGGGACTGTAATCTTTATGATTTTTGGGATTGCTTCTCCGGATGTTCTTTTGGGTTTTGGCTTCGGAGGCACGCTTCTTGCTTTGTTTATGAGGGTCGGCGGCGGAATATTTACTAAAGCCGCGGATGTCGGCGCGGATTTAGTCGGTAAAGTAGAGAGAAATATTCCGGAGGATGATCCAAGAAACGCGGCGGTAATCGCTGATCTCGTCGGGGATAATGTCGGCGACTGCGCTGGTATGGCAGCTGATATTTTCGAATCATATGAGGTAACAATTGTTTCAGGCTTAATTTTGGGTATAGCCTTGGTATCGATCACCGGAGAGATCAAGTGGATTATTTTTCCTCTTCTTGTGCGCGGTATCGGAGTAATTTCTTCGATTATCGGCACTTATCTTGTCCGTGGCAGTAAAGATAAGAAAACAGACGCCCTTGCCAGTATTAATAAAGGCTTTTTTTCTTCGGCCGCGATATCCCTTGTGGCATTTTTCTTTCTCGCCCGTTTTTACATGCATGAATGGCGGGCGTTCTTTTCCGTCGCTGTGGGTATTCTCTTGGCTATAGTCATCGACGAGATAACCAAATATTTTACCCACACGCATCACGCTCCGGTAAAGGAGATCGCCGGCTCTTCAAGAACAGGCTCGGCAACTTTAATTTTGCGCGGGCTATCAATCGGCCTTGAATCTTCAGCGTGGCAATTTATCGTTATCGCTTTAACTATTATGGCCGCTGTTTGGATTTATTGGGGCCAGCCGGTTATATACGTCCTATATGGAGTGGCTATGACCGGTATAGGCATGCTTACCTTAACCGGAAACAATGTGGCAATGGATTCTTTCGGGCCGATTGCCGATAATGCTAACGGTATAGGCGAGATGGCTCATCTTGAGCCGCAGGCACGCCAGATTATGGCTGATCTTGACGCTG
Source organism: Omnitrophica bacterium GWA2_41_15 (assembly GCA_919901925.1). Classification (GTDB taxonomy): domain Bacteria; phylum Omnitrophota; class Gorgyraeia; order Gygaellales; family UBA12090; genus CAKKQA01. The sequence continues at coordinate 2,892 of CAKKQA010000200.1, read as the reverse complement.
TTGGCAATACCACTAAGGCTATCACAAAAGGCGTGGCGATAGGTTCGGCTGTTATTGCCGCGGTGTCTTTGTTCGGGTCTTTCTTGACCGATGTCACCAAAGTCCAGGCGCAGATGGGGATTGCTGAACACTTGCGCCTTCTTGCTACCGGCATCCGCGTTTCACAACCGGATGTTTTTATCGGATTGCTTATCGGGGCAGCGGTGCCTTGTTTATTTTCCTCACTGATTATTAATTCGGTTGCCCGGGCAGCGGCTTTAATTGTGGATGAGGTCCGCCGCCAGTTTCATATTCCCGGTTTGATGGAAGGTAAAGTTAAACCAGACTATAAAAAAGCTGTGGATATTTGTACGGTTTCCGCTCAGAAAGAGCTTATGGGCCTTGGCCTTATCGCGGTATTAAGCCCGATTTTAATCGGTATGGTTTTAAGCGTAGAGGCGCTGGGCGGTTTTCTTGCCGGCGTAATACTTTCCGGCCAGCTGTTGGCGGTATTTATGGCAACAGCCGGCGGCGCTTGGGATAATGCCAAGAAAACTATCGAAGACGGGCTGTATGGCGGAAAAGGCTCGGACGCGCATAAGGCATCAGTTGTCGGCGATACCGTCGGAGACCCGTTAAAGGATACCGCGGGCCCGGCGTTAAACCCGATGATTAAGGTTATAAACCTTGTTGCTTTGCTGGCAGCGCCGATAATTATTCATTTTAACAAGACAGATCCAAGGATAATCATCGGTATTTCGGTTTGTATAGTTTTGATATTTGGAGCAATTTTATATTCAAAACACGGTAGTTTAAGTTTTAGAAGGCCTAAGGAGGTAGGGTTTTAATGGCTATGTTTCAAAAGTTAAAGACTTTTGTTTTAGGCGCCTCCCGGAATCCCCGGGATACTAAGATTTTTCAAAAGATCTCTTTAGTAGCTTTCTTCGCCTGGATCGGGTTGGGGGCTGATGGTTTATCCTCTTCCTGTTACGGCCCTCAAGAAGCGTTTCTGGCTTTAGGCGGCCACACTTATTTAAGTATTTTCGTTGCTTTGGGCACGGTGTTGACAATATTTATAATCAGCGCCAGCTATTCCCAGATAGTCGAGCTTTTCCCGTCGGGCGGCGGCGGATATCTTGTCGCAAGCAAGCTGTTGTCGCCGACCGTCGGGATGGTTTCCGGCTGCGCGCTCTTAATAGACTACGTGCTTACCATTACCGTGTCTGTTGCCAGCGGCGCGGACGCGATATTCAGCCTTCTTCCTTTAGAGTGGCATTCTTATCGGTTGGGGGTTGCTATGATTGTTGTCCTCATGCTCATGATATTAAATATGAGGGGGGTAAAAGAATCGGTCCTGCCGCTTATGCCGATTTTTTTAACATTTTTAGCTACTCACGCCTTTGTAATTCTCTATAGTTTATTTACCCATCTGCCGAATTTAAAAGATATTACAGCCTCGACCGGATCCGATATGAGGGCTACTATGTCGGGGATGGGTTTTTTCGGCATGCTTTTTTTAATCTTGCGCGCTTATAGCATGGGCGCCGGTACCTATACTGGCCTTGAGGCGGTTAGTAACGGAGTGCCTATTCTGCGTGAGCCCCGTGTGCAAACCGCTAAGAGTACAATGCGTTATATGGCATGGTCGCTGTCTTTTGTGGTTATGGGCTTAATGCTCGCCTATCTTTTTTACAATGTAACTCCACAATCAGGAAAAACCTTAAATGCTATCCTTTTTGAAAATATGTCTTCAGGCTGGAAGGGCGGGTATGCCTTTGTTCTTGTGACGCTTGCTTCTGAAGCAACCTTGCTTTTTATTGCCGCCCAGACAGGATTTCTTGACGGGCCAAGGGTTTTGGCGAATATGGCGGTTGACCGTTGGTTTCCCACGAAGTTCTCAATACTTAGCAGCAGGCTGGTGATACAAAACGGCATAATAATCATGGGCGGGCTGTCTTTGGTTTTGATGGCTATAACCGGCGGCTCGGTCCGGTTTCTAGTTGTACTTTATAGTATCAACGTTTTTATTACATTTGTTTTATCGCAATTAGGGATGGTCCGCCATTGGTGGGCTTCCCGCGCAAAGGTGAAGGGATGGGGAAGGAAGTTTATTATCAATGGAATAGGTTTGCTGCTTTGCACTTTTATCCTAATTTCAATGATTGTATTTAAATTTAATGAAGGCGGATGGATAACTTTTCTTATCACCGGGGCGCTGGTATTATTGGCGATTTTTATAAAAAGGCATTATTATAACACGGCCAAACTTTTACACAGGCTTAACAGCCTCGTGGCTGTAGCAGAGGCATCGGGCTCGAGCCTGGTAACTTCAGCGCAATTTGACCCAAACGCGAAAACCGCGGTTTTATTTGTTAACGGTTTTAACGGCGTTGGCTTGCATACGGTTTTCGGCGTAATCAGGGTGTTCGGAGGGACTTTTAAAAATTTTGTCTTTGTGGAAGTAGGCGTATTGGACGTGGGTAATTTTAAAGGCGCTGAAGAAGTTAACCGCCTTACGGAGCATACTAATAATGATATAAACAGGTATGTTGCTTTTATGCGCGGCCAGGGTTTTTATGCCGAAGGCTTTTCTTTGGTTGGCGTTGATGTAATCAGTGAAGCCGACAAAATAATGCCCGAGATATCAAAACGTTTTCCTAATATGGTTATTTTCGGAGGGCAGCTTGTATTTCCTAAGGAGTCGCTATTGACCCGCTGGCTGCATAACTATACTGTCTTTGATATGCAGAGGCTATTCTACCGCCAAGGGCTTCCGTTTATCATATTGCCTATCAGGGTGTAAATGAGTCGTTCAGGATGATTGTGCTCCGGAATTTAGTAGGCGAAGGTAGAAAGAATATTTGTTGACAAAAGGCACACAAGATGTTACAATTATAATAGAATGAAATTATT
>CAKKQA010000199.1 GCA_919901925.1 Omnitrophica bacterium GWA2_41_15 | reverse complement strand
TAGGGGCGCGATTTATCGCGCCCGACGTAGCGGGCTTGATAAATCAAGCCCCTACACCCGTTCACTGACCAGTTACAAAAAGAGGACGATTTTCCTTGACGATTGAAGATAATATGTTATAATTCATAAAACCTATAGAGCTATAATGGGTTATTGTCCAAGCAAATAATGAAAGGGCTTAAAACATGAAAAAAAATCTTAACACTCCCACAAAGATTAAAGGTAAGCGCCTGCACGGTTTTCTCCGACGGATGAAGACCAAGGATGGCCGTAAGGTTATAAAACGAAGGCGTCTTAAGGGCAGGCATCGGCTTACGGTTTAGCATGCCTTGGCAAATAGCAAAATCAATAAGCACAATACGTGATTTGACTGAGCGCGGACTTACGTTGCCGGTTTTATTTTACAAAATATATATATCGATATATATAGTGCCGTCTTGCCGCTTTAGCCCGAGCTGTTCAGAGTATTTTACGCAGGCAGTGCGCAGGTTTGGGATTTTCAAAGGCGGCCTAAAGGGGGTATGGCGTATTTTACGCTGTAACCCTTTTTTTGCCGGGGGATGGGACCCGGTATAGCCTCATTATAGACAAATAGGGTAAAAGACTGATAGAAAGAGAGCATTATGGATAAAAAGGCATTTCTTGCAATATTGTTATCATTGGTTGTTTTAATATCTTGGCAAACCTTGTTTGTTAAGCCGCAAATAATTGCTAATAAAGGAGTTATAGCAAAAGAAACATCAACAGAAATTGTAAAAAATGTTCAGCCTGCCACGGTTACGCCTATTTCCCGGCTTGCCACGGAAGATGTTTTGGCCGCAAGATTAGAAAACAACAAGTTTAGGTTAGACGTATTAAGTCTTAGAGGAACATTAGCAAATGGCCACTTTAAGGATTATAATTTAAATTTTGAATTTAAAGATCTTCTAGGCAATAAATTCAGCTTTGACAAACCCTATACAATAGAAAAAAATGATGGTAAGGTAGGCATTTATAATGTTCAATCCGGGCATTCCTTATATAAGTCTATATCTTACGATAAGTTAAACTATGTCCTGGACTTAGAGATTGTTTATAAAAACACGACTAACACGGCGTGGCTTTTTAATGATAGCATCGTTTTGAATGATATCCCTCAGGGCGCGCATCCAGATGCCAGCCGCTTGTATGAGGCTTTTTGGAAAGGGCAGGATACAATTCATCGGAAAAATCCTTTAAGCATAAAGGGGCGATTTACAGCCGCGCTCATTGACGGGTATATAGGATTTCGCGACAGGTATTCTTGTTTAGTTTTAGTTCCGGAATCCCCGTCGGAGATTCAGCGTTATTTTTCTATTGAGCGCGCGGGACAAGGCGCGGTTATAGCGATGGATTTAGAGAATATAAAAGTTCCGGCAAACAGCGAGATTACGCAAAAATATAAGCTGTATTGCGGGCCTCAGGATATCAATTTGTTAAAGCAGTTTAATCTTGGCGCGGAAGATGTTGTTTATTTTGGCGGCTTTGATTTCATTTCTCAGGTTTTGCTTTCAATAATGCGCTTTCTCCATAACGTGTTGCACAGCTGGGGGTTAGCGATAATTTTCCTTAGTATTTTGGTCTATATTTGTTTGTACCCATTAAGCTTCAAGCAAATGCAGTCAATGAAACATATGCAGATGCTTCAACCGCAAATCGAGGCCTTGCGGAAAGCCTATAAGGACAATCCACAGCGGTTAAACAAAGAGATAATGGATCTGTATAAAAAGAATAAGGTGAATCCTTTGGGCGGCTGTTTACCGATGCTTTTACAGATCCCGATTTTCTTTGGGCTTTACCAGGCGCTGTATCGTTCCGTGGAGCTAAAAGGGACAGCGTTTCTTTGGATAAAAGACCTCGCGGAACCGGATAGATTGTTTGTTTTTTCTTCGGGATTGCCTATTTTAGGCAAGGAGTTAAACATCTTGCCCATACTAATGGCCATTGGAATGTTTTTTCAGCAGAGAATCACTATGAAGTCCAGCACGGCAGTGGGCACTTCGGCTGAACAGCAAAAGATGATGCTTTGGCTTTTTCCGATATTGTTCGGGTTTATATTTTATAAGTTTCCCAGTGGATTAAATCTATACTGGTTTATTAACACATTATTGACTACCTTTACACAATGGAAAACTCTGCGAACAACGAATACAGTCAAGGGAAATTAAAATCCGTTGAGACAGAAGGAAAAACTCCGGAAGAAGCCATCGAAAAAGCCTTGGCAATATTGCGCGTCACTAGAAACGAGGTGCGGATTAAAATCCTTTCCGAGGAAGAGAAGGGTTTATTCGGGATGGACGGAGCGCGTCCAGCCAAGGTAAGGGCCACAGTTATAAAAAAGAGTCAGAAGCAGGCGTAGTCCGTTCGTCATTCAGACTGTGTCACAATTGACGCTTACATTTTATTGTGGATTCCCGCTTACGCGGGAATGACATTTCTTAGGCGTCATTCCCACGAAAGTGGGAATCTATAACATAAAGTGGAGTAAAGAATTTTCAAGTTATTGCAATTTGCCAATTATGACACAGACTGATTGCGAGGAGCATTTGTAGTTATGAGGCGACGAAGCAATCGCGCAATCAAGAACGAGATTACCTAGTCGCCGCGTATAGGCTACAACTTCTCGCAATGATGATCAAATGGGTTCTTTAATTCATTGATTGGTTCAATTACAGTAAGATTCTTCTAAGTAAGATCCTTCGCGCCGCCTGTTCGGCGGCGCTCAGGATCAAGTAAAATCTGCCTTCGGCAGATTTTACTTGACAACCAAGAATTACAAGCAGATAATAACGTACAATAGTATATACAATAAGCGAGTTCCCTGGGGAACGACAAATGTCAGCTAAAATAATCGCAATCTGTAACCAAAAAGGCGGAACTGGTAAAACAACCACAGCGGTAAATCTAGGAACAGCCTTAGCCGCGGCAGGGAAGCGAGTATTGCTGATCGATCTTGATCCTCAAGGCAACAGCACTAGCGGCATGGGTTTAGACAAAGCAAAAGAAGCACGTAGCATATACAATGTTATCATAGAAGAAATTCCCATTAGGCAAGCCATAAAACCCTACCCGGAAGTACAACCAACAAAAGACTCAGAAGAAAAGACAGCCAGAGAAATGTCCAATCTGGAAAACGTAATGTCCAATCTGGAAACAGGCGAAAAATTAATGTCCAATCAGAAAACCGCCGAAAAATTAACGTCCAGTCTGGACATTGATTTAGCTTCAGAAATGTCCAATTTGCCAAAAAACAGCAAAAAAAAAGATGCTGAAAAATTAATGTCCAATCTGAAAAGCGAAATGTCCAATCTGGAAACAGGCGAAAAATTAATGTCCAATCTGGAAAACGTAATGTCCAAACAGAAAAGCGAAATGTCCAATCTGATTGGGAAAATGTCCATTCTGCCTTCGAACGTAGATTTGACAGGAGCGGAGATAGAATTGGTGGCTGTAATGGGGAGAGAGTATCGTTTAAAAAAGGCATTAGAGCCTATTAAGGACGAATATGATTTTATAATTATGGACTCGCCGCCGTCTTTAGGCTTGTTAACCATTAACTCCTTAACAGCGGCAACCTCAATACTAATTCCCGTTCAATGCGAATATTACGCGTTGGAAGGGTTAACCCAACTGATGAACACAATAGCGCTCGTAAGGGATAATCTTAATCCGGCATTGGAAATTGAAGGCGTTCTTTTGACTATGGCCGATTATCGTACCCGCCTGACACAGGAGGTTATAGCCGAGGTGCGCCAGCATTTTAAAGATAAGGTTTACCGCACGGTTATCCCCCGGAATATTCGCTTGACAGAGGCACCCAGTTATGGTAAACCTATTTTATTTTACGATAAGGATTCTATCGGCGCCCGCAAATATAATGAATTGGCGGAGGAAATTATTGGAGTTGAGCCAGCGGAGCCTTCTTTCGCGAACAGGATTAAAACACAAGGCACAAAAAAGATTGCGCAGGCTGTGGAAGAAAACACAATTGTTATTTCAGAGAAAATTCCGGTAGAAAACCAGCAAGAAAAATAAATGCAGGCCTATTTATAACCGAGGGCACGTAAAATGATTGAAAGGCACGGATTAGGCAGGGGGTTAAGCGCGTTGATTCCAATGAGAGAACAGCTGGTGGTTGACGAGGCCAAAGGAGAAGAGGTTGTTTTAATCGATGTGAATAAGATACAGCCGAATCCTTATCAGCCGAGAGAAGATTTTAATCAGGAAAGTATAGAAGACCTAACCGCCTCGGTTAAAGAGAAGGGCGTTATCCAGCCGGTCCTGGTCAGGCGTATAGCAGGCGGTATATACGAACTTATCGCCGGAGAGCGCCGCCTGCGCGCGGTCAAGGCATTAAATTTAAAAGAGATTCCGGCCATAGTAAGGGATATAAAAGACGAGGAATCTTTGGAGATCGCGTTAATAGAAAATATACAGAGGCAGGGATTAAATCCTATGGAGGAGGCTTGCGCCTACAGGCATTTAATTGAGAAGTTTAGTTATACGCAGGAAAAAATCGCGCAGTCAGTGGGTAAGGCAAGGGCTTCCGTGACAAATACCTTGCGTTTGCTGAAGCTTCCGCAGGAGATTCAGGGGATGCTGCGTAAAGGCGTTATTGGCTTTGCGCATGGAAAGGCACTGCTTGAGATAGACGACAATCAGCGCCAGCTGGCCTTGGCTCGGCAGGTAGCGTTGAAAGGCCTGACAGTGGCCGAGCTTAATGGATTGATGCTTGCGTCGGCAACGCCTAAAAAACACTCGGTAAAAACAGACAGTGCTTCCGCGCAAGCAAAGGCGCTCGAGGAGGAATTTCAGCAGATGCTGGGCACAAAGGTCCGGATAGCCCAGGGCGTAAAGCGGGGCAGTATAACAATAGAGTTTTATTCTAATGAAGATTTGGAAAGGATTTATAGGATAATAAAAAGATGAATACAATAAAGAAAAATCAGGCAACGCTTATTTTGATCAAGCCCGACGGGCTGAAGAAATCGCTGACAGGCAATATTCTTACCCGCATGGCAGAGACAAAGCTGGAAATCGCCGCCGCGAAAATGGTAAGGGTATCCGAGGAGTTAGCGGCGGAGCATTATAAGCATCTGAAAGATAAGCCGTTCTTCGATGAGCTTATCAGGTATTTGCGGGGCGAACTTCATGACCGCAAGAAAGTTATGGCGATGGTTTATTGGGGCGAAGAAGCTATCAAGAAGGTCCGCGAAATGGCAGGGGCAACAAATCCCGAAGAGGCAGACCCTGTTTCAATCCGCGGCGCTTACGGCCGCATAACCACAAAGGGATTGTATGAAAATGTAATCCATGCCTCAAGCAATGAAGAGGAAGCAAAAAGAGAAATACAGCTGTGGTTCGCGCCTGATGAGATAATTGTTGATCTTTATCCGGCTAAAACAATCGTGGAGAAGGAATATAAAAGGCGCGTTTGGGATACAAGCGCGTAAGAAGGGGAAAATATGTTAAGAGGCATGACCGGTTTTGCCCATGCAAAGGGCTGTTATAAGAACGTAGAAATAAATCTGGAAATGAGAAGCCTTAACCACCGTTTTTTTGAGTGCGCGGCGCACCTTCCTGAAGGGCTGGGTGTTTTGGAAGATATGATTAAAGACGAAGTACGCGCGAAAATAAACCGCGCCCGGCTCACCGTTGTTTTATCGATTAATAATTTGAAACCGATAGTTACTGTAAATTATGATTTAGCGCAAAATTACGCACGAGCGCTAAAAAACCTAAACCAAAAGTTAAAGCTAGAAAACAATATAACCTTAAGTCAGGTTACCGCCATGCAGGGCATTCTTACCGTCGAGAAAGTTGAGGTGACCCCGGAGTTTACGCGTTTTGTCAAGGGCTTGACCCACAAGGCGCTGGCAAAATTATTGTCAATCAAAGATAAAGAAGGCGAGGTTTTAAACAACGACGTTTCGAAGCATATAAAAACAATACAAAAAGAAAGCGAAAATATTTCCACCCTCACCAAGGCCTCGATAAAAGAAAAGGCGAAGAGGCTTACCGACGACGAATATGGCGTTTTCCTGAAAAGCACGGATATTTCCGAGGAGCTGACCAGGATAAATTACCACGTTAAAAATTTTAGGGCCATACTTTCCAAGGCCGCCTCCGGCGCCAAAGAGCTGGATTTCGTTTCGCAGGAAATCCAGAGAGAAGCAAACACCATTTCCGCCAAGGCGCAGGACGCGCGGGTGTCGTCGTCGGTGATAAAGATTAAGAGCGCGATAGATAAGATCCGCGAGCAGCTGCAGAATGCAGAATAGACTTAAACCCGCAAAAATCTACGTGATTTCAGGGCCCTCGGGTTCCGGCAAGACAACCCTGATCAAAAGATTGGCTAAAAGCCGCGCCATCCGTAAAACAATAACAAAGATTACCACGGTCACAACCCGCCTTCCCCGGCGGGGAGAGCATAAAGGCCGGGATTATTTTTTTGTAAGCGAAGAAGAGTTCTCGCGGCGTAAAAACAAAGGGTATTTTGCCGAATGGCAGGAGGTTTTCGGGAATTATTACGGAACGCCTAAAAAGGATTTGATAAAAGAGCTAAAAAGCGGGCACGATGTTTTGTTGTGCATAGACGTAAAAGGCGCGCTGGCCATCCGTAAGGTTTTTCCTAAAGAGACGGTGCTTATTTTTATCGCGGCCCCCGACGAGGAAACTTTAAAGAACCGCCTGCACCAACGCTCGACGGAACACAAACATTCATTGCGGCGCAGGCTAAGAGTGGCAAAACAGGAAATGGCATATAGGAAAAAATATGATTACTGCGTTGTTAATCATAAGGTAGCATTAGCGGCAAAAGAATTAAAAAAAATAATCGAGGGTGAAAGGCGTAAGGACGAAAAGACATGAAAAATATTATTTTGGGCGTAACCGGCAGTATTGCCGCTTATAAAGCCTGTGATATAATAAGAAGGTTAAAGGAAGAAAATTTTAACGTTACGGTTATAATGACCGATGACGCCAATGAGTTTATTACGCCGCTTACGCTGGCTTCGCTTTCCCGTAATAAAGTTTATTGCGATATGTTTGCCGATCCTGATGCCTGGAATATTGAGCATGTTTCTTTGGCGCAAAAAAGCGATTTGATTTTGATTGCTCCGGCAACGGCAAATACAATCAGTAAAATCGCCGGTGGAATCTGCGACGACCTATTAAGCTGTGCCGTAATGGCAACAAAGGCGCCGGTTGTAATTGCGCCGGCGATGAATTCAAATATGTTCGAGAATAAAATCCTGCAAGGCAACATTGCCAAGCTGAAAGGATTAGGATATAAATTCATCGGCCCGGTTAAGGGCAAATTGGCAAACGGGCAAGCCGGCATCGGCCACTTAGCCAGCGTCGAGGAGATTATAAAAGAAGTAAAGCGGGTTCTTTGAACGTAATCAGTTGGTGGGGGGAGGGACCTTAAGTCCGTCATTGCGAGGAGCTGTCGTTGACATGTGGTGACGAAGCAATCTCGTTTTAAAAAACGTGATTGCTTCGTCACTTATATGCCAAGCAAGGGTTCCTCGCAATGACGACGTGAAGATTCCCTCCGCTTGCTGGCGCATTCCCTTTGAATGATTGTGGCGTGGTACCCAAGTGGTTAAGGGAACTGTCTGCAAAACAGTTATTCACCGGTTCAAGTCCGGTCCACGCCTTAAATTTTCCCTCGTATTATATGAGGAAAATTTACCCCGAGCGATTTAGTTTTTTGAATATCGGCGAGGGGTAAAATGATATGCCACAAAAAAGAAAAGATTTAAAGATAAAAGGTGCGAATTTTTGGTATTTAGTGGGCCTTATTACGAGTGATGGGTGTTTGTGTAAGGACGGAAGGCACGTAGATATTACTTCAAAGGATTCCGCGTACCTATTAAAGATAAAAGAAAACATGGGTCTCGCTGCCGGGGTTTGTGTTAAAAATAGAAATACCAATAAGCAGGCTTATCGTATTCAAATTTCGAATAAGAATTTCTACGAATTTTTATTATCAATAGGCCTTATGCAGAATAAATCTTTAATTTTAGGTTCTTTGAAGGTGCCCGAAGGATTTTTTAATGATTTTTTGCGAGGTTTGATTGATGGGGATGGCTGTATTCAGCGCTGGCTACATCCAACTAATGGGAAAGAACAGTGGAGTGTCAGAATTTTTTCAGGGTCGGTAGAATTTATTAAGTGGCTGGAGAGTAAAATAGAGAGGTTATTGAGAATTGAGGGCAAAATTCATAAGCATAGTAGCTTATGGGTATTGAAATACGGAAAGATGGCAGCAAGGCAGATTGCCGGACAATGTTATTATAAGGGCTGCTTCGGTTTAGACAGAAAAATAAAATTGGCTCAAGCATGTTTTGATTCGTATCAAGGCTGGAGTAAAAGCAAGACGGTTCTTAATTAAAATTATTTGCCGGGGTGGCGAAACTGGGAAACGCACGGGACTTAAAATCCCGCGACCGCAAGGTTTTAAGGGTTCAATTCCCTTCTCCGGCATTTTTAGAATTGAGGCATGAGGGTTTGGCTCCCTCCTTGCCCACTTTTAAAAAGAGGTGTAAGGTGAAATGAAATTTGAACTAAATTTTTTATCGGCAAGTGTAATAGAGAAAGATATTATTGAAGAAATTAGACGTGTTGATTCCCTTGTTGGTAAGGAGATTTTAAGTAGTAGGGATTTTAACAAGTATAGCAAAATCCATTCTGCAACACTCTGCCGTCGCTACGGAAGTTGGCGAGCTACACTCGAAAAAGCGAGTATTGTGGATAAGTATTCTGGGCCATTAGAAATTTCCGAGAAAGTTCGTTTGAAACAATCAAGACGTCTGACTAACGTTCAGATACTCGAAGAATTAAGAAGAATTGCCAGGCTTCTCGATAAAAAAGAAATTACTACTGAAGATATAGGTAGGAATTCAAAAATTATTGGCTCAAAGATTATAAAAGGTCGTTTTGGCTCTTGGCGTGCCGGAGTCGAAAAAGCAGGATTGCGGGTTTCAAGGCACGGAATTAGATGGGCAGACGACGAGTACTTTGAAAACCTCTTGAATGTATGGACGCACTACGGTAGGCAGCCTTTATACCGCGAGATGAACTTACCACCATCAGAAATTACCGTTGAGGGTTATCGATCTCATTTTGGAAGTTGGCGAAAAGCGCTCATGGCATTTGTTGCACGAATGAATCAAAGAGAGCAGGCAAGCGAGCAGATTATCGAAAAACCAATAAGGGAAGACATTAGAAAACATAGTGTGGTTATTGAAGATAGACACTGCATTCCTCTGGGATTAAGATATAGAGTTTTGAATAGAGATAGATTTAAATGTGTTAAATGTGGCGCAAACCCTGCTACGAATTATGATTGTCAATTGCATGTCGATCACGTAATTCCTTACTCAAAAGGCGGAAAAACAAATTTGGAGAATTTGCAAACTTTGTGTGAAGGCTGTAATTTAGGAAAAGGAAATAGACATTTTGTTTAGCATCTTAGACAAGGCATCGAAAAATTATTGGGGCGCTTAGCTCAGCCCGGTTAGAGCGTTTCCTTGACATGGAAAAGGCCGCAGAGACACAGTTTCCTTCTTGCCCATAACTATTGACGCTCAGGCGAATCGTGTCCGTCAGTATCGCGTAGGGTTCGCCGGGGCGCGGGATTTTGAAAATATGAATGAAGAAACAACAACGACTAAAATCGCGATTTTTAGGAAGCGCGAAATCAGAAAGGCCATCCATAATAAGGAATGGTGGTTTGTGATTGTTGATGTGGTGGCTGCCTTAACAGATTCTGTTCAGCCTGACGGCTACATCAAAGATATGCGTAGGCGTGACCCAGAGCTTTCTAAGGGGTGGGGGCAAATTGCCACCTCCCTTGCTTGGCGAGGCATCAACAAAAGAGATAGCTGTCAATAAAGACGCGCAGGGGTTTGTTGAAAATAAACAGGCCGCTTTTGAAGGCGGCGCTGTCGCGGGCAATGCCAGAAAAGAATTGGAACGCAAAAGCGGAAAGAAAGTAATCAGTAAGGAAAATTATAAAAGATTACCGCAAAATAAAAGATTGTTGCAAATAGTATAGTTTTTAAGAAAAAATTAGGGCTCATAGCGCAGCTGGTTAGCGCGTCACATTGACATTGTGAAGGTCAGAGGTTCAAGTCCTCTTGGGCCCACCATTTAAAAGGTTAAAAGTGGATTATAAGAATTCGGTTAAGGAGATAGTAAAAACGTTAAAAAAAGGATATGGGCCAACGAAGATTATTCTCTTTGGCTCTTGCTTGTCTGGAAAAATTACGCCAAACAGCGATATAGATATGCTTATTGTTAAAGATACCAAGAAATCTTATGGGCAAAGATGGCTTGAGGTTGGCCGCCTGGTGCGGCATATTAAAAAAGATATGCCTTTTGAGCCGTGGATTCTTACGCCGGCGGAATTTAGAAGCGAATTTGGCCGGAACCCCTTTTTACAGGAAATTATAGAGAAGGGAAAGGTCATGTATGAGAAAAACTAATTCCACAATGAGAGAATTATAGAATGATAGATTTATCTATTTTACGGCACTCTTGCTCGCACATAATGGCTCAGGCGGTAAAGGAACTTTGGCCGGATGTTAAATTAGGCATAGGGCCTTCTATCGAGGACGGGTTTTATTATGATTTTGAGAAGAAAGAGCCGTTTACCGACGATGATTTGGCAGCAATAGAAAAGAAGATGCAGGAGATTATCAAAAATGACGAACCATTCATTCGCGAAGAGCTTTCCAGAAACAAGGCAGAAGAATTATTTAAAAAGCTAAATGAGAATTATAAGCTCGATTTAATTAAAGGTATCGTGGATGAGCAATTATCGATATATAAGACAGGCAATAGTTTCATTGATTTATGCCGCGGCCCGCATGCCGCGTCGACCGGAGAAATAAAAGCGTTTAAATTGCTTTCGGTTGCCGGCGCCTATTGGCATGGGATTGAAACTAATCCTATGCTGCAAAGGATTTATGGGACTTGTTTTGAAAACAAGAAAGAATTAGATGAGTATTTAAAAAACCTTGAGGAGGCGAAAAAACGCGACCATAGAAAATTAGGGCCGCAGTTAGGGTATTTCGATATTTATCACGACGAGGCGGGCGCGGGCTTGGTGTTTTATCATCCTAAGGGCGCGACGCTGCGGCGCATAATCGAAGATTACGAAAAAGACGAACACCTTAGGCGCGGGTACGACATGGTGATCACCCCGCATATTATGCAGCAGGAATTATGGAAGACCTCCGGCCATTACGGATTCTACCTTCAGAATATGTATACTTTTCAGATCGAAGGCAAAGAATTTGTCTTAAAGCCGATGAATTGCCCGGGACACATTTTAATTTACAAATCAAAACTCCATAGTTATAAGGAACTGCCGATAAAATTATTTGAGCTGGGCACGGTCTACCGCCATGAGAAATCCGGCGTCCTGCACGGGCTTTTGCGTGTGCGCGGTTTTACTCAAGACGACGCCCATATATTTTGCACCCCGGAACAAGTAAGGGAAGAAATAGTCAAGGTTGTGGATTTTGTTTTCGCGGCAATGAAGGACTTCGGTTTTAATGATGTGGCTATTGAATTAAGCACAAGGCCCAGCGATTCTATCGGCACAGACGAGGATTGGCAGAGGGCGACATTGGCGCTAGAAGACGCGCTTAAGGAAAAAGGCCTGAAATATCAGATCAATGAAGGTGACGGCGCTTTTTACGGCCCTAAAATCGATATAAAACTGCGGGATGCTTTAAAAAGGCAATGGCAATGCGCGACGATACAATGCGATTTTGCTTTACCGGGCAGGTTTGATTTGAAATATATCGACGCGGAGGGAAAAGAAAGACAGCCGGTAATGCTGCATCGGGTTATCCTTGGTTCATTGGAGCGTTTTATGGGGGCGCTGTTAGAGCATTACGCCGGAGCGTTTCCTTTATGGCTGGCGCCAACGCAGGTAAAAATTATTCCTATTAGAACCGAACAGCAGGCATACGCCCAGAATATAGAAAATGAAATGCGCGGCGCCGGTTTAAGGGTTGAGCTGGACATGGCGAATGAAACACTGCCTAAAAGAATCCGCACCGCGGAAATGGAAAAGTCACCTTATATTATTGTCCTTGGAGAAAGGGAGGCCGAGGCAGGGAAAATAGCGGTGCGTAAAAGAGGAGTCGGCGACCAGGGACAAATGGAATTGAAAGATTTTATCAGTAAAATAAAAAAAGAGATAGAAACAAAAGAGCAGCTAAAATAAAAACACAAAGTGCTTTCGATGGGCTAAAGATTTGATTTATCCCGCCGCAGGCAGAACAAATTTAAGGAGGTGGTTTAGATTCAGAAATACTACAGAGTAAATGAAAGAATCCGTGTGCCGCAGGTTAGGCTGATAGGCCCGGAAGGAGAGCAGTTAGGCGTTGTGGAGGTGCAAAAAGCGATTGATATGGCTGAGCAATACGAGTTGGATTTAGTTGAAGTCGCGACAAACGCGAATCCGCCTGTGTGCAGGATACTGGATTATTCCAAGTTTAAATACGACGAGGAGAAGAAAGAGCGCCAGGCAAAAAAACGCCAGCATCAGGTGCACATTAAGGAAATCCGGCTGAAGCCGAATATTGAGGAACACGATTATCAGGTAAAGCTAAAACATCTTGTCGACTTCTTGAAGAAGAAGGATAAGATTAAAGTAAGCCTGTTTTTCCGCGGAAGGGAAATGACGCATCAGGATTTAGGCCGGCGTATTTTGGATAGGCTTATCTCCGAGAGCACGGAGCATGGCATCGTAGAGAAGCCGCCCATATTGGAAGGCAGGGCGATAACGATGGTCATGGGGCCAAAGAGTTAACGGTTCACAGTGGATAAGATAAAGAGAGGAAACATGCCAAAACTAAAAACAAGAAAAGGGGTTAAGAAGAGATTCAGAATAACAAAAACAGGGAAGATAAAAATGGCGCGTTCAGGAAAGAGCCACCTGCTTTCTTCTAAGAAAGAGGGCCGCAAACGCAGGCTGAAGATACAGGGTTATGTGACAAAGTCGTCGGAGAAGACTATTAAAACAGCAATGCCCTACGGAAGGTAGCAAGACGAGACAAAGGGGCAAGTAAAGGGTTAAGCGGTAAGGGTTAAGTGATAAGGAAAAAAGAAAGAAAAAAACTTAAATTACTGAATTTATCATAGGGTTTTCCTTAACCCTTATCACTTTACCCTTACCCCTATAAATGCCCTAACTGTGTAATTAAAATGAGCATTATTTTTTAGAAAGGAACTAGAAAATGGCAAGAGTTAAAACTAATGTAGCGAGAAAAAAAAGGGTAAAGAGGGTTATGAAGCGCGCCAAAGGGCAATGGGGAGACCGCTCTAAGCAATACCTTCAGGCAAAGCGGTCTTTAATGCATAGCGAGGTTTACGCTTATCGCGACCGGAAAAAACGCAAAATCGAATTTCGCCGGTTGTGGATCGCCCGTCTTAACGCCGCCGCAAAGCAAGCGGGGATGACGTACAGCACTTTCATGTCAGGGTTAAAAAAAGCAAAGGTCGCGTTGAATCGAAAGATGCTGTCGGAATTGGCAATAAACGACACTAAAGCATTTCAAAAAATAGTAGAGTTAGTCAAGGGATAAAAAACACAGATGAGCACAGATTTCGTGCGGACAAGATATTTTTCACAGATGGGCACAGATAAAAATACTGGACGATGGGGATGTTTCTATAATGTATAACTTTGTTGCTATTGAGGAAGAAGCGCTAAGGGGAATAGCACAGGCAGTGACATCGCAGGCGCTGGATGCCTTGCGAATCAAGTATTTAGGAAGAAGCGGGCTTCTTGCCGGGATGACCGCGTCTATTCCGTCTTTGCAAGCCCTTGAGCGTCCGGAGTTTGGAAAGAATGTCAACTTGCTCAAAAACAAACTGCAGGACGCTTTTAACAAAAAGACAGAGGAATTAAAGAGCTCAAAACCTTGTGTTTCGCAAACGCTCGATTGGACTTTGCCCGGCACATTGCCAAGGCAAGGTTCTTCTCATCCAATAACACAGGTTATGGATGAGGTATGCTCTGTTTTTACCCGGATGGGCTTTGTGATTGTGGAAGGCCCGGAAGTAGAAACAGAATATAATAATTTTACCGGTTTAAATATTCCGCTCGAACATCCTTCGCGTGACGCCTTTGACACCTTTTATTTAAAAGAAGATAATTTAACCGGCAAACCGGCAAACTGGCAAACCGGCAAACTATTACTGCGCAGCCATACCTCGCCGGTTCAAATCCGGGTAATGAAAAAGCACAAGCCGCCTTTGGCGGTAATTGTGCCGGGAAAAGTTTACCGCCCCGATGCCACAGACGCCTCACATTCTTTCATGTTCCATCAAATCGAAGGTTTTCTCGTCGATGAAAACGTGAGGTTCTCAGATCTAAAAGGCGTTTTATCCGCGTTTGCCAAACAGCTTTTCGGCGAAAGCATTAAAATGCGTTTTCGCCCGCATTTCTTTCCTTTTACAGAACCGTCGGCCGAAGTAGATATATCCTGCATAATATGTGGTGAGCAGAAGCATCGTGAAGGGTTAAGGGTTAGGGGTCAAGGGTTAAATGATAAACGTCGTCCTTTACCCCTTCGAGAGGAACAAAGACAATGCCCTGTTTGTCATGGCAAGGGCTGGCTGGAAATTTTAGGAAGCGGGATGATTCATCCCAATGTTTTAGCAAATGTGGGTTATCCTAAAGGGAAATATACAGGATTCGCTTTCGGGATGGGCGTTGACAGGATTGCGATGTTAAAATACGGCATAAATGATATCCGTTTGTTTTACGAGAACGACTTGAGGTTTTTGAAACAATTTTGACCATAAACTATTAGATTATAATGCATAACAATTTTTGTCATTGCGAGGAGCTTTCGCTATCACGAGGCGACGAAGCAATCGCGTTTTTAAGTGCGAGATTGCTTCGTCACGGATATGTCAAGCGAGGGTTCCTCGCAATGACATTGAAAAGAGCTCATTAGGTACAGAACGTTTTTTCAACAGTTATTATATTAATATGAAAATTACCTACAATTGGTTAAAGGATTTTGTGGATGTCAGGATTTCTCCTGAAGCCTTGGCAGAGAAACTGACCATGGCGGGCTTGGAAGTGGTTTCTTTAGAGAAATTTCAAGACGATTATGTCTTTGAAATCGAAATCACATCAAACCGCCCGGATTGGTTGTCGATAGCCGGGATTGCGCGGGAAGTAGCGGCGGTCACGGGCAAAAAATTTGCAGGGTTAAGGGTAAAGGGTAAAGGGTTAGCAGTCAAGAGAGAAGCGCCAAAGGAGCCGTCACTTTCAATAGTTATTCAGGATAAAAAAGATTGCCTGTTTTATTCCGCTCGAGTTATCCGTGATGTAAAAGTCAGCCCGTCGCCTGCGTGGCTGGCGAAAAGATTAGAGGCAATAGGCTTAAGGCCGGTCCACAACATTGTGGATATAACCAATTATATTTTATACGCCACAGGCCAGCCGTTGCACGCCTTCGATTTGGACAAAATAGATGGTGGCGGGGTTATTGTCCGCAAGGCCCACGAAGGCGAACAATTATTAATGATCGACGGCCAAAACCGCAAATTTTCTTCCGAGGTTTTATTGATTTGCGACGATAAAAAACCATTAGCTGCCGCCGGGGTAATGGGCGGGAAAGATACCGAAGTCACAGTTGCCACTAAAAACATACTTTTGGAAAGCGCGTATTTTTCGCCGGTTAGAGTGCGTAAGTGCGCCCGCCTCTTGGCGTTATCCACAGATTCTTCGTATCGTTTTGAAAGATCCGTGGATATCGCGCAAGTAGTAAGCAGTTCCGATATGGCTTCGTCAATGATATTGGAATTTGCCGGAGGCTCTCTTGGCGGGTTGTATAAATCCGGCGCCAATAAAGTGCCTCAAACATCGGTAAATGTGGGCTTGCCTAACGCGGGCAGGTTACTAAACGATAATTTGACGGCACCTAAGATCAAAGATTTGCTTAGCCCGCTTGGGTTTGAAGTTTGCCTCGCGAAAAAAGATAATTTGAGGTTTTCTGTTCCCGCGTTCCGTCAGGATGTCCAATGTGAGGCGGATATATTAGAAGAAATCAGCCGCATTTATGGCTATGAAAACATTCTTGTGACCTTACCGGCGATAAAGCCGCAAGAAATCAAAGAAGACGCGGGTATTTGCGCGCGTAAGAAGATAAAAGAGATTCTGCGCGCCGTCGGATTTAGCGAAATCATAACATATAGCCTGATCGGTAAAGATTTTTTGAAAAAGGCAGGGTTATTCGAGGAGCAGTGCGTGTCTTTGGCTAATCCCTTAAGCGCCCAGCAGGAATATTTGCGGCCGGCAATGTTTCCCGGATTATTAGAGGCATTGAGAAGAAATCAGGAATTAGAAAATAATCCGGAATTATTATTTGAGTTGGGCAATAATTTTGATCTAAAAGGAGAGCATACCTCATTATGCCTATTAGCAAAAGGCAAAAACTTTTTAGAAGCAAAAGGATATCTGGAATTATTATTTATAAAATTGGGCATTGAAAATTATAAGTTTGGGCCTTGCTCCCATTCTTTTTTTGCCGAGGGGCAGGCTGCGGATTTGAGCATTGCCGGAAAAAGTTATGGTTTTATCGGCAGGGTTGACACGCAAGCGTTATCGCGGTATAAAATCGAAGGCGGCGATGTTTTTGTCGCCGAACTAAAAATAGATGAGCTTGTTAGGGAAGCAGTTATATGCCGCAAATACAAGCCCCTTCCTATATATCCTTCGGCGCAGTTTGATATCAGTTTAATTGTTGACGAAAGCCTGCCCTATAAAAGGATTTTGGATGAAATCGCTTCTTGCGGTATCCGGTTTTTGCAAGAGATTGATTTCAAGGATTTATACCGGGCCAAAGAATTGGGCGAAGGGAAAAAATCTATAACCCTGTCTCTCTTATTTCGTTCCAACGAAAGGACGCTTACCAGCGAAGAAACTATGGGCTTTGTCGGCTCAATCATCAAGAGATTAAACGAAAAATTAGGCGCGGCAATAAGAAAGTGAAAGTGCTTAGGCTTGCTTTTATAATAGCATGTGGTATACTTTAAATAGAGCAAACAGAGAACTTATCCCTGCCGTGCTCGTGAGGACTAGAAAATAGTTGAACCAACAAATTATAAACGGGAGCCGGACTCTCTTTTCAGCGATAGCTGTTAAGAGGAGGCGCCCACCTGAACAAGGGGTTCAGACAATCAGTCCCACGGCAATGCGCGGGGATTTTTTTGTTCCGCCGATCACGCCTTTGGCGGATCCCGCCATAGGCGGGAAGGCGGGACAATCCGCCGTAGCCTTATCAGTGTTGCGGCTTCGAAGGGTGTAGGCGGAAGAACACAATCATCCTGCAAAGCGGCAAATAACCCTCCGAAGCCCTGCCATCGTTCGTATGTTGAAGGGTGTAGGAGGGTAAACAATTCCGATAGATCACATCAGAAGCTAACGTTATAGCTTCATCGCCAATCATTGTAGTGACAGCACACTGTGCTGTCACTACAGCACCAAATATACGAGAGCAGTATGTGCAGTAAGCTTAAAGAACAAGAAAATACCGACCTGTTTCCCCATGAACAAATCCCCATAAATACCAAAGATTTACCATTGGCAGTGCGTATGCGGCCGAGGATTTTAGACGAGGTTTTCGGCCAAAAGCACGTTATTGCCCCCGGCAAGCTTTTGCGCCGGGCAGTTGAGGCTGACCGTTTAGTATCATTGATTTTGTTCGGCCCTCCGGGGACAGGCAAGACTTCTTTGGCTTATTGCATTGCCGCGCAGACAAAATCCGAATTTGTCTACGTCAACGCCACTACTTCTAATGTCGAGGAACTGCGTAAAATAATCTCACAGGCAAAAAAGCTAAAAGCGCGGGGCCATAAGACAGTGCTTTTTATCGACGAGATACACCGTTTTAACAAGGCCCAGCAAGACGTGCTTTTGCCTGACGTCGAAGAGGCCAATGTAATCTTAATCGGCGCCACGATTTATAACCCGTTTTTTTATATCATCTCGCCGCTTTTGTCGCGCAGCCTTGTCTTCGAGCTTAAAACCTTGACAAAGGATGAAATATTGGCTATCCTGAATAACGCGATCAAAGATAAAGAAAGAGGATTCGGCTCTTTAAATATAAAGGCGGAAAAGTATGCGCTTGAATTTCTTGCTCAAGCCTGCGATGGCGATGCTCGACGGGCGTTAAACGCGTTAGAGGTCGGGATACTCACCACGCAAAAAGATAAGGCCGGCTCAATCAATTTCGGCTTAGCGCAGGCAGAGGAATCCATACAAAGGAAACAAGTCCTCTACGACCGCAAGGAAGACGGCCATTACGATACCATCTCGGCATTTATCAAAAGTATGCGCGGCACAGATCCTGATGCCGCGGTTTATTGGCTGGCAAAAATGCTTTACGCCGGAGAAGACCCCCGTTTTATCGCCCGCCGGATATGTATCTGCGCGAGCGAAGATGTGGGCAATGCCGATCCGCAGGCGTTGATTGTTGCCAATAACGCCCTTACTGCGGTTGAGTTTATCGGCATGCCGGAATGCCGCATCCCTTTGTCGCAGGCTACAATTTATGTTGCCTGCGCGCCGAAGTCAAACGCAAGCTATCTGGCGATAGAACGAGCCACTGAGGATGTCGAAAAAGGCAGGCTGCTTGAGGTGCCGCAGCATTTGCGCGACAAAAGTTACTCCGCAGCTAAAGAGCTCGGCCACGGCGTAGGATATAAATACGCCCACGATTTTAAAGATCATTATGTGAATCAGGAGTATATCCCGTCGGATAAAAAATACTATGAGCCGACGGAAAACGGCTATGAGGCGAAGATAAAGCAGCGTTTAGAGAAGCTACGCGGGGATAAGAAGGGATAGCAGAAAAAGAGGAGGCGCTCATGGAAGAACAAAACCAAAATACTCCAGTTCCGTGGTTGCAAAGAAAAGAGATAGGTTTTTTAAAGGCTTTTGTGGGGACAGTAAAACAAGTTTTATTCCATCCCCAGGATTTTTTTAGCAGGCTGGACACCGGCAAAGACAATTTCGCTCCTGTTTATTTTTGCTGGATTGTTTATATGTTGGTTGCCTGTTTCAACTTGTTGTTTTTTTCATTATTGTTGCGGGCAGTATTTGTTAATAAATTACTGCCTCAATTAGCTCCTAAGCTATTTTCTTGGGCCAATCTTTTGCAGATACCCGCGGCGGTGGTATTCTTATATATCGTTTCAGCCTTTATGCATTTATTTGTGTTGTTGTTTCGGGGTAAAGGCGGTTTTAAGGGGACGCTTAATATATGCGCGTATGCTTCTGCCGCATACCTTTGGGCTGTTATTCCATTTTTTGGAGTGTTGATTAGTGGAATTTGGGGCACCGTAGTTGGATTTATCGGTTATAAAAAGATTCATAAAATGGGCACAGTAAGAACGGTGTTTGCTTTTTTTGTGGCGCCATGGATTCTACTGTTCGTTTGTGCGCAAGTAGCGCCTATGGTAATTCCAAATAGCTTAAAGCATAGCTTAAAGCAAAAGATGGATGCTATGGGCGATGATATGGTTGCCCAATCAACCGTAAGAATAATTTCTCAAACGGCAGAGGCATATAAATCCGCAAAAGGAAAGTATCCCAAGGATGAATTAGAACTTAGAGGTACGAAGCAGGTCTATCCAAAGCAGGTTACTAATGGCTCGGCGTTCGCAGGTTATGTTTATTCTCTGAATCTGAGCGATACTGGATATGAAATAGTGGCGAAACCTTCTAATTGCGGCATAAGCGGTACAAAGATTTTTACAGCGAGGACAGGCGGGGTTATTTCAGAGGAAGAGTGTAAAGTAAACAAGTAAATAGAAGCATAACCTTTCAACCCAAAATGATTGTTACCCAGAAAAAATCAGAGGAAGAAATTTTGAAGATGCTTGAGAAATTCAAGCGCGTGTTTTTGGTCGGCTGCGGAGAATGCGCGACGACTTGTAAGACCGGCGGAGAATCAGAGGTAGCGCAGATGAAAGAATACCTGCAATCGCAAGGAAAAGAAGTTACTGCCTGCGCGATTCCTGATGCTCCTTGCATGGCTTCGCAGATAAAGACCGCCTTTGCCAAGAACATCGCGGCGTTAAAAGCAAGCGATGCGGCCTTAGTGATGTCTTGCGGTTTGGGCGTGCAATCTGTTAAAGAAAACGATCGTTTCGGATTGGATGTTTTGCCGGCGTTGAATTCGATGTTTGGCACGCTCGTCGATGCCAAGGGAGATTTCTTTGAAGTGTGTTCAAATTGCGGGGAGTGCATTTTGGATAAAACCGGCTGTATCTGCCCGCTGACCCGCTGTTCAAAGGGGTTGCTAAACGGCCCCTGCGGTGGTATGATAAAGGGTAAATGCGAGGTGGACAGGGACAAGGATTGCGCCTGGGTCCTTATCTACCGCGAGTTAGAGAAAAAGGGCAAGCTGGAAAAGATGAAAGAGATTTCTGCCCCTAAAGACCATAGGAAGACGATAAAACCGCATAGATTAATTCTAAGTGGACAGAGTTGATGAGTAAAGGACAAGTTAATATAGATGAGAATCAGATGAGCGAGTTATACGAAAATCATAATTTTTCAGTTCGTCGTTTAGCTAAAGTTTATAATTGTGGCGCAACCACCATACAGAGAAAACTCCACCAGCACAAGATTAAAGTACGTCCTTCAATGTCGGTTAAATTGGACATCCCTAAAGATAGATTAAGATTTTTATATACAAAGGAAAAGAAAACAAGTTTTCAGATAGCCCGGGAATATTCATGCAGTAACAGCACTATACTAAATAGGTTAAAAGAATATCAAATCAAGATTAGAGATATTTCAGAAGCGCATATCAAATATCCCAAGCAAAATTTCAGAGGAGATTTGATCGAAAAAGCATATCTTGTAGGTTTCCGGCTAGGCGATTTATTCGTTAAAAAGTATGAGAAAAACGGAAAAATTATTTCAGTAGAGTGTGGTTCCGCCATTCTGGATCAAATAGTTTTAATTAAGAATTTATTTAAAAAATATGGCTATGTTCGGATAACCAAAAGAGATGCAGCAAAGGTTATTAGAATTCAGTGTGCCCTTAACGATTCTTTTAGCTTTTTGTTAGAGAAGAAAGACATGATTAGGCCTTGGATATTACGAAACAATCGGTGTTTCTTTTCTTTTTTTGCGGGTTATTTAGATGCGGAAGGGGACTTGGGTATTCACAGTAACAATTGCGCTTATTTGAGGGTAGGTACTTATGACAGGAATATATTATCTCAAATCCAGAGCAAATTGAGTGACAAAGGGATAAATGCAAAGCTGACATTAGACAGGCCAAAGGGCAGTAAGGTGAACTTATCAAAATATCAATTGCATCTTAATAAAGCATACAAAACAAATCAAGATTTCTGGCGATTGGCTGTATATAAAAAGCGAGATTTGTTGAAGCTTTTGGATTGGCTTTCGCCATTCCTTAAGCATCAAAGAATGAAAGATGGCTTGATAAGAGTTAGGAAAAACATTAAATATAGAAATCGAAAATATGGTAATTTAAGGATGGCGTATGGCACAAGATAGCGGTAGTGTATATTCAGAGAAAGTAATGGACCATTTTCTTCATCCAAGGAATTGCGGAGAGCTTTCAGACGCCAATGGCATAGGAAATGTCGGAAATCCTGTCTGTGGCGACGTCCTTAGATTGTATATTAAAGTAGAGAATGGTATAATAGTGAATACTAGGTTTAAGACTTTTGGTTGTGGCGCTGCCATTGCAACCAGCTCGATGGTTACCGAGATGATTAAGGGCAAAAGCACAGATGACGCCCTGAAGGTTTCAAATAAAGCGGTTGCCGAAGCATTAGGAGGGTTGCCGGCGATAAAGATGCATTGTTCGGTGCTGGCGGAAGAGGCCCTCAAAGCGGCAATCGAAGATTACAGGAAAAAACAGAATATAAAGCAGCAATGAATCAGGCATTACGAACACAAATGATAACAAAACTAAGAGCACAAAAAAAGGAGGAGGCTCAAGCAATATCGCTGAAGATAATGCGTAAGCTCTTCAGGTTGAAGTTTTTTAAACAAGCAAAAACAGTAATGTTTTATATAGCGCATGACGGCGAGGTCCAGACGCGCCGGATGATCGAAGAGGCAGTTAAATTAGGCAAAAACGTGGCAGTACCTACCTGTGATATAAAGACAAGAAAGATTATTCCCTGTTTACTTACGGGATTGGAGAAAAAGCATTTTCAGAAAGGCGCTTACGATATTCATGAACCACTACATAAAAAGCCCATAGATTCAAAAAAGATCGACGTTGTTATTGTCCCGGGGCTTGCCTTTGATTTTAAAGGAAACCGCCTGGGGCGAGGCATGGGTTATTATGACCGGTTCTTGGATGCGGTCCCTGAAGATACTCCAAAAGTAGGGCTTGCCTATAAATTCCAGGTTTTAAAAAAACTACCTGCCTGTATGCCTCACGATATCCGCGTGGATAAAGTCCTCTTCGCCTAAAGCACAAAATACGCGCAGATGCTCTTGCGAAGGCCGCATTTGGCTGTTCGAAACAAACTCGTTTTTAGAGATTGCTTCGTCGCCAGTGTAAACGACGGCTCCTCGCAAAGACAGCTTCTAAAGTCATCTGTGTTTTTATAAGGGAGGAATAAACAATCATGTTAACCATAATAATATTTATTGTAGGCGTGTTGGTATCGCTATGCGTCGGATATTACCTTAGGAAATATTTTGCCGAACAGAAAATCCAAGACGCGGAAACCAAGGCACAACAAATAATCGAACAGGCGAAAAAAGAGGCGGAAACCCTTCGTAGAGAAATAGAGCTTGAAGGTAAAGATATGATGCACCGCCTTCGCCAGGAATTTGAGCGTTCCACCGTGGAAAAACGGCAGGAGCTCGATGGG
Organism: Omnitrophica bacterium GWA2_41_15; assembly: GCA_919901925.1. GTDB lineage: Bacteria > Omnitrophota > Gorgyraeia > Gygaellales > UBA12090 > CAKKQA01. Next base: position 9,628 of record CAKKQA010000199.1, on the reverse strand, counting down.
CTGGAAAAAAGGATGGCTGTAAAAGAAGAAAATCTCGACCGAAGAGTTACTCTTCTTGAAAAAAAGGAAAAAGAGTTAGAATCCCGCTCGGAAGCCCTTCATACTACTGAAGAAGCGCTGAAGGCAAAAGACAGGCAGCTTGCCGCTTTACTTAACGAAGAGAAAGAGCGCCTGCAGAAAATCTCCAGCCTTACCGCGGAAGAGGCCAAGCAGGTTTTATTGGCGCGCATTTCCGAAGAGCTGGGTAATGAGAAAGCGGTTTTGGTCAAGCGTAATGAAGAGGAAATAAAAGAAGGAAGCGCCAAGAAAGCAACGGAAATTATAACGATGGCAATACAGCGCTGCGCGGTTGAACATACTGTTGAGTCAACTGTTTGTGTGGTGAGCCTGCCCAGCGATGAGATGAAAGGCAGGATAATCGGCCGTGAGGGGCGCAACATCCGGGCGCTGGAAATGGCCACCGGAGTCGATGTTATTATAGACGATACGCCCGAGGCGGTAACGCTTTCGGGTTTTGACAGCGTGCGCAGGGAAATCGCCCGGCTTACGCTGGAGAAATTGATGGTCGACGGCCGCATCCATCCGGGCAGGATAGAAGAGATTGTCGAGAAGGTTAAGCGCGAGATGGACGAGAAGATTAAAGAGGAAGGCGAAAGGGCGGCTTTTGACGTCGGGATACACGGCCTGCATCCGGAGCTGGTAAGGCTTTTAGGGAGGCTGCGATATAGGACCAGTTACGGCCAGAACGCTTTACAGCATTCCAAGGAAGTATCTTTTCTTATGGGGCTTATGGCGTCTGAATTGGGGCTGGATTACCGGGTCAGCCGCAGGATAGGCCTGTTGCATGATATAGGAAAGGCTGTTGATCATCAGGTCGAAGGCACTCACGCCCGTATTGGAGCGGAACTGGCGAAGAAATATGGCGAAAGCAACGAGGTGATTGCCGCGATCGAGACGCATCACGAAGAGCACGAACCTAAAAGCCTTTTAGGGGTTTTGGCAATAGCCGCGGACGCAATCAGCGCGTCACGTCCCGGCGCGCGCAGGGAAACACTTGAAACATACGTAAAACGTTTGGATAAACTAGAATCTATCGCCAATCTTTTTAAGGGCGTAGAAAAATCATACGCGATCCACGCGGGAAGAGAGATCCGGGTAATCGTCCAGCCGGAAAGGATTAACGATAGCGACGCGGTAAATTTGGCTAGAGATATACGCAAGAAAATAGAGGAAGATATGGAATATCCCGGGCAGATCAAAGTAACGGTGATTCGAGAGACCAGGGCAATTGAATACGCAAAGTAGATTCAGTTTAATTAAATGTAGGGTTAAGCGGTAAGGGTTAATTGAGGGTTAAGTGGTAAGGGTTAAGTGATAAGGAAAAAAGAAAAAGGGAAAAGAAAAAATAAAGAAAACTTAAATTACTGAATTTATCATAGGTTTTTCCTTAACCCTTATCACTTAACCCTTAACCCTGTACGATACATGAAAATATTAATGATTGGAGACATAGTCGGCTCGCCCGGCAGGCAGGCGATTAAAGAGATTGTCCCCCGCCTTAAAAACAGCGAAGGCATCGATGTTGTGATTGCCAATGCTGAAAACTCCGCCGGCGGTTCCGGCTTAACCCCCAAAGTCGCGCAGGAACTTTTTGATTCTGGATGCGATTGCCTGACTACAGGCGATCACATCTGGAAAAGGCCGGAGGTTTTAAAAATCATCGAAGATCCGCGTATTGTCAGGCCCGCCAACCTCGCCCCATGTTTGCCCGGAGGGGGATACACAGTATTGAATAAGAATAATTTGGATATGGCTGTTATAAACCTTCAGGGCAGGGTTTTTATGCAGGCCATAGATTGCCCATTTAGAACCGTGCGGGATATACTGCCTAACCTGAAGAAAAAAACAAATTTGATTTTTGTGGATATGCATGCCGAGGCAACCAGCGAGAAGGTGGCAATGGGCCATTTTCTCGACGGAGAGGTTAGCGCGGTAGTTGGCACGCATACGCATATTCAGACCGCGGATGAAAAAATATTGCCTGCGGGCACAGCGTATATTACGGAATTAGGCATGACCGGGCCGTATGATTCGGTTATCGGGCAGGACAAGGCCAAGATTATCGAAAGGTTTCTTACCGGAATGCCTGTGCGTTTCGAAGTCGCCACAAATGATATACAATTGTGCGGAGTGATTATTGAGGTGGATGTAAAAAGCGGCAAGGCATTGAGCATAAAGAGGGTGCAGGAGAAGCTGTAGAGTTAAGGGTTAAGGGTAAATTAGAGGGTTAAGTGGTAAGGGTTAAGTGATAAGGAAAAACTTAAAATAATGAATTTTTCATGCGGGTTTTCCTTAACCCTTATCGCTTACCCCTTAACCCTCAATTAACCCTTACCGCTTAACCCTCAAAAGTCCTTACGTAGTAAAATATGCGTAAAGAGAATGTAGGTTTAAAAGAAGAACGGCGGATTTATACGGTAAGCGATCTTACTGAAGATATAAAAGTCCTCCTTGAAAATACTTTTCCCGAGGCATGGGTTGAGGGAGAGGTTTCCAATTTCACCCAGTCGCAGGCAGGCCATATTTATTTTAGCCTTAAAGATGCCAAGAGCAGTTTGCGCTGCGTGTTTTTTAAGGGAGCGAATTCAGGATTAAAATTCAAGCTTCAGGATGGCCAGCAGTTAATCGCTTTCGGAAGGATAACTCTTTACGCCCCGTCGGGCCAGTACCAGTTTAATATCCAAAGATTAGAGCCGAAGGGAGTGGGCGCGCTACAAATAGCTTTCCAACAGCTGAAGGAAAAATTACAAAAAGAAGGTTTTTTCGACGAAGCGCGTAAAAAAAAGCTCCCGCTTTTGCCGTTAGTGGTTGGGGTGGTTACCTCGCCGGTTGGCGCGGCGATAAGAGATATTTTAAATATACTAAAAAGGCGCGCGCCGTTTGTAAAAATAATTTTAATACCGGTTAAGGTCCAGGGAGAAGGCTCTGCCGAAGAAATTGCCCAAGCAATACAGGATTTCAATAAATATAAAGAAGCCGATGTGTTGATTGTCGGCCGCGGCGGCGGAAGCATGGAAGACCTTTGGGCATTTAATGAAGAGCCGGTTGCCAGGGCAATATACAATTCTAAAATACCGGTAATCAGCGCTGTTGGCCATGAGATCGACTGGACTATATCGGATTTCACCGCGGACCTGCGCGCCCCTACTCCGTCGGCGGCAGCGGAATTAGTTGTTGCGGGAAAAGAAGAATTAACCCGCCAGATAGGGCATTTATTGGCTGTTTGCGCCGCAAGCATTGCCAATAAAATAAAAAATTCCGGTAAAGAATTAGAAAGGTTGAGGGGCGCCTACGTTTTAAAATATCCACAGAATTTCATCCAGGTTTATGTTCAACGCATTGATGATTATAGCCGCCGGCAAGAGCAAAAAATCAGGCATATCGTCGAGATCAACCGGCACAGGTTTGTGAATTCGATAGAAAAATTGCATGTTTTAAGCCCATTGAATATATTGTCACGCGGCTACAGCATAACCTTTAAGCTCCCCGCGCTGGAAGTAGCAAGCGACGCGACAGAATTAGAAATCGGGGATAAGGTTGAAACGCGATTGAATTTGGGAAGTTTTATAAGCGAAGTGATAAGTAAAAGTGAGAAACCAGCTGTAGGGACAGCACAGTGTGCTGTCCCTACAAAGAAATAAATTCTTTAACAAAGTGAGGGCATATGGCGGAGATAAAATTTGAAGAGGCATTAAAAAAATTAGAAAAAATAGTAAGCGACTTAGAGGCCGGCAAGCTTCCTTTAGAGGAATCCCTTAAGAAGTACGAGGAAGGCGTGCGCCTGGCGCAATCCTGCTCTAAAATTCTCGATACTGCCCAGAAAAAGGTGGATGTTTTGACTAAAAAGGATGCGGGAGGCTTTGAACTTAAGCCTTTTGATGAGGAGAGCGCTTCAGAGAAAGAATAGCTTTATATCAAAAGCAATGGGAATTACTGTTCGCGCACAATTAGAAAATTTTTGCCAAAAGTCGGCAAGGATTTGCGGCGAATGAAGTGAGCCTACTCAAGTATATAGGATGTTGGCGAACGTAATGAGCCGCAAACCGTAGCCGACGGCAAAAATTTTCGTGTGCGAACAGTAATTTCCATTGCGTTAGCGAGCGCGAATAATATGTTATTAGAATCTATAAACACGCCGCAGGATTTAAAAAAACTTAGCATTCCGCAATTAAACGCGCTTTGCGCTGAATTGCGCGGCCGTATAATCGAAGTTGTCTCTAAAAACGGCGGCCACCTGGCTTCCAGCTTAGGTGCCGTAGAGTTAATCTGTGCCCTGCATTATTCTCTCGACCTTCCTAAAGATTCCGTGTTGTTTGACGTCGGCCACCAAGCATACGCGCATAAAATATTATCCGGCAGGAATGATAAATTTGATACACTGCGGCAATTCGGCGGCCTAAGCGGTTTTCCGACCGCGGGCGAATCGCTATACGACCCGTTCACTGCCGGCCATAGCTCGGACGCGGTATCTCTGGCGCTGGGGATGAGCGTTGTCAACAATCAAAAAGCAGTCGCGGTCATCGGCGATGGTTCTTTGTCCGGAGGGCTTTGTTTTGAAGGCTTAAATAACGCCGGCCACCTTAAAAAAGATATCTTGGTAGTCTTAAATACTAATGAATTAAGTATTTCTCCGGCAGTCGGAGCGATCAGCGTTTATTTAAATAAGATTATTTCTCAACCGGTGTACAATCGTTTTATGGACTCGTTGGAAAAATTTATCCGCGGCAGAATGCCGAAAGGAAAAGTGATTCTAAAATTAGCCGCAAAGTTTGAAAAAGAAATAAAAGGCTTTTTTGTCCCGGGGATGCTTTTTGAGGAGCTGGGCTTTCGTTATTTTGGCCCGCTTGACGGCCACGACCTTGAACGCTTGATTCCAACGCTTAAAAACATACTTTCTTTAAAAGGGCCGATACTTTTGCATGTGCTTACTAAGAAAGGAAAAGGGTATCTGCCCGCGGAAAGAGAGCCGGTCAGGTTTCACAGCGTCGGGCAATTTGATATTGCCACAGGCAGGAGCTTGTCAGAGGCCAAGATAACTTATACCGATATTTTCGGCAGTAAGATGATAGAATTAGCAGCGGATAATAAAAAAATCACGGCCATAACCGCGGCGATGCCCGACGGGACAGGCCTGGATAAGTTCCAGGCGGCATACCCGGAGAGATTCTTTGATACGGGTATCGCGGAAGCGCATACCGTATGTTTTGCCGCGGGCTTAGCCAAAAAAGGCCTGTTACCGGTTGTGGCAGTATATTCCACATTTTTACAACGCGCCTATGACCAATTAATCGAAGAAGCGGCTCTTTCGAATCTTCCGATTGTCTTTTGCCTTGACCGCGCCGGCATAAGCGGCGAAGACGGAGTTACTCATCAGGGGATTTTTGATTTGGCGTATCTGCGCCATATTCCTAATTTTACCGTCATGGCGCCGTCTTCGGTAAAAGAGCTTGAGGGTATGCTGGAATTCGCGGTTAATGTAAGGGCTCCCTGCGCGATCAGGTATCCGAAAGCCACGGCGATTAGCATTCAGCATCCGGTGCCCGGCATTCAAATGGGTAAGGCAGAGATTTTAAAAGACGGTAAGGATGCCGCGATTATTGCTATCGGTTCAATGGTTGGCCCAAGTTTAGAAGCGGCGCGGATTTTACAAAGCGAAGGCATTGACGCCTGTGTTATAAACAGCCGTTTTGTTAAGCCGCTTGATAAAGAGCTGTTTAAAGGACTATCCGCGAAATTCAAATATATAATTACGGTTGAGGAAGGAATTTTAGATGGAGGTTTTGGTTCAGCTGTGTTAGAATTATTAAACCGGCCACTGTTGCGTTTGGGCCTGCCTTGTGAATTTGTCGTCCATGGCAAGCGGGATTTATTGCTTGAGAAATACGGGCTTGACGCGAAGGGGATTGCGGAAGCTATACTCAAGCATATAAGAAGTTAAGTCAAATTACCTTTTAAATTTATAAAGATGGCACGGATTAAAATCAATCGCGAAAAATGTAAAGGATGCCTGCTTTGTATCAGCGTTTGCCCGAAGGGCTTGATAAAGCACGATATAAAGCTGAATAAGCGCGGGATAAAACCGGTTGTTTTCGTCGATAGCGGCTGCAGCGGTTGCGCGTCGTGTGCCCTTATTTGCCCCGACGCGGCAATTGAAGTAGACAAGTAAATTATAAAGAGTTTAACGAATATGGCACTTAAAGATAAAATATTGTTGTCGGGTAATGAGGCGATCGCGAAAGGGGCTCTTGATGCCGGATGCAGATTTTACGCGGGCTATCCGATTACCCCTCAAAATGAATTGATTGCTTATATGGCTCGGAATATGAAAGAGGCAGGCGGAGTTTTTATTCAGTCGGAATCGGAGCTAGCCGCGATAAATATGGTTTTTGGCGCCTCGGCCACGGGCACGCGGGCAATGACCAGTTCTTCCAGCCCCGGAATAAGTTTAATGCAAGAAGGGATTTCTTATATCGCCGGCGCTGAATTGCCCGCGGTTATCGCGAATATTATGCGCGCAGGCCCGGGGTTAGGCAATATCTGGCCGGCGCAATCAGATTATTTTCAGGCAACTAAAGGCGGCGGCCACGGCGATTACCATTGTATTGTGCTGGCCCCGTCGACAGTACAGGAAGCCTATGGCTTAACCGCTTTGGCGTTTGACCTGGCTGATAAATACAAATGCCCTGTGATTATATTAAGCGATGGCATGCTCGGGCAGATGATGGAACCGTTAAGGGTTAAGGGTAAAGGGTTAAGGGTTAAGGATTTTGCAAAGCCGTGGGCGTTGACGGGATGTGAAGGAAGAAAACCAAATGTGGCGAAGTCATTTTATCTTAAATTAGGCGAGTTAGAAAAGTTTAATTTAAAATTACAGGAAAAATATAAAACGATAAATAAAAAAGAGCAACGTTACGAAAAGTTTCATTTAGATAAAGCGGATATTATTTTAGTTGCTTACGGCACAATGGCAAGGCTGGCAAAACAGGCGATGTTGGATTTAAGGGAAAAAGGAGTTAAAGCCGGGCTTATCCGCCCGGTCAGCTTGTGGCCTTTTCCCAACGGCGTTTTTAAAAACCTTGCCCATACGAAAAAACGCCTTAAATTCTTATGCCTTGAGATGTCTTGCGGCCAGATGGTTGAAGATGTCCGGTTGGCCCTTAATGGACGAGCGGATGTCGAGTTTTTAGGCCGCGCAGGCGGAGGGGTTCTTATCGTTGAGGAGATTGTAAATAAAGCCAGGATGTTAACACGTAAACATTAAGGGGGCGGGCTATGATAAAACGTATAGTTATTTTTACGGCAGCGTTTGCTTTTGTGCTCTGCACTTTCGCGTATGCGCAGAAAACAGAAGGTAAAAAACCAGGCAAAGACACCCAGGGAGAAAAAATCGAACGTAGGGTAGAAAGCCTTGGTAAAAAACTTAACCTGACTGAATCTCAAAAGGTAAGGGTTAGAAATATTCTAACCAGCTCCAAAAGCGAAACCGTCAAGATATTTGAGGACGCCAAGGAAAAGGTAAGGAACTTAAAGGTTAAAACCGACGATGAGATTGAACAAATTCTTGAGCCAGCGCAAAAGGATAAATTTAAACAGATGCGCAAAAACACGGAAAAGAAACATTAATTAAAAGGTCTGCTGCGCTCTTCAATATTTCAATTGTGGTAGAGCTTCGCAGCACTATACAATAGAGCTTGTTCCTGCGAAGCCATACCGTTGTCTGTAATTTGAATGGCGTAGCAGAAAGGAGAACTTGGATGAGATTAGCACGCGCGTTATTAATTTCATTGTTCTTTGTTTTAGCAGTTGCCTGTTATGGCTTTGCCCAGTCCAGTGATGAGCTTTTAATAGACGATTTCGAAGGCCCGATATCCAGCGGCCCTGACGGTACCGTTGATTGCGGCGCCGGAAGCCCTTCAAGCGTTTCTGTCGAGGCGGCTAAAGATATTAAATACCACGGAGAGCAGTCGTTAAAGATTAATTTTGACGCGCAAAGCGGCGGATATATATGGGTATCCCGTGGTTACGGATTAGATGTAAAGGGCGCGGAAGCCTGGTTAGTGGCGCCTAAAGATATTGATTTTGGAAAGTTCAACGCCGTTTCTTTTTGGGTTTACGGCACAAATACAAATACGCCTGTCGCGTTAGATTTAGTTGATAGCGGTTTCGAATATTGGCGGTATATGTTTACCGATGATTTTAACGGATGGAAAGAATTTTTGGTGCCTTTTAGCGATTTTTTCCCTCGAGGCGATTGGCAGCCGGAGAAGTCTGATAAAAACGGCGAGTTAAATATGCCGATAAATATATTTCAGTTTGAACCCAGGCCGGTGGGCAAAGGGTCGATATATATCGATTATGTGAGGCTGGTTAACAAAAAAGGTTAACAGTAATACAAAGAAGGAGGTGTTATATGAGTTGCGGGTCATGTGGAGCTAAAAAGAAGAAAAAGGCAAAGAAAAAGAAGAAATAACACACAGATGATAGTGAAACTGTCATTGCGAGGAGCTATTATTTCAGACGTGGCGACGAAGCAATCTCGTTTTTAAATGCGAGATTGCTTCGTAACTGATATGCCTAACGATGGTTCCTCGCAATGACAGGCGTAATTTGGACAGATACGAGTTAGAATATTATGCTAGAAATCTCATTCAGAAAAACAGGCTCGGTAGTTATCCTTGATTTGGCCGGGAATATAGATATTGATTCGGCTAATTTCGTAGAGAAAGTCGGCTGGTGCATCGAAAACGGCTATTGTGACATACTCTGTAATTTTGACGGGATAAATCTAGTCGACTATGCAGGGTTGTCTGTTTTAGCGATTGCTTATAAAAATATGCTTAACCATAAAGGGACTATCAAATTCTTGAGCGTCCCCGAACATATTAAAAAGATATTCTGCCTGGTGGCGCTGGACAGGGTTTTCGAGTTTTATAACGATGAAAAACAGGCAATAAAAAGTTTTAAAGACGACAAAAACATTTTGGAGATTCAGAAGAAACAGCTTAGGAGAAGGTTTAAGCGCTTGCCGCTTGATATAGATGTCCAGTTTAAGTCAAAAAGGGAAGCGGATTTTCACAGAGGAAAAATATTGAATTTAAGCGCCGTGGGGATGTTGATTTTCGCCGATAAGATTTACCCTCTGGGCGAGGCATTGGATTTAAAAGTGGCGCTTTTGCCTAAGCCGGGTGAGCTGGAAATGGATGCGAGGGTGGCCTGGCATGTGCAGAAAGAACTTCAGCCGCAGATCTATCCCGGCATGGGGTTAGAGTTTAAGGATATTGGAAGTGAAACGCAGAAAAAGCTCCTCGGGTTTATCGAGAGAAACCTTCCTTCCATTTGCGCCCCATAAAAAGTAACCGGTCAGTAAGCGGGGGCTCCCCGCAATGACGCCAGGAGTGTTTTCTGAAAGAGCAAAATCTGGGTTAAAAAATGGGAAACTCTTGGTATTTCTTTCTTGACAGAGTCTAAGAGGCAGAGTATATTTCATATAAGTCAGGAATACAGTAATAGTTCAGCCCTTGGAAGTAACCGTGTCAATGCGGCTGTGTTATAATTGGTAGCCGCAGGC
>CAKKQA010000198.1 GCA_919901925.1 Omnitrophica bacterium GWA2_41_15 | reverse complement strand
GATAGAGTTGATAGCCGGTAATGCCGCGGCACTGGAGCTTGAGGCAAACGGCCAGCGGATTTCTTCCCTGGGCAAACGTAATGAGCAGATCAAAAAAATCCTTACTAGCGAAGGTTTAAGGAGTTTTTAGTTAATTTTTACGCAGGATCATATCAAGCCCGCATCGGAATTTATGGTGCGGGTTTGACGTTTTTACGCCAAGATTGGTTTATACATCGAATTGTAGTGACAGCACAATTTGCTGTCACTACAAAGGATGGTGACGAAGCAGTCTTTTGCTTTTCGTCATTAGAGCCGCGTTTATATGACAAAAATCGGAATATTAAGTTTGGGTTGTCCCAGGAATCTTGTGGATTCAGAAAAGATTCTTGGCCGCCTATTAAAGAAAGGGTGCAGGATTGTCGATATTAAGGACGCTGATGTGGCCATTGTCAATACCTGCGCCTTTATCGAAGACGCGAAAAAAGAATCCATAGACGCTATTCTTGACCTTGTGGAACTTAAAAAACAGGGGGCTATTAAGAAAATTATTGTCGCCGGGTGCTTGCCCGAGCGGTATAAAAACGAATTGCCGCCCCATTTTAAAGAAGTAGACGCTTTTATCGGCAGGCAGGAATTAGGGCGGGAAGGGCTGGATGTTTACCGCCTTAGCCCGAAGCATTACGCGTATGTCAAGATATCCGAAGGCTGCCGGCATACTTGCAGTTATTGCGTGATCCCGCGGATAAAAGGAAGGCTTAAAAGCAGGCGGCAGGAAGATATAATCAAGGAAATCCGCCTTCTGGATAGCCAAAAAGTATCAGAAATAAATATTATCGGGCAGGATATAACTTCTTACGGGCTTGATATATATAGGAAGCCATATCTTCATATTTTACTTAAAAGCTTACTAAAAAATATTAGGAATATCCGCTGGCTGCGGCTTTTATATTTGCATCCGGAAAACATAAATAATACTTTGATTGACTTATTAGCGCAAGATAATAGAATATGTAAATACGTTGATTTACCTGTTCAGCATATCAACCCTCGTATTCTTAAAGCTATGAACCGCGGAGTAAGCCGCGATAAGATATTAAATACGCTTAAGCTGTTGCGCGAAAGAATTCCCGGGGTGGCTATACGGACGTCATTAATAGTCGGTTTTCCCGGGGAGACAGAGAAAGAGTTTAGGGAACTTATTGATTTTGTGAAAGAGCAAAGGTTCGAGCGTCTGGGAGTTTTTCGCTATTCCCGGGAAGAAGGGACTAAGGCTTATAATTTTAAAAGGCAGGTTTCCGAGAAGATTAAGCAAAGGCGTTTCGATGAAATAATGCGCCTGCAGCAGGATATAGCCGCCGAATTTAATAATGGTTTTTTAGGGACTACGCGGGAAGTGCTGATTGACGAGAAAGAAGAGGACGGCTGTTATCAGGGGCGTTTAAGCATTGACGCTCCGGAAGTAGACGGTTCGGTTTTTGTTAAATCAGGCAAGAGAATAAAAGAAGGTGATTTTGTTAAGGTAAAGATTACGGATACCTACGAATACGATTTAGTTGGAACACAGATTAACGCCTCTGTAGGGGCGCCATTTATGGCGCCCGAAAGAAGCGAACGGGTTTGATAAATCAAACCCCTACAGGCATACCGCAACACACCTGTAGGGGCGCCATAAATGGCGCCCGAAGGCACGAGTCGGCACATCTGTAGGGGCGCGATTTATCGCGCCCGCAACAACGTAAGGCGAACAGTCCGGATAAATCCGGCCCCTACAGGCATGCTGCAAAGACATATCTTCTAAAAATGAGACAATTTTAATATGAACCTTCCTAATAAACTAACAATGTTGCGTATGGCGCTTGCGGTGGTTTTTCTGCTTTTTATGCATCTGCCGGGAGTGGCGGCTAAAGTTATTACTTTGGTTATTTTTACCGTTGCCGCCCTTACCGATTGGCTTGACGGAAGAATCGCTAAGTCCCAAAATATGGTAACTGACTTCGGGAAATTTATGGACCCTTTAGCGGATAAGGTCCTGGTTTTCTCGGCTTTTTTAAGTTTCTTGTGGATGCAGTTAATAGCAGTGTGGATGGTGATGGCGATTATTGCCAGAGAGATGATTATAACCGGCCTTAGGATCTTCGCGCTTTCTAGGGGAGAGGTCCTGGCAGCGTCTAAAGGCGGAAAGCATAAGACTGTTTCTCAGATGGTGGCTATTTTTATTATTTTGTTTTCGCTTATTTACAGGGAAGCGGCGAAAAACTATCTTTTAACCCATCCGCAGATTGATAGGGCGATAGAGGCCAGCATATATCTTGCTATGCTTTCCACTGTTATCCTTACGCTTATTTCCGGCGCATCTTATTTTTGGAATAACCGGCATCTTTTTTATAATAACAAGGGGTAGGGGCGGGGTTACCCAGCCCCTATAGGCGAAGATATAACCAATATGAACAAAAACCTTCTAATGAAAATCTGCACTTGTTTCGGCATCGGATACAGCCCTATGTTGTCCGGGACGATGGCTTCGATCGCCGGGTTGGCTATATACTTATTGTTTTTGCGGCAGAATTCTGTTTTGCATTTAGTATTAGTTTTGATCTTGACTGTTGTAGGGTTTGCGCTTTGCGGCAAAGCGGAAAAATTAATCGGCAAAAAAGATGCCCGGCAGATAGTTATCGACGATTTAAACGGCATGCTTTTAGGTTTGCTGTTTTTGCCGTTTAACCTTTATTTGGCGTTGGCAGGTTTCGCGGTTTTCAGGGTTATGGATGGCCTGAAGCCGTATCCTATATACAAAATCGAGAAGTGCCACGGCAGTTTGGGAATTATGGGGGATGATTTACTCGCGGGGCTTTTTACCAATATTGTGCTTCAGATTTTGGTTAGGTTTAGCTGTTTTAATTTTTCGTAAGTAGGCCCTTTAGAGGATAGGGTGCTTTTGAAAAGCGTTATTGTTTGTAACAGTTCAGCTTCCGGAAGTAACCGTGTCATTGCGAGGAGCGACAGCGACGAAGCAATCTTTAAAGATTGCTTCGCTCCCTGCGGTCGCTCGCAATGACACTCGTCGACGGCTTCCAAGAGCTGAACTATTACTATTGTTTTGACCATTTGAGTTATGGGCGGGACTTTGAGAAGCGCTAACTTAGCTGTTAGCGCTTCTTTATTTTTTGCTGAGCGTACTCTACCGATAGTAATATGCGCGGACGCTTCGCGTTTTTCCTTGGCAAACTTTAGGCTGACAAAGCTGTTTTCTATTTGGTTTATAAGTTCGTGTGTATTTTCTTTTCCTTCCTTAATGCCAATCCAGACTACTCTTGGAAATTTTTGGTTGGGGAATACCCCGGTTTCATATAGCGAAATAGCAAAAGAGGGGGTGTGGGTGCAGATTTTTTCCAGCGCCTCGTTTATTTTAGGTATTTTTTGTTCTTCTACCTCGCCGAGAAATTTCAATGTTAGGTGGATGTTTTCCGGTTTAACCCAATTCACATCAGCGCCTGCTGTTTTTAATTCCTCTTGAAGGAGTGATAAAGCTTTTTTGGTTTCTTGATTTAATTCGATTGCAATAAATGTCCGCATGCGCTTGCAGCCTATTTTGTAGGGACAGCGCAGTGTGCTGTCCCTACAGCGATAAGTTCCAACAGTATTGATATTGCCTTGTCGGTTGATTTTCTTTTGATCTCTAAGCGGGTTCCGGAGAATTGATATTTCCGAGTGAGAGTTTTGGCTTTGGAGGACACGCAGATAAAAACGGTGCCAATTGGTTTTTCTTTTATTCCGCCTTCGGGCCCGGCGATGCCGGTAATGCCGATACCTAAAGACGCGCCGGATATTTTACGGGCGTTGATAGCCATTGCCTTGGCAACTTCGCGGGAAACCGCGCCGCGGGCGCTGATTAGCCTGGCAGGGATTTTTAAGATTTTCGTTTTTGCTTTATTGCTGTAGGTAACAAGGCCCAGAAGAAAAACCTTCGAACTGCCGGGGATATTGGTAATCCGATTGGCAAGCAATCCACCGGTGCAGGATTCGGCCACGGTGAGAGTGAGGCTGTGCTTGACAAGCGTTTTAAGCAGTTTTTCTTCGGGAAGCATATTATTTTGTAGTGACAGCACACTGCTGCCTTGCGAAGCAAGGCGTGTCACTACAATTATATGCCAAGACAATCTTCTTGACAATAACGATTTTTGGGGTATAATTAAACATAAATCTTCAGGGCAAGGTGAGAATCCTGACCGGCGGTATAGTCCGCGAGCCCTTGACATCAAAGATGTCAAGGGTATGAATCGGTGAAACTCCGGTACCGATAGTAAAGTCTAGAAGAAAGAAGATCGATATAAAATTAGTTTTATAAAATCTACGCCCTGAAGGATCTTCAGGGTTTTTTATTTGCCATCTTAATCTTTTTATCGGCAAATACCGCTTCGAAGCTCTACCATTGTCTGTTGGCCTAAGAGCGAAGAAGGGAAGGGCAATATAATGTTTAATACAATCGAAGAAATAGTTTCTGATATTAAAGCCGGCAAGATGGTTATTGTCATTGATGACGAGAGCCGGGAGAACGAAGGCGATTTGGTTATGGCGGCTTCTTGCGTAACCAAAGAGCAGATAAATTTTATGGCTAAATTCGGCAGGGGGCTTATTTGTGTGCCTATGGCAAGAGAGCGCGTTGAAGCGTTGAGCCTGCATCCTATGTTGAATGCCGCGCTTTCCGATAAAACTGTTTCCGCGGACCAGTTTAAAACCGGCTGGAGGATTTCTGTAGACGCTCATTATGGAATAACTACGGGTATTTCCGCGTCTGACAGGGCCGAGACCATAAAGGTGCTTTTGGCTAAGGATACAATGCCTGAAGATTTGGTTCGCCCGGGCCATTTATTTCCTTTGGCTGCCTGTGACGGAGGAGTTTTAGTCAGGGCCGGCCATACCGAAGCCGCGGTGGACCTCGCGCGCTTGGCTGGTATGAGCCCTGCCGGAGTTATTTGCGAAATTATGAATGATGACGGCACAATGGCAAGGACCCCGGAGTTGATAGAGTTTTCTAAAAAACATAACTTAAAAATCTGCACTATTGCCTCCCTTATCGAATACCGCAGGAAAAAAGAAATTTTAGTTTTAAAAATAGAACAGACAAAATTACCCACCGCGTACGGAGAATTTAACCTGTTGCTTTATGAGTCTATCGTCGACAAATCATATCATTTAGCTTTGACAATGGGGGATTTGAAAGAATCTCCGACTTTGGTAAGGGTGCATTCTGCCTGCCTGACCGGCGATGTTTTTGCGTCGTTAAGGTGTGACTGCGGGGAACAGTTAAGAAAAGCAATGCAGCTTGTAAGCTGTGAAGGCAAGGGCGTAGTCTTATATATGAATCAAGAAGGCAGGGGTATCGGTATTGCTAATAAAATCCACGCCTATGCCCTTCAGGATAAAGGCATGGATACCGTCGAGGCAAATGAGGCTTTGGGCTTTGCCGCGGACCTTCGGGACTACGGCATCGGCGCGCAGATCCTGGTGGATTTGGGCCTGCGCAGGATCCGCCTTCTGACAAATAACCCGCGTAAGATTATCGGCCTTGAAGGATATGGCCTGGAAGTGGTGGAGCGAGCCCCGCTTACTATCCAGCCGAATGAAGTGAACAAGAAATATTTAAAAACGAAGAAAGAAAAGCTTGGACATTTGTTGCCATAAAACTAGTAACTATAAAAAGGGGGAGGAATAAAATGGTAAAAACAATAGAAGGGCAATTGGTCGCGAAGGGAAAGAAGTTCGCGATAGTGGCCAGCCGTTTTAACGACTTTATCACCAAACAGTTAGTCGACGGATGTATAGATACTCTTGCCCGCCATGGCGTGGAAAAGGAAAAGATAGAATTGGTGTTGGTGCCGGGGGCATTTGAAATTCCGCTGGCTTGCGCTAAGCTCGCCAAATCGAAAGGTTTTGACGCGGTGATTTCCCTCGGGACAATAATCAGAGGAGCTACTCCTCATTTTGATTACATCGCTGCCGAGGTTTCTAAAGGCATTGCCAAGGTTTCGCTGGATACAGGGGTGCCGGTAGTATTCGGGGTGATTACGGCAGATACCATCGAGCAGGCAATAGAGCGCGCCGGGACCAAAGACGGCAATAAAGGTAAAGACGCGGCATTGACCGCGATTGAAATGGCTGACGTAATAAGACAAATTTAACTAAACCTAACTATGCGAAGACGAACGAAAGCAAGAGAATACGCCTTACAGCTTCTTTATAAGTCTGACATTACAAAGAATCCGGAATATGAGGCTTTGGATTCTTTCTGGAAAGAGGAAGAGCTTGAAGAAGAAGTGAGAGAATTTAGCCGCCAATTATTTTCCGGCGTCATCCAGAATTTAGAGGTTATCGATAACAAGATTTCCGGTTTTGCTGAGAATTGGAATTTAAAACGCATGGCAGTCGTAGACAGGAATATCCTGCGTATGGGCAGTTACGAGTTGATTTATATGAGCGATATCCCGCCGAAAGTCTCTATAAATGAAGCCGTAGACCTGGCCAAGAAATATTCCGGCGAAGAAGCCGGGAAATTCGTTAACGGTATTTTAGACCGCATACGTGAGGATGCGGGGAAAGAATGAAATACGCCGATTTACACATCCATACCAGCTATTCCGACGGGACATATCCGCCTGAAGAAATCCTTGCGATTGCTAAAAAAACAGGGTTATCTTGTATCAGTGTTACTGACCATGATACAACCGAGGGTTTGTCATTTTTTGAATCTCAAAATGAAATAGAATTTTTGCCAGGAATTGAATTGACCGCGGATAGAGATAATACCGAGGTCCATATTCTCGGGTATCTAATTGATTATAAAGAAGATTGGTTTCAGGAAAAACTTCAGGATATCCGGGATGGAAGAGTCTCGCGGATGGAAGAAATGTGCGGCAAGTTGACAGAGTTAGGCCTGCCTATAGCATTAGAGGAGGTATTAGCTTTGGCGGGGCGTTCTTTGAGCATTGGCCGCCTGCATCTTGCCAGAGTTATGGTCAAGAAGGGTTTAGTGGCTAATCTTACCGAGGCATTCACAATGTATATCGGCGATAAATGTCCCGCGTATGTTTCTCGCTTTCGCCTTAATCTCCGCCAGGCAATAGAATTGATCCTGCAAGTTAAAGGCGTCCCTGTTTTAGCCCACCCATATATTTTGAATAATCAGGATTTAATCCCTCTGTTGGTGGAATATGGCTTAAAGGGCATAGAAGCAGTTTACCCGGAACACAGCCCTTCGCAGGCAAAAAAATATCAGGCGCTGGCAGAAAAATTAGGGCTTTTAGTTACCGGTGGTTCAGACTTTCACGGCGAGGCCAAGCCCAACGTGAAAATGGGTTGTGCCAGAATTCCATATGAGCTGGTGGAGAAGTTGAAATCCGCCAAAAATAGTTAGGGACAGGTCCAAAACAACCGTGGGACCAGGTCCAATTTAACCGTCGAAAGTGTCCCCAACTAGGAGGGGACACTTTCCAACCGCGTTTTGGACCTGGTACGAACCGTGTTTGCCAGTTGGCCGGTTAACCAGTTAAAAAGACAAAAAACTATTTTTTAATTAACCGGAAAACCGGCAAACTGGTTAACTGGTAAACAAACTATGAATATGCGCGAATTTTACATGAAGAAGGCTTTAGCTTTGGCTTTGAAGGCCAAGGGGATGACTTTGCCTAATCCGCTGGTGGGAGCGTTGGTGGTGAAAAACAGCCGCATTGTTGGGAAGGGGTATCATAAATGCGCGGGCGCTCCTCATGCCGAAGTAGAGGCTATCGATAAAGCCGGCAAGTTAGCTCGCGGAGCGGATTTATATGTGACTCTTGAGCCCTGCTGTCATTTCGGCCGCACGCCTCCTTGTACGGATGAGATAATAGAGGCAGGAATAAAAAAAGTATTTGTAGGAATGATCGACCCTAATCCGTTAAATAACGGCAAGGGCATAAGCATGCTTAAAGAGCATGGGATTAAGGCCGAGGTTGGTTTTCTCGAGGACAAATTAAATAAAATAAACGAATCGTTTATTAAGTATATAACTAAGAAACTTCCCTTTGTCACCGTTAAAGTCGGCCAGTCATTAGACGGAAAAATCGCCACTAAAACAGGTGATTCCCACTGGGTTACTTCTGATAAATCCCGCGAGAGGGCCCATAAACTGCGCAATGATTATGACGCGATAATGGTTGGGGTTAATACCATTTTACGGGATAACCCATATCTTAACTCTTCTAACCATAAAAAACCGATTACACGTATCATTATCGATAGCCACTTAAGCACGCCTGCTTCGGCCAATGTTTTTTCCCGTAAAGGCGAGGTGATTATCGCCACGATAAAAGTTCCCGCGGGCCAACAGACAGAAAACAGGGATTTGTTGTCGCAAAAGGCTAAGATACTGGATATCAAAGACCATAACGGCCAGCTCAACCTGCATGATTTATTTAAGAAATTAGCCCGCTTAGAAATTAGCAATATATTAGTTGAAGGTGGAGGCTCATTGATTGGCTCATTGTTTGACGCTGGGTTTGTGGATAAGGTTTTATTTTTTATCGCCCCCAAAATAATCGGCGGTAAAGACGCCATAAGTTCGGTAATGGGCAAGGGCATATCTTTGATGGATAAGGCAGTGAAATTAAAAGATATAAAGATAGAAAAAATAGGAGAGGATATTTTAGTCGAGGGCTACGTCAAAAAAACACAGATAGGCACAGATGCTCGTGTAAAATGACATAGACACAGATGGGCACAGATAAAAAATGTTTACAGGCATAATAGAAGAATTAGGAATAACTGATAGTTTGGTTAAACGGGGCGCTATTACAGCTTTATCTGTAAAGGCGCCCAAAGCGTATGAAGGGGCTAAGCTCGGCGACAGTATTGCCGTTAATGGAGTTTGCCTGACAGTTGTGAAAATAGAAAGAGGGTTTTTGACATTTGAGCTTTTAAGCGAAACAGCTAAGCTTACTAATCTCGGCAAATTAAAAAGCGGGGATAAAGTTAATCTGGAGTGTTCGTTAAAAGTGGGGGATCGGATTTCCGGCCATTTTGTTACCGGGCATATTGATTGTTTGGGAATTATCCGCAAGAAGGCGAAAGAAGCAGGAAATTTTTGCTTTGAAATAGCTGTTCCTGTTGAGTTCATGAAGTATATAGCGGCTAAGGGTTCGGTTTGTGTCGACGGCATAAGCTTAACAGTAGTCAATAAGCAGTCAAATAGGTTCAGCGTGTATATAATTCCGCACACCCTCAAAAATACAACCCTGAATTTTAAGGGCCCTTCAAGTGAAGTCAATGTCGAATTTGACATTCTCGCCAAATACAAAGGTTAACATCAATTATTGCCAATAATGGGTTTATTTGGTATACTGCATAAACACGGGGAGTGGCTCAGTTTGGCTAGAGCGCTTGCTTCGGGAGTAAGAGGCCGGCGGTTCAAATCCGCCCTCCCCGACCATTTATAATTGTAGGGGCTTGATTTATCAAGCCCGTTTCGTCGGGCGCCATAAATGGCGCCCCTACAGATGTGCAGTTAATTGCTGCGGGCGCGATGAATCGCTCCACTACAGGGTGGCTGTTACATACCAGGCGTTATAATTATTGATCGCTATACGTCCGTAGGGGTCGGATTTATCCGACCCGTTTGTCGTCCGTTGTTGCGGGCGCGATAAATCGCGCCCCTACAGGTATGTCGTACAGTGATTTTAGTGGATACAAAGCAATAAGGTTGTAGTTATAGAACGAAGACGATAATTCTCCTCGGTATTTCTAATATATTTATGACCTTTGCCTGGTATGGTCATCTTAAATACAAAAGCTTACCTCTTTGGATGGCGATTATAGCAGGTTAGATGATTGCTTTCGCGGAATATTGTTTTCAGGTGCCGGCAAACCGTATCGGCCACGGCCAATTCTCCGCCGCCCAATTAAAGGCTATCCAGGAAGTAATCACCCTTATAATTTTCAGCATCTTTTCAATCATTTACCTTAAAGAAGACCTGAAATGGAATTATCTGGTGGGTTTCTTGTTTATAATCGGGGCAGTGTTTTTTATATTTAAAAAGTGGTGAAAAGGGGTAATCCGATCAGGCTGTGTCACAGGAGTATTTTTGTCATTGCGAGGAGCCATTGTTTTAAATGAGGCGACGAAGCAATCTCTTTTCTAAAAACGAGATTGCTTCGTCACAGATATGTCAAGCGCGGGTTCCTCGCAATGACGATGAAGTACATATTTAACGCATTGTTGTCTCTATATTTCGGCTATGTCTAAGCGCATAGAGGCTACGTTCTACGGCCGTGTACAGGGAGTGGGGTTTCGTTTTACCGCCATCAGGTTTGCCGAAGATTTTTCCCTCAAGGGTTATGTTAAAAATTTGCCTGATGGAAGCGTTGAAGTTATTGCCGAAGGCAAAGAGGATGATTTAAAGGGTTTTCTGGAAAAAATAAAGGGCTATTTCGAAAATTATATTCGGGATACGGATTTAAACTGGTTGGAAGCAACCGGCGAGTTCAAGGCGTTTAGGATAGAGTTTTGAGTTGTGGCGTGTTTATATGGCGCGTCATTGCGGGTTGTAGGGACAGCACAGTGTGCTGTCCCTACAACAAAGATTGACGACGAAGCTCGTTTTTAAGAACGAGATTGCTTCGTCACTGACATGCCAAGCGAGGGTTCCTCGCAATGACGAAATCTCGTCATAAGCATACCAAGCGAGAGCACGTGGATGTGAAAATAGACCTATCCCAGGCAAAGAAAGAAATCGTGAAACTGCGTGATGAAATCCGCCATCACGATTACCGTTATTATATCCTTTCAGAGCCTGAAGTTTCTGATAAAGAATATGACACGCTTATGCGCAGGCTCAAAGAGCTTGAGGAAAAATTCCCCGCGCTTATCGTTTTAGATTCTCCGACGCAAAGAGTAAGCGGTGGTTTACAAAAGGGTTTTAAAACTGTTGGCCACCGGCAGAAAATGTTGTCTTTGGACAACACCTATTCTTTTGAAGAATTAAAAGAATGGGACGCGCGGGTTTTAAAAGGCATGGGCAATGAAAAAATAGAATATGTTGTTGAGCTTAAGATTGACGGAATAAGCGCTAATTTGACATATGAAAACGGTATATTCGCGCGGGGGGCAACCCGGGGAGACGGGGAAACCGGCGAAGATGTGACATTGAATTTGAAGACGATCAGGGCCATTCCTTTGAAATTGCAAAGCGATAAACCTCCTGGATTAATTGAAGTTCGCGGGGAGGTTTATTTGGGATTAGAAGATTTTAAAGCGATAAACAAGGAGCGTGAAAAAGAAGGGGGCCTGCTTTTTGCTAATCCCCGCAACGCCGCAAGCGGTTCATTGAAACTATTGGATTCCGCGGTTGTCGCCAAGAGAAAGCTTAATTTCTTTGCTCATTCTTTGGGAGAAATAGAAGGCGCGGATTTCTTGACGCAGTGGGAGTTTTTTCAAGGCATAAAGAAAACGGGTATGCGGGTTAACCCGGAGAGTAAACTGTGCAAGGATATTGAGCAAGTTATTGATTTTTGCTCTCTCTGGGAAAAGAAACGCGCGAAGTTAAATTACCAGATAGACGGTATTGTTATAAAAGTCAACTCATTAGAACAACAAAAAAAACTGGGGGTTACCTTAAAGAGCCCTCGCTGGGCCGTAGCGTATAAATATCCCGCGCATCAGGCAGCTACCCGTTTAAAAAATATAATAGCCTCCGTCGGCAGGACCGGGGTGATAACGCCGATCGCGGATCTAGAGCCGGTTGAATGCGCCGGAGTGACCATCAGCCGCTCGACCCTGCATAACTTCGATGAGATCGAACGTTTAGATGTAAGGATCGGCGATAAGGTAATTATTGAGCGGGCAGGAGAAGTTATCCCGAAGGTTGTTAAAGTTATAGATTCACTGCGTACCGGTAAAGAAAAGAAATTTCAGATTCCTAAAAATTGCCCTGCTTGCGGTTCGGGAATTATCAGGGAAAAAGAAGAAGAGGTGGCTTACCGTTGCGTTAATCCTTCTTGCCCTGCACAGATTGAGAAAGGCTTGAGCCATTTTGCCAGCCGCGATTGTATGGATATCGAAAGCCTGGGAGAGAAGGCGGTAAAACAGCTTGTTGAGAAAGGATTAGCCCGGGATTTTGCCGATATTTACTATCTTAAAAAAGAACAGCTTCTGGGTTTAGAGTTATTTAAAGATAAAAAAGCGGAAAACCTTTTAAGCGCGATAGAAAAAAGCAAGCATCAGCCTTTAGCCCGTTTGATTTACGCCCTGGGCATACGCCATGTCGGCGAGAAAAGCGCCTATAGTTTGGCCGGGGAATTTAAGTCATTAGACGCGCTTATCCAGGCAAAGAAAGAAGATTTAGATAATTTGTATGAAGTCGGCCCGGCGATTTCCGGCTCTGTTATTGAGTTTTTCCGTCAGGAACCGATTAAAAAACTTATTAAGAAACTTCATGCCGCGGGCGTAAATACCAAAGAAGAACGCGCGCAAATACGGCAGACTGAATTGACAGATAAAACAGTTGTTTTTACAGGTGAGCTTGATTCTTTGGCCCGTTCCGAGGCCGAAAGATTAGCCCGTAAGGCAGGAGCTAATGTTTCCTCCAGCGTAAGCAAGGCAACTGATTTTGTTGTCGCGGGAAAAACTCCGGGGTCAAAATATGATAAAGCAAGGAAACTGGGAGTGAAGATTATAGAAAAAAATGAGTTCATGGAGATGTTAAGATGATTTGCCGAAAATTATCAAATTTATTTAAATTAGTGTCATTGCGAGGAGCTTTCGTTAGCGCGAGGCAACTCATTCTGTCATTGCGAGGAACCCTTGATTGGCTTATTAGTGACGAAGCAATCACGTTTTTAAAAACGAGATTGCTTCGTCACATCGTGCCAGCGAAGGCTCCTCGCAATGACGAAGTTTTATCACTGGCATGTCCAACTAAGGTTTTTCGCCCGGTTAGAAAATATGTTTCTAAGCGGGCTCGCATTGACGGTATCGTATTTATCGTTCTTGGTTTATGGTTAGTGATTTCTTTGGCCGGATGCGAGGCGTTTGTCCGTAAATTTACCCGCAAGCCCAAAGATGAAGTGAAAGAAGCTCCGCTCTTGGAGCCGCAGCAGTACCCCGACGGAACCCTGACCAAAGAACAGCTTTACAGGGATTATTATACTTTTTGGGAGTCTTGGACGGATGAGCTGGAGGATTCTTTAGTCAGAGGCACAAATTTTAAGAAGCTCAAGCAATGCGCGAACGAGGCATTGGATAATTTGGCTAAATTGCAGTCGCTATTAAAAGAGGAAAAGGGGATAAAACTGCAAAAGTGCGTCGCGGATTTTACCAAGGTAAAGGATAGGGTTTTTTCCGGGGATTTGACTTATTCCGAGAGGGATTTGCTTAAGGACAGAGTTTCACGGATAAAAAACCAGGTGCACAGAGATTTTGTTTATTCAAAAGCCAAGAATGATTTGAAATAGCTTTTAACTTAACATGCGCATAGACAAAATTATCGTCGGCTCAATGCAGGTTAACTGTTATATTGTTTCCAGTGAGAAAACAGGAAACGCTCTTTTGATAGACCCGGGAGATGATTTTAAACGGATACAGAAATTTTTACAGTTGAGTAAATTGAATCCCTGTTTTATTGTCCATACCCACGGCCATATTGACCATATCGGAGCGGATAATGAGTTTAAGCTTCCTATATATGCTCATAAGTTAGAAATTGAGCTTTTAAAGGAGCCGGATAGAAATCTTTCCAGTTTTTTGACAAGGCCTTTTAAAGTATCCGCTAATATAAATTCCGTTGAGGATGCGCAGAAAATAACTTTAGACGATATAACGCTGGAGGTTTTACATACTCCGGGGCACACCCCGGGAGGAATTTGCCTGGATGCCGGAGGGGTTATCTTTACCGGTGATACTTTGTTTGCCGGAAGCGTCGGCCGGACTGATTTTTCCGGGGCTTCGCATGAACAGCTTATTAAATCCATTCATGATAAACTTCTGCGGTTTGCGGATGATACTGTGATTTATCCCGGCCACGGAGCGCCTTCAACTATCGGGGAAGAAAAAAGAAATAATCCCTTTCTAAAAGTAAAATATCAGGTGTAGGGACAGCACATTCAGACTGTGTCATAATTATGGATTTTATAAAATATAAATTTTTATTACTCCACTTTAATTCTGGATCCCTGCTTTCGCAGGGATGACATCATTGTTTTTGTCATTCCCGCGAAAGCGGGAATCCACTTTAAAATTTCAACATCTAATGTGACACAGTCTGAGTGTGCTGTCCCTACATTGGAATGATTTTATTTGATATTTTGGTAATCTGATATGCGTATTTAAAAAGTCTAATATAAATTTATGCGTGATTTAATAGACTCATTTCTAAATTATCTTTTCGTTGAAAGGTCGTTGAGCAAAAATACAATTGTTTCTTATCGGCATGACCTGGTAAAATATGCCGGATATCTTGAAAACTCCAAGATCAGTTCTTTGTCAGACACTTCGTCAAAAAATATCGGCGATTTCATGTTTTCCCTTAAAGACGCGGGTTTATCGTCAACATCTATCGCCAGGAATTTAGCCGCGATAAAAGTTTTTTACCGCTTTCTGGTCAGGGAGCGGCTCCTTAAGGCAGACCCAACCAGCATTCTCGATTCGCCGAAACTTTGGAAAAGGATTCCGGACGCGCTTTCCCTTCAGGAAGTAGGCGCGCTTATAAGCGCTCCTGATATCAGGCATCCGCAAGGCATAAGGGATAATTCAGTGTTAGAATTAATGTATGCCACAGGCCTGCGGGTTTCAGAGGCGGTTAACCTTAAAGTTAGTGACCTTAATATGGATGTCGGTTTCTTGCGTTGTATCGGCAAAGGGTCTAAAGAAAGGATAGTGCCGCTTGGCAGAGAAGCAATCAAGGCCGTAGAACGTTATCTGGAAAAAGTGCGGCCGAAACTTCTGAAAAATTCTCCGGATACGGGAGTTTTGTTCTTAAGCCGCCTTGGTAAAAAAATATCCCGGCAGTCATTCTGGAAGATGATTAAGCGCTATGCTATTAAAGCAGGTATAAAGAAAGATATTCGGCCGCATACTTTAAGGCATTCATTCGCGACGCATCTTTTGGAAAGGGGAGCGGACTTAAGAAGCGTTCAGGAGATGCTTGGCCACGCGGATATTTCCACAACGCAAATTTATACGCATGTTGATAGGAACAGGTTGAAAAGTATACATAAAATGTATCATCCCAGGCCGTAAAACTGACCTCCGAGGTCCGCAAGATTGCGGACCTCGGAGGTCAGTAAGGTTACACGATATAACTATGTTAATCGAACGCTTAAATAGATTGCCCAAAGAAGTTTTGGGCCGCGTAAAATTCATCGGCAGTGTTGCCGACGAAATGCATATGAACGCTTATGTGGTCGGAGGATTTGTCCGGGATTTGCTTTTGGGCGCAAAGAATAATTTTGACCTTGATATTGTTGTTGAGGGCGATGGCATTGCTTTTGCGCGGGAACTATCCGGCAAACTTAATGGCCGCCTCGCGCATCATAAGGCATTCGGGACAGCTACTGTAGTTGCGCAAGATAATTCCAAAATAGACATTGCTACCGCGAGAAAAGAAATATACGAGTTTCCGGCAGCCCTGCCTAAGGTAACTCCCGGCGCGATTAAAGATGACCTTGGCCGCAGGGATTTTTCCATCAATGCCATGGCCTTCGGGATAAATAAAAATAACTTCGGGCAGTTGATCGATTTTTACGCTGGCAACGATGACCTGAAGGCTAAAAAGGTAAGGGCGCTTCACGATTTGAGCTTTATCGATGACCCGACGCGGATATTAAGGGCGGCGCGTTTTGCCGAAAGGTGTAATTTTAAAATAAGCCCGTATACCTTAAATTTGATTAAGCAAGCCGCAAGCCATAAGATGCCGGAAAAGGTCAGCCCCCACCGCTTGCGCGACGAATTGATTTTGATCCTAAAGGAGAATGAACCGGTTAAGTGCGTAAAGCTTGTTGAAAAGATTTGCGGTTTTTCTTTTTTGCATCCGCGGCTGGTTGTTGATCAGAAAAAAATATCTTCTTTAGAAAAAGCCGCGAAGGTGATGAAGTGGTTTGAGGATAATTTCCGTCATAAACGCAAAGTAGATAAATGGCTGGTTTATCTGATGCTTCTTTTGGAAGATTTGCCCGCGGCAGAAATCCGTAAAACCGCGGATAGGTTTGCCTTTAGAAGCGGCGAAATAAAGAGGATGCTTTCTTTTAAGGCTGATTGTAAACGCGCGATATTAAAGCTTAAAAGTGAGCTTAAACCCAGCGATATCCACTGTATTTTGGATCCGCTTAGTTATGAAGTTATCCTGCTTATTTTGTTAAGGGCAAATAACCGCAGTGTCGAGAAAAACATAAATAATTTCCTGCATCATTATAACGAGGTAAGGATACTAGTAGGCGGAGAGGATGTTAAGAAATTAGGGATTAAGCCCGGGCCGCATTTTAAAAAATTGCTTAAACAGACGTTTCACGCTAAACTGGATAAAGGTTTGAAGACGAAAGAAGAAGAGCTTGAGTTTTTAAGGAGGAAGGCAAAACGTTAACCGTAAAACTGACCCCTGGGGTCCGCAAGATTGCGGACCCCAGGGGTCAGTTTGAAACAGGAGCATGCAATGAGCAGAGTTGATAAAGTCGCCTCAGCGATTAAAGAAGAGATAGGCAGTATAATTCATGATGAACTTCATGACCCCCGGCTTGGTTTTATTACGGTAGTGCGCGTGGAAGTAACGAAGGACCTGCAGATTGCTAAGATTTATTTTAGCGTATTGGGCACGGAAAAACAGAAAGAAGACGCGCAAACCGGAATAGAGTCGGCTAGAGGGTTTATCCGCCGCCTTGTAGGAGACAGGTTGAAATTGCGTTATACCCCAGAGTTGATTTTTAAATTAGACGAATCCGTTGAATATAGTATTGATATTTTCGCCAAAATAGACAGGATAAAAGATGAGCTTAAAAAAAGCCGCCGCGGCAATAAAAAAGAATAAGAGGTTTTTGCTTACCTGCCACACTAATCCAGAGGCTGACGCCATAGGTTCCGAGCTTGCTTTAGCCGGATTGTTGAAAAAACTTGGTAAGGAAGCGCTTATTGTGAATGAAAGCAAGGTCCCGCCTGAATGTTTGTTTTTGCCGGGTGTGGATACAATATTACCGGTATCCAACAAAAATAAAGATTTTGACTGCGCGGTATTTTTAGACTGTTCCGACGCGGGAAGGGCGGGAAAGGCCGCGAAACTGGTAACCCAAGAGCATGCCACAATAAATATCGACCACCATATTTCCAATAAATATTTTGCCGAGGTTAACTGGGTGTCGAGTGAAGCTTCTTGTACCTGTGAGATGGTTTATCAGCTTTACAAATGTTTTAAGGAGCCGATAGGCAAAGATTCGGCTCTACAGTTGTATTCCGGGCTTGTCGTGGATACCGGCAGTTTCCGTTTTAATAACACCACAGACGCAAGCCATATTATCGCGGCGGATTTGATTAAAACAGGGCTTTCTCCCGCGAGGATATATAACAGCCTTTATGAAAACATGCCTTTTAAAGATATAAAATTATTGGGGGAAATATTATCGGATATAAGCCGCTTGTGCGACGGAAGAATTGTCTGGGCCGGGCTTTCCGAAACGATTGTAAAAAAGAAATCCGGTGTTGTGGATTTAAGCGAAGTAGTTTTAACTTTGCTGCGTTCTATAAAAGATGTGGAATTAGCCATGGTTTTTAAAGCTATCGAGGGTAAAAAAAATAAAGTAAGGGTAAATTTCCGTTCGCAGAGTAATTTTGACTGTAATAAATTAGCCTCCTATTTCGGCGGAGGCGGCCATAAGAATGCCAGCGGCACAACAGCCGACGGAGAATTTAACAAAATAAAAAATGAAATAACCGCAAAGGCTAAAGAACTGATGGGAGAGAAGAAGTGTTAGTCAAACCGGGTATATTGTTGTTAGATAAGCCGCAAGGCCTGACTTCGCACGATGTGGTTAATGTCGTGCGCAGGAAATTAAACACAAGGCGTATCGGCCACGCCGGCACGCTTGATCCGCTGGCGACAGGCCTCTTAATCGTTTTGGTTTCCGGAGCCACGAAACTTTTTAACCGGTTTGCCAATTTTGATAAGGAATATCTTGCGACATTAAAATTAGGCCAGGCAACGGATTCCGGAGATTCCCAGGGTAAAATCACAAAATGCGCCCCTTTTGACGCGGTTACGCGCGAACAGGTTGAAAATGTTTTAAAAGGAATAGAAGGTAAATTTGAAAATATCCCGCCCATGGTTTCAGCCATAAGGCACCAGGGAAAGCGGCTCTATCAGTTAGCGCGTAAAGGCTTAGTCGTTGAGCGTAAGGCTAGGATAGTGGATGTGTATAAACTGGAATTATTGGATTTCTCTCTTCCGCAAATCCGTTTTCTTCTTAAATGTTCCAAAGGCACGTATGTCCGGACTCTCGCCGAGGAAATCGCCCTGCGCCTTAACTGTGTCGGCCACATAATCGAAATCCGCCGGCTTGCTATCGGCGATTATCGCGTGAAAGAAGCAAAGCAACTGGACGATTTTAATGAAAACGATATCCGGCCTTGCTAATTTTAAGTTTAAAAGCGGCCTCCAAAAGACGGTTGTAGTTATCGGTGTGTTTGACGGCCTTCACCGCGGCCATCAGTATCTTGTATCTAAAGCCGTGTCCATGGCCCGGCGCCTTCGCAGGAAATCCATCTGCCTTACTTTTCATCCTCACCCTCGAGGAGTCCCGTATCTTATCTCGCTTAAACACCGCCTGAAATTAATCGAATCCGCGGGGATCGATTATACTCTGGTGGCCCATTTTACAAAAGAATTCGCTAGAATCAGCGCTAAAGATTTTATTGACAGAATTATCGGCGCGATGTTGTCGGCTTCGTATGTCTTTGTGGGGAGAAATTTCCGTTTCGGCCATAACATGAAAGGAAACGTCAGCCTTCTTAAACATTACGGAGAAAGAATGGGTTTTAAAGTTGTGCCGGTAAAAGAGTTAAAAGTATCAGGCTTAATAGCCAGTTCTAACACAATACGCTCTTTAATTAAGATGGGGAACCTTGTAAAAGCAGAAAAGCTTCTCGGACGGAAAGTTTCTGTTTTGGGGACCGTGATCCCCGGCTTAAAAAGAGGCAGGATACTGGGTCATCCGACGGCAAATATTAATCCGCATCATGAAGTTCTGCCCCGCTCAGGCGTTTATGCCGTAAAAATATTTTTAGATGATAAAGTGTATTCCGGCATTTGCAATATCGGCAGAAGGCCGACTTTTTCTAAGCCGCCGGATGAGCAAACTGTCGAGGCCCACATATTTGATTTCAAAAAAGATATCTATGGCCAGGACCTGGAAATTCAGTTTATCCTCGAAATCCGCGGTGAAAAAAAATTCCCTTCAAGTGCTCATTTGTCAGGGCAAATCCGCAAAGACGAGAAGAAGGCGCTGAAGATATTATCGAGCCAATGTCGGCAGTAATCAGGTAAAGTGGAAAATAGAGAATGGAGAATGGAAGAAGATAGAATAAGATTGTCATTGTAGCGAAAGCGGAAAAAAACGCGATTGCTTCGTCGCTAACCTTTGTAGTGACAGCACACTGTGCTGTCACTACAACTCGTAATGACAATATGAGTAACAGTTCAGCTCTTGGAAGCCGCCGCCGAGTGTCATTGCGAGCGACCGCAGGGAGCGAAGCAATCTTTAAAGATTGCTTCGTCGCCAGTGTAAACGACAGCTCCTCGCAATGACACGGTTACTTCCAGAAGCTGAACTGTTACCAATATGACAATTTTATTTTTCCATTCTCCATTTTCTTTCCTTTTTCTGGTTACTGGTTTCTGCTGATGTCTCCTTACCCCCACATCTTGACCTTTTTCC
>CAKKQA010000197.1 GCA_919901925.1 Omnitrophica bacterium GWA2_41_15 | reverse complement strand
CCGAATTCATTATTGGTGCCATAAGTAATATCGCAGTTATAGGACTCTCTGCGCTGGTCAGGGCTCATATCATGCTGGATAGCCCCGACGGATAACCCCAAGAATTCATAAATAGGCCCCATCCATTCGCGGTCGCGCCGGGCGAGGTAATCATTGACCGTAACGACATGAATGCCTTTGCCTAAAAGCGCGTTCAGATATGCCGGTAAAGTCGCGACAAGCGTTTTACCTTCACCGGTGGCCATTTCGGAGATCCTGCCTTCATGCAAAACCATCCCGCCGATAAGCTGGACGTCAAAATGGCGCATATTTATCGCGCGCCGGCCGGCTTCCCTGACGCAGGCGAAGGCCTCGGGCAAGACATCTTCAAATAAGCCGTTACGCAGCTGTTTTAAACGCAATTTCAAACGGTTCTTTTCGGTGTTAGACGTGGATTCCTTAATCTGCTCCTGCAAGCTGATAAAATCCTGTTCGTATATTTTAGCCTTTTCGCTGATCCGGGCCTTAAATTCATCGGTCTTGGCCCGAATCTGGCTGTCAGATAATTCTTTGATTTTTGGTTCAAGAGCGTTGATTCTGGTAACCAACGGCAAAAGGCGCTTTATCTGGCGCTCATTCTGCGAACCTGCCATTTTCTGTGTAATGAATTTGAGTATCATCCCATTCCCATCCGTCATTGCGAGGAGCTATCGTCAGCACTGGCGATGAAGCAATCTCGCTTTTAAAAACGTGATTGCTTCGTCACCTGATGCAAAACGAGGGTTCCTCGCAATGACTCGTTTCTGCTAATTTTTATCCTTCAACATCCTCAAATACGCCTCGATGAAATCATCGAGTTTCCCGTCCATTACCGCGTTGGTGTTTCCGGTCTCATATTCTGTGCGATGATCCTTAACCATACTATAAGGATGCATCACATACGAGCGTACCTGGCTGCCCCATTCTATTTTTTGCTTTTTGGCGTATTCCGCCTGCACTTTATCTTCTTGTTTTTTACGCTCTATTTCATAAAGGCGGGCCTTTAAAATATTCATCGCCATCTGCCTGTTCTGACGCTGAGAACGCTCGTTCTGGCATTGGACTACAACACCCGTCGGTAAATGCGTTATCCTGACAGCGGAATCAGTGGTATTAACCGATTGCCCTCCGGCGCCTTTGGAACGATAGACGTCGATTCTTAAATCCTTTTCTTCTATTTTTATATCAATGCCCCCCTCAACCTGCGGGATGACATCTACCGAAGCAAAAGAGGTATGCCTGCGCTTATTGGAGTCAAAAGGCGAAATACGCACCAGCCTATGCACGCCTGCTTCAGCTTTCAAATAACCATAGGCATACGGCCCTTCGATAACCAATGTTACATTTTTGATCCCTGCCTCTTCTCCCTCAAGAATATCTATAGTCTTAACCTTATAACCTTTGCTCTCGGCAAAACGGCAATACATCCTCAAGAGCATATTGGCCCAATCACATGATTCAGTACCGCCTGCGCCTGAATTTATGGAAAGTATGGCGCTCGCGGCGTCAAACTCACCGTTTAAAAGAGTCCTAAATTCCAAGCCATTTATCTTTTCGGATAAAACTTCGAGGCTGCCTGATAGCTGACTGATTAAATCAGAATCCGAAAGATCGACTATTTCGGATAACTCTTTTGCCTCTTTCAGATTCGCGGCAATTTCCTGCAGGGGCTGGATTTTAGCTTTTAGGAACTTGAGTTCGCTTAAAACCCGCGCTGACTTTTGATTATCCTGCCAGAAATCCGGCGAGGACATTTGTTCATTTAACTGAATTACGCGGTTTTCTTCCCTTGCGGCGTCAAAGATAACCTCTTAGTTCGTCCAGTTTTTTCTGAAGTGAGGCTAATTTTACTTTTATATCATCAATCATGTTACAATCTCCGTTTAGAATCTATTTTCTGAATCCTTTCATCGCCAGTTGAAATTCGTCTTTGCTATCGCTAAACCCTATTGCCTCTTCGACGGAAATCAACCCTTTTTTGACTAAATTTACCAGTGACTGGTTAAATGTCTGCATGCCGAATATGCCTCCATCCTCCAGATAACGCGGGATTTCCCAGATCTTACGCTCACGGATCAGCCGCGATATCGTCGGAGTAAGGATCATCGACTCATACGCCGGCGCCCTGCCGGGGGAATCTTTTAGAGGCACCAGCCTTAATGAAATCACTCCTTTAAGAAGAGACGAAAGCAGTAAAGCAATCTGCTCGTGCTGATAAGGCGGGAAGAAATTTATGATCCTTTCAACAGTCTGCGCGGCGTTTATCGTATGCAAAGTGCTTAAAACCAAAACCCCTGTCTCGGCGGCGACTAAAGCGGTAGACATCGTTTCGTAGTCGCAGATGTTGCCAATAAAAATAACATCCGGGCTTTGCAAAGTAAATGCCTTAAGTGCCGCGGCGTAATTAGGCACATCCGAGCCGACTTCTCGCTGATTAATAACCGACATCTTATCGGTATAGGTAAACTCTATCGGTTCTTCTACCGCCAGTATATGTTTTTTGCTGTTAGCGTTTATGTATTCAATCATCGAGGCAATGGTCGTAGATTTTCCCGAGCCGGTTGCCCCGGTCAAAAGCACTAAACCCCTGTTTTCTTTACAAAGATTCTCCAGAATATCCCGGGGTAAGCCTAATTCTTCAAATGTCCGCATAACCTGCGGTATCTGGCGGACAACTATCGACGGTGTGCTTCTTTGCATGAATACGCTCACGCGAAAACGCCGATTGAATTCCTGCTTGTAAGCCCCCAAATAAACATCTTTTTGCTGACGCAGAAGCTCTTTTTCTCTCTGCGGTAGCAAATCTTCTACCGCGCAAGTAACATCCTCCACGCTCAAGAGAGTATCAGAGGCAACTACAATCTTTCCGTCGATGCGCAGGCGCAAAGGCCCACCCGCCCGGAAAAACAGGTCCGAAGCGTTTTTCTCGACCATTATCTTGAGGCATTCCTTTATTTTCATCTCAAACTCCTGTTTGTTTGCCGGTTGGCCAGTTTGCCGATTAACCAGTTTTTTAGTTAACCAGTTTACCAGTTAGCCGGTTAAAAGACGAAAAAAGATTTTTTTTATAACTGGCTAACCGGGTAACTGACAAATAGGCTAACTAAAACTATACCTCTTTTCCCCTCGTTAAGCAACCGCTTTTTTAGCCTTTAATGCCCTTTCAAACACAATCAGCGCCTTCTTTATATTTTTACCCCCGGCATATTCTCCTAGTTCGCCGCTTGATTTGACAACCCGGTGGCAAGGGATAATCAGAGGATACGGATTCTTCTTTAAGGCAGTGCCTACGGCGCGTACCGCTTTCGGCGCGCCGATTTTTTGGGCAACCCACTTGTAAGTACGCACTTCACCAAAGGGGATTTTAGCCGCTTGAAGTAAAACCCGTAGTTGGAAATCTGTAAATATGTTCTTTCCCATGATAAGCCTATACCGAATAACGGGCGCCATAAATGGCGCCCCTACAGGTATGCCGCAGTATGTCCGTAGGGGTCGGATTCATCCGACCCGTTTGCCGTGCGTTGTTGCGTGATTGCGGGCGCCATAAATGGCGCCCCTACAATTCATCCATTAATTTCTTTCTTCGCAACACCTGATGATACTTTAACGCGAACCTGTGGGATTCGTCGCGGATATGCTGAATCAAACGCAAGGCAGCAGAATTATTTTTTAGGCGCAGGGGCCTTGTGCTTTGGGGCGTAAAAATCTCTTCTTCCCTTTTGGCTAAACTTATAATCGGAATATCTAACTCCAGCCTTTTTAATTCGTTTTCCGCCGCCGAAAGCTGGCCTTTACCTCCGTCTATCAAAATCAAATCAGGCAGGTTTAAGTTTTTTTCTTTCAGCCTTTTATAGCGGCGGCTGACTGCCTCTGCCAGCATTTTATAATCATCGGCGCCTTGCACTGTCTTTATCCGGAATCGGCGGTAATTATCTTTATCCGCAACCCCGTTATAAAAAGAAACCAGCGAGGCGGTTGCCTGAAGCCCTAAAATATTAGAAACATCAAACGCCTCTATCCTCATCGGCAGTTTTTTTAGCTGTAATTTATCCCTTAGCTCCTCAAGAGAATTTTGTGAGGAATAAATTTCATCCCGCAAACTACTTAAGGCAAGAATTTTATCCCGAAGCGTAGCGGCCTCTTCAAACATCTGGTGTTTTGATTGTCCTTCCATTTCCCGCGTAAGATTTTTAATCAACTCTTCAGTCGAACCACTCAATATCAAAGAAATATCTTTAATAGTCTTAGCATAATCTTGGCGGCTTATCTTGCCTATGCAAGGCGCGGGAGAAAGCTTTAAACGATAATAAATACAAGCCTTGTTTGGCAATGTCTTGCAGGAACGAAATGGAAAATACTTTCGGATTACCTTTAATGCCTGGCGCAAAAGCTTGGCATTTGTATACGGCCCGAAATACGACGCGCCGTCGTCTTCCTTTTTGCGGGTAATATAAACCGCCGGGAATTCTTCCTTTGTTATCTTAACCAGAGGAAAACTCTTATCATCGCGCAGGGAAACATTATACTTAGGCATAAACTTGCGCACCAGCGCCGCCTCAAGCACCAAAGCCATACTTTGCGTCGGGCAAATCTTGTATTCGATATCGGCAACATTCAACATAAGGCGGGCGGTTTTCTCCGTTAAATCTTTGCCCAGATAACTTGTAACCCGCTTCTTTAATGACTTTGCCTTGCCGATATAAATAATCTCGCCGCGGGCGCCCTTCATCAGGTAAACTCCCGGGCTATCGGGAAATTGCTTTATTTTTTCTTCAATAGCCATCTTATGACCTTAAATAATTCTTCCAGCCGCATAATAAAAATGCTTAAAATAAAAATGGCGAAACCACATATAAGCGCCGCGGCCAGCCTAACGATTTCCTGGCGGCCTTGAAAATAACCATAAACATAAAAACAGGCCACGGCCATAAAAAAAGATGAAACTAATATTTTTGTAAAAGCCTTTAGTAAATACCTGCCCTCTAAGGGCCCGATTTTTTTCCTTAAGGCGTACATAAAAATAAAAAAGTTGCAGGTTCCTGAAATCGAAGCTGCCAGGGCAAGCCCCCTTAACTGCATGGGAAACATCAGGGTAAGGCTCAAAGCAATATTTATAATCAAAGATATGCCAGTTATCTTTAAAGGCGTAATTGTGTCTTTTAAAGAAAAGAAGGAAGATACCAATACCTTGTTCGCGGAATAACCTACCAGCCCAAACCCGTAAAATAAAAGCGCTCCCGATGTAATTCCCGAAGAATAAGCGTCAAACCTGCCCCTTTTAAATAAGACGTCAACCAACGGCGAACTTAAAGAAACTATCACGGCTGTAATCGGCAGCATTATTAAAAAAATCGCTATCAAAGAAAATGAAAGCGTCTTTTTGAAATCAGCCTTGTTTTCGTCCAATGCCTGGCGCGACATCGTGGGCAAAGCCGCCTGCGCGATAGCCACGCCGAATATCCCTAAAGGAAACTGAAAGATCCTGTTGGCAAAATATAATGCCGCCACCCCTCCCTGTCCGACGATAACCGACAGAGAACTCAACATCGTATCCACAAAAATATTCAGCTGGTATATGCAGGAACTGAATACC
>CAKKQA010000196.1 GCA_919901925.1 Omnitrophica bacterium GWA2_41_15 | reverse complement strand
GCACTGAATACGCCTGCGGTTCTTTTGCTCGCAAGCCTTGTCCTGCCAAAGATTTAGGCCATTTTCCTCGAAACCTAATGCAAAATCCGGGTTTAAGCCGAAACACATCGTGATGCCGATGACCTCATAACCCTCATTCTTTAAAAGTGCCGCGGCTACTGACGAATCCACCCCTCCAGACATAGCCACGACAACTCGCTTATTCATCGCGCCTTCTCCTTACGATACGGCTTAAGCGCATTAACTACCGGCGAATCCGGGTTAAAGCCTAAAGCAAGCGCCTTATCCAGCCATTCCAGCGCTTGGCCATACTTGCCCATATTATAATAAACAGAAGCCAGATTCCCTCGGGCGGCGGCATTATCACTAGAAAGCTGCGCCGCCTTAATAAAACAGGCCTCAGCCTCTTGATCTTTTCCTAATAACATATTCATAACTCCGAGATTATTATAAGCCTGGACGAGATTGGGATTAGCCACGATCGCTTTCTGATAAAACACCACTGCCTGTTTTTTATCCCCTGCTTTTTGATAAAGATTGCCCAGGTTATAATATGCAACGGCGTAAGCCGGGTCAAGTTTAATTGCCTTCTTATACAAAACAGCCGCTTCAACATCATTATCTAGACCGCTAAAGGCAAGCCCAAGGTTATTATAGGCAGAGGCATAATTCGGATTTAACTCTATTGCTTTTTCATATAGCGGGAGAGCCTCTTTTAATTTGCCTGTTTCGCTGTAGAGAACCCCGAGGTTATAATACCCCTCGGCAAAATTTGGATTTGCGTCAATCGATTTTTGGTAAGAACCTATCGCCTCCTCATTACGGCCGGCCTCTTTATAAGCGTAACCAAGATTATTGTAAGCCTCCTCAAATTTGGGGTTAAAACTTACAGCTTTTTTATACAGGGCTATCGACTTTTCATTTGCCCCAAGCTTATTGTATTCAACACCAAGGTTGCTTAAAAGCCGCGCGCTGTCAGGGGCATATTCAAGCGTCCGCTCATAAAACCACATCGCATCATGCCAATAATTATTTTGCCGTATGGTAAGGAAAGAATAAAAGAATAAAAACCCTATAATCAAAACCGAACACAGAACGTGTAGATTTCGGCGCCGCAAGAAATAAGCGCAGCCACAGCCCGACATCAAGAAAACGCCTAACGAAGGCATATAAAGCCAATGCTCCGCCATATAGGCGTTAATCGGATAAAGGTTAGACACAGGAAGCAGCGCCGTAAAAAACCAGAACACGGAGAAAACTAATATTTTATTCCTACGCCGATTTTTAAAAAATAGGAAAGCCAAAAATAAAACAATTACCACTCCGATGATTACCCTTAAATCGCTCCATGCCACTAACCTCGCGCCATATTCCATATGCTGGTTTAAAGGTAAAACCAAAAGCCGCAGATATTGAGTGATAGCGGCGAAAAATCCGGGCAGCCTCTCGAAAAATGTAGTGGAATGTTGGACGCTCGATAACAAACTACCTAACAAGGTAACTCTAATCAAAACGTATACGCAGGTTATAGATAGGATCGCGGTAAAAATCTTCTTGTTGATTCTTTCCCTAAAAGCGTAATGATAAACCAACAATAAAAGCGGAAAAATCAGGCTGTTCTCTCTCGATAATAACGCGCAGGTATAAACCGCTATTGCCAAAAAGAAATTAAATAGTCCGCGATTTTTAACAAATCTTATATAAAATATAAAACTTAAGAGTATAAAAAGAAACCCCAACGATTCAGAGCGCCCGGAGATATAGCTTACTGCCTCTGTGTGTACAGGATGTACCACAAAAAAAAGCGCTGTTAGCAAAGAAATGAGATTATCATACAGAAGAAGGCGGATAAAAAAGTATATGCCTACCGCGGTTAAAATATGCAGCAGCATATTTGTCAGATGATACCCGAAGGGTTCTAGTTTGGTCAGAGAATAATCAACCATATAGCTAAGCACTTGTATCGGCCGGTAGAAATATCCTATCCTTCCCGCTCCGGCTTGAGTATCTGTGGTAAATAACGCGGTAATGTTAGATGGGTTACGGATAAACAGGTTATTCTTAATCAAAATGTCGTCGTCCCATAAAAACGCGCCGTTTAAAGAATTAAAATAAACGCCGCACCCCAAAACCGCTATAAGCGCTATGGCAATTAGATTGTTTTTCATCTTATTATCCGTCATTGTTAACTGTCATTGCGAGGAGCTGTTGTTTGCATTGGCGACGAAGCAATCTCGTACTTTCCCGCTTTATGGCTTTAGACATTGGCGGGATTCCGCCGATAGTAAAAGCGAAGGCGGAAAAAAACGAGATTGCTTCGTCACGGATATATCAAGTGAGGGTTCCTCGCAATGACACATTCACTCAACTACTTGTATTTATTATAGTTATGCGCCCAGAATAAAAACTAATAGTTTGAAATGGCCGCCTTCGAGAAAACGCTTTCAAAAAACACGAATTTACATCTTGCCAAACGGCAATTTATGTGGCATATATTAATTATAATTAAGAGGGCTAAGGTTAATAACCAAACCTTACGGCCGAGGGGGCGAAGAACCCCCTCTTTTTTTATGCCCACAGGATTACTCTTCCTTGAACGTTTTAGCCCTAAGGCGTTTCTTCTCGGAACGCCTATGCTTCTCCTCCAACATCTTCTCTTTGCTCTTCTTTGAACGTTTGCGTTTTTTGCGCCGCTCTTTTTCAGCAAGCCACTTTTCTTCGCGCAATCTTTTTAAGATCTGCTCTTCGATTTTCTTTAACAATAATTGCCTGGCAAGATAACGGTTCTGGGCTTGAGAGCGCTCGCTCTGACATTTAACCTCGATGCCCGTAGGAAGATGTTTCAGATACACGCAGGTGGCAACCTTATTGACGTTCTGCCCGCCCGGGCCTTGCGCGCGGATAAACTTTTCAACAATATCCGCCTGTCGTATGCCCAGACGCGACATTTTCTCAAGCAGTGCCTTTTCTTTCTCTGAAGTCAGCGCGAAATCAACCATTGTTTACCCCTCTTTTCCTCTCTTCTATTTCTATCCGCAGTTGTTTGTTAACGATATTCGCCGCGGTGTGCGATATATCAAGTTGCGCCTTTTTCTTTTGCTCCGCGTAGAAAAACCAGCCCAATACCGCAAGCACAAAAATCACGAAGGCAGAAAAAATTATATTATCCCTGGCATTCTGGTTGATAGGTTTAGCTATATGCTGATAATCCATTATAACTGCTAAAGACCAATTTTCCTTGCCGATATGTATTGGCGAAAAGGCGATAAGTTTCTTTTCCTCCCCTATTTTGCTTACGCCCATTGAATCATAAATATCAGCGCCCTCTTCCGCGTTAAGCATTCTCGCTATAATATCTTCTATTTTCGCGGATGTCATTTGGTGGCTCAAGATATCCCGGATGGTTTTATCAATATATAAATCTTCCGGAGAAACCACTAATCCCAGTTTGTTGTCTAAGATCATCACACGCGCATTCCCGGACAACCCGATATGCCCAACCAATTCTCTGATTTTAGGTATAGAAACAACTGCCTGCATTAGCCCTATGAACTTATTGCTGCTAAAGACCGGATAAGAAATCGTTATTGCCTGAGCCGAAGCGCTGCCGCTATTAAACCATCCTATATAAGGCTGTTGATGCTTCAACACATGGCTGACGTCCGGATCCTTAGAATAATCTTCAAGCAACGGCAAATCCTCAACATAAGGCACCCTGCTCAATAACGCCCCTTGCGCGTTAAACATATATATAGCGTCTGCCTGTTGTTTTATATCTTTATAAGAATCTTCGAGGTAAGAAGAACTTCTATTAACGCGCCCTTTCGCCGGCTTTTCCGCGATACTCATACGGATCGCGGTATTCGAAGCCAGAATCGCCAATTCATCATATACATCCGTTATATATTGTTCCACGCTCTGCGCCTCTGATTTAGCGCAAATCAAAAGCTCTTCCTGGGCTAATCTTACCATTGCTTTTTCAAAATTATTATGATTCAACCGGGCAAGATAAAAAATTATCCCCAAAACAATTAAAGCGACCACGCAAACAAATATATTCTTTAATAAAAATTTATTCTTCATCCGCCCCTTGCCGACCTTAACGTTATTATCATATTCTTTCATTTTGTTTCCCCCTTACCATACTGACCCCTGGGGCCCGCATCTTGCGGACCCCAGGGGTCAGTTAACGGTAGCATTCAGTTATCTCAACAATAGCTTCATATGCGCCATCTAACAGCCGGATTAATTCCGGTTTGCTTATAGATAAAGGCGGCATAAGGACCACAACGTCTCCCAACGGCCGCAAGATCAAACCGTAATCACGCGCCTTGCGGCAAACCTTAGCGCCGATTTTCTCTTCCCAAGCATAAGGCTCTTTTGTCTTTTTATTCTTCACAAGTTCAATGCCAACCATAAAACCTTTTTGGCGAATATCACCGGCGTGTTCCAGCGCCTTGAATCTTTCTAATCCTCCCTTGAAAAACTCTATCTTGGATTTAAGCTTTTCCAATGTTTTTTCTTTTTTGAAAACCTCCAAATTAGCCAGCGCCGCGCTACAGGCCAGAGGATTTCCGGTATAGGTGTGGCCGTGGAAAAAAGTTGGGAAAGCGTCGAATATTTTTTGAGTTGCCAAAGTTGCCGCCAACGGCAGATATCCGGCAGTAATGCCCTTAGCAACGCACAAAATATCCGGGCTTACTGCTTCTTGAGTTGAAGCAAACATAGTCCCTGTCCTGCCAAAACCCACAGCCACCTCATCAGCTATCAGCAGAACATTATGTTTCTTGCAAAGGCCAGCCATCTCTTTATAAACGCCTGGCGGCCAGACAATCATTCCTGCCGCAGCCTGCACCAATGGCTCAACAATCAACGCGGCAATTTTCTGATGATGCGTAGAAAGAGTTTCTTTTAACATATTCAAACATTCAAACCCGCACAATGGATAAGTTTTATCCTTAGGGCAGCGGTAACAATAAGGAGAATCAACTTTGAAACTTTTAAAAAGAAGTTTTTTGTAGGCCTTATGAAACAAATCAATGCCGCCCACACTGACAGAACCAATGGTATCTCCGTGATAAGAATTTTCCAGATGAATGAATGTTGTTTTTGGCTTACCTTTAATCTGCCAATATTGATAAGCCATCTTTAAGGCAATCTCAACCGCGGTTGAACCTGAATCAGAATAAAAAACTTTCTTTAACCCACTGGGGGCAATTTCCACCAATTTCCTTGCCAGCCCTATCGAAGGGACATTGCCTAATCCTAACAAAGTCGAATGGGCAACTTTATTCAGCTGATTTCTTACCGCAAGGTCTATTTCTCTCTTACGATGGCCATGCACGTTTACCCAGAGGCTGGAAACTCCATCCAGATACCACCTGCCTTGGGAATCTTTCAAATAAGAGCCTTTTGCTTCTTCAATAATCAGCGGCTCGTCATTAAGCCATTCCTTCATCCGGGTAAAAGGATGCCAGATAAAATCTTTATCATCTTTTGCTAACCGGCTATTAATGTGCCTTTTCGTTTTTAGTAATAATTTTAAATCAAGATTATTCTTAGCAGCCTTGGCGAGGTTTTCCAATCCCTGCTTCGACTTGGCATTTTTAACGAAAGGCACTATTCCCAGTAACGGAGCTTCTTGAAATAGCTTCAAAACTTCCGGATTTGTCTTCTCTGCCAGATTATTTCCCTTAAAACCGTTTATAATTATTCCTTTAACATCTATTGCGTAATCAAGGGCGTATCTTTGAGTAAGCAGAGTATGATTTAATGTACCCAAGCCCGCCCTGGCAACAATTACCGCCGGAATATCCAAATCCTTTATCAAATCACATACCAAATAATTTTCTTTTATCGGAACCAACAGGCCGCCGGCGCCTTCTACTATCAAGAACTCATGGCGTTTTTTTAATTCCTCGTAAGCAGAAAAAACTTTATCCAAGTCTATTTTTATCTTTGCTCTTTTAAAAGCCAGATAAGGAGCCAGCGGCTCTTTAGCATAATAAGGATTGACTAACCTTTTATCGTCCTTTACGCCAAGTGCCCTCATCAAAAAATCCGTGTCATCTCCCGAACACTGAAATGGCTTCATTACGCCGACATCTATGCCTTGCTTCTTTAATGCTATACCGATGGCGCAAGAAACAATAGTTTTGCCTACGCCAGTATCGGTTGCGGTTATAAAGATGGCCTTTAAAGAAGAATTATTCATGGGCGGCTTTAATATAAATAACTTCGAATGTGGCGTAAACCCTGTTGTTATCCCCGTAATGCTTATTATAGCAATCATCCAAACTCATCAGCTTTCTTGACGTAAAAAAAGGCGCCCGCGTGTACGCTTGGTTTGCCCCTATGCTTTTCAACCAATAAAGTATGCTGCTTAAGCTGTCAAAATATTTTCTTTGCAGTTTTACATTCATTTCAACATCAGTAAATCCCGCGCCTTGCAGTGCTTTATATATTCTTTCCTTGGAAGGCAGAATGTTTTGCTTTATATTCAGGCATAGGCGTAATTCTTCAAGAGTCCTTGAGCCGAAACAGTTAAAGACAAAATACCCGTTCTTTTTCAAAACCCTCCTTGCCTCTCTAAAAGAGCTCTTTAAATCACCGGCCCATTGATATACCCCATTAGAAACCACCAAATCAAACGCTTTTGGTCCAAACGGCAATTCTTGCGCATCCGCCACAAAAGACTTCACCCCTCTATGGGCGGCGAACACAGCCATGCCTTCGCTTATGTCCATCCCAACCACAAGGCTGTCGGCAAATGACTTCTCTAAACCAGCCATCAGCCTTCCTGTGCCACAGCCGATATCTAAAATTGTCTTGGCATAAATTTCTCCATTTCGCAATTTAGATACCAACTCGTCGCAAAGCGAAGCCTGGATATCGGCGTGCTTATCATAAGCAGCAGCCGCGCGGGAAAAACTAGCTTTGATTTTCGCTCTGTCTTTTGTAAACATAATGTTATTTTTTATTATTACTGATTGATGAATCGGGACTAGTTTTTCGCTCAAAGCGATTTTCCCCCACCTTCGGTGGGGTCGCCAAATTTCTTTCACAGTTTCGGTGGCTGCAGAACTCGCCGTTTTTGCTCTAGCAAAAACGGCTCGTACACCTTCGCCATCCCAAATATACCGCCTTCGTATTACATCCTTACAATACTTCGGCGGATTTGGAATTCCCTCAACTGTGAAATAAATTTGGCTAAAATCGCAATTCGCGAAAAGTTAGTCCCGATTCAGCTCAATCGCCCGGATAAAACTCTCAAGAATATTGTTAAACTCTTGCTCCCTGCTTAAAAACGGCATATGGCCGCAATCTAACATTTCCAGCTGCGAATTTTTAATTATTTTATGCATATATATCGATGCTTCTTTAGGACAAATAGTATCTTTGCTGCCGGTTATTATCAACGCGGGGATATTTATTGTCTCGATAAAATCGCGGTAATCAGCGCTTTTCAATATATCAAGCCCGTAAATTAAA
>CAKKQA010000195.1 GCA_919901925.1 Omnitrophica bacterium GWA2_41_15 | reverse complement strand
GCATAAGTTTAACAGAAATAATGAATTTGTCAAGCCATACTGGCCTTTTCCTTGGCCTTTTCCTCTCTATAGAAATGCGATTCTTGAATTCTTATAAACTTTGGAGCAATTTTTGGGATAAACGATGCAATTCAGGATTAGCGAGGGCCAATACCCGTTTTTTTACTGCC
Organism: Omnitrophica bacterium GWA2_41_15; assembly: GCA_919901925.1. Taxonomy (GTDB): domain Bacteria; phylum Omnitrophota; class Gorgyraeia; order Gygaellales; family UBA12090; genus CAKKQA01. The sequence continues at coordinate 2,240 of CAKKQA010000195.1, read as the reverse complement.
CGCGAGAAATACTCTTTTTCAGTTTTAGTTAACTTTTCATTGCGCAGTTTCTTTAAAAACAATTCCTTTTGTTTGGGCGAAAAAACCTGAGAAAGCGAATACTCAACCCCCATCACCTCTTTAACTGAAAGAAGATCATCAAGATGTGCCTGCGCCTGTTTAAAATAATTATCAAATGCTGCCTTTACTCTTTGGCTGGACATAAAGCTGCCCTGGACAACGAAGTCTTGGTTGTTTTTTAAGGCCGCCAAGAACTTCTCATACTGTTGCCTCATCTTTTTATTGTCAAAGAGCGTAAACAACTTATCCGCCCAGGCAAATTTTAAGCCAAGAGTTTTATAAAGCGCAAGCGAGAATACTACCAATAAACCGAGATTTAACTTAGCAGGGCGCGATTTAAGATGCCCTTGCACCTGGTCATAATCAAACAGCCCCCTGTCAGCACTATTGGCCAGGACTACGGGGAATCCTTCCCAAAGCCTAAGGTCGCCAGACTCAACTAAATCCGCGAGGGCCGAATTTGCCTCTTCATCCTTCTCGGCTTCTAATAGAGGAAATCCCAATGAGGCTAATCGTTTCAAAAGATTCTTTTTGTCCATTTTCACACCGCTTCCTTTTTAACCAATCTTAAGAAATGCTCCCAATTTTTAATGACAGCTTCTTCTGATACGTCATAAGAAGCTGTTTGCCGGAATCGCTTTTCCAATTTAACCAGGCCTATCTCGCTTTTCTTGGCCTTAAGCAATGCCAAACAATCTTCATTATCTATGGCAGTGCCCCTGAATAATTTGCTTATTATTATGTCATAATAATTAAGGGCCCCTAAGTAAATACGGCTGAACTCTTTAACCAAGGTGTGATTCGCTTCCTTTAATGGCGATTCTAATAATTGAGTCGTATGAATATAATTGCCTCTAAACAAATCAAAGATAAATCCATCATCCCTTGCCCAGCCCCACCCGCTTGCCGATTTATACCCAAGTTGCCGCAGGATTTTGATCAGATAATCATGATCATCTTCATTAGGAACAAGTAAATCTATATCTTTAGTTGAGGCCTTAACACCCAAAAGCGTCAAAGCTGTCCCGCCGCAAGCGATTAAGCGCACTTTTCTTTTTAGGAAACCATCCCAAACACTCAACCTGTCTAATAAGCCTTGTTTATCTATCCGATATGCCATACAATATATTGTATAATATTATACAATCTCCTGTATTAAAGTATACAATAAATATTGGCCTTGTCAAGACTAATTTTAGTGACAGCCTTACGCAAAAATCATAATTTGGATAGGCGGAACTTTCTGGCGTTGGAGTAATGGTAACAGTTCAGCTTCTGGAAGTAAGAACGTGTCTTTGCGAGCCGCTCTCGCTTTTTATTCCTGCGGCGAAGCAATCTCGCTTTTAAAACAGGATGCTCCGCCGCCAATCTTTGTAGGGGCCGCATTTATGCGGCCCGTTCGCCGTACGTTGCCCGCGCATTTTACGGTATGTCTGTAGGGGTCGGATTTATCCGACCCGTTTGCGCACCGTGTTGCGGACGCGATAAATCGCGCCCCTACATTCGTCCTGCGGCACGGCCACGCTTTGTAGGGGCGGCACAGTGTGCTGCCCCCTACAGCGCGATGCCACCGTTGTCTGACCCCTGGGGTCCGCTTTGCGGACCCCAGGGGTCAGTTTGGTCACCTATACTCATTATACAACTGCGCGACTTCGGTTGCCGACAGGGCGCGGTTGTAGACGCGCACGTCGGCGATGGAGCCGTTAAAAGGATATACTTTCAAAGTATTTTCCACGCCCATATATAATTTAGCTGTTGTTGATTTGAGTGTTCTTGTTTCAGCTACAGATTGCTTTTCAACCCCGTCTATGTATATTCTCCTAAAACTCCCATCGTATGTGCCTACGGCATGAAACCAAACATTATTGCCAGGCGTTTGCCCTATTGTATAACTATAATTGTTATCTGCATGTCCTAAGACGAAAATGATATTATCTGTAGAAGTTTGGTATTCGAAGCCGTATGAAACATATGGACCATTCCATGTATTATCAGCCGCTGGCCTTATCACGGGATGCCCATAATAAGTAGCAGATGTCCTTTTTATCCAAGCAGACACTGTAACGGCAGTGGTCATATTCAAACTCGCTCCATTCCCGCAATCCACATAATCGCTGCTCCCATTAAAACTCAAGGCCTTGTTGGCTTGGCCGTGGCGGTCGGTGGTGGCTGTGGTGCCG
>CAKKQA010000194.1:5923-11155 GCA_919901925.1 Omnitrophica bacterium GWA2_41_15 | reverse complement strand
TTAATAGTCAGGAGGCCGTGATGTATCCAATATTTGGCAAACGGCTTTCCGGTCAACGCTTCACTCTGGGCGATTTCATTCTCATGATGAGGAAAAATCAAATCCCTGCCTCCGGCATGTATGTCCAGAGTATCTGCCTGCAAATATTTAGTGCTCATCACAGAACACTCAATATGCCAGCCAGGCCTGCCCTCACCCCAAACGCTTGGCCAGCTCGGCTCACCCGGCTTGGATTTTTTCCATAAGGCGAAATCCAGAGGATTTTCCTTTGTTTCGTCGGCTTCTTTTCGGACGCCTACAAGCATCTGGCCTATTGCTTGGCCTGATAATTTTCCGTAGCCGTTAAATTTACGCACGCTAAAATACACTCCGGTATCGGTAATATAAGCATACCCTTTATCAATCAAAGCTTTTATATATACTTTTATGCCCTCGATATTTTCCGTTGCCCTCGGCTCATAATCAGCCCTTTCTATACTTAAGGCGGATAAATCCTGATAATAGCTGCCTATATATTTCTCTGCCAATTCCTGCCAGCCGCATTTTAATTCATTCGCGCGTTTGATAATTTTATCGTCGATATCGGTAATATTGCGCACGAACTTAACGTCATACCCGCGGTATTTCAAATATCTTCTGATTACGTCAAAGATATAGAGGCTCCTGGCATGCCCTATATGACAGTCGTCGTAAACGGTAACTCCACAGGTATAAATATTTACCTTTGGAGCCTTTACCGGCTCAAAGGGAATTTTTTTGCGGCTTAAAGAATCATATATTTCGATGGACATTACTTTATTCTCTTCTCCAAATCTTCAATCCGCTTTTCAAGCTCCTCTATAATCTGCATTATCGGATCAATAATATGGATATGGCCTAAATCAAAATCGATTTTTTTGCCTTCCTGCTTAGTCAGCCTTGCCGGTATGCCTACGGCTGTGGAATTTAGCGGCACATCCCTTATTACAACGGCGTTTGCCCCGATGTATGAATTATCCCCTATGGTTATATTCCCCAAAACCTTAGCGCCGGCGCCAACAACGACATTATTGCCGACAGTAGGATGGCGTTTGCCTTTTTCTTTACCGGTTCCGCCCAAAGTCACGCCCTGATATAAAAGGACATTATCGCCGATTACGGCAGTCTCGCCGATAACAACGCCCATGCCGTGGTCAATAAACAGGCCCTTGCCGATTTTAGCTCCGGGATGTATTTCTATCCCGGTAAACCAGCGCATCGCCTGCGATATAAAGCGCGGAATAAACGGAACTTTTAATACATACAAAGCATGCGCGAAACGATGCATCACAATCGCGTGCAGCCCCTGATAAAGCAGGATTACATCAAAGAAACAATGGCCTGCGGGGTCTTTTTCTAACACCGCCCTTATCTCTCTTCGGAAAAATACTGCCACAAATAATGAATACAGCGCAATCAGGACGAGCAGCAACGATAATAGATACTCTAAAAAGACTGTTATAGTTTCCATATTCATCACCTCAAATTTGCGAAGCAAATTTGATCCTGAAGCAGCGTTAAATCCGCCGAAGGCGGATAGCTGCTGAAGGATCTTCAAAATTTATCCTTACACATCTTTCTCTAATAACGCTACCGCGTAGCTTGCGATTGCCCGGGAACCGACAGGGCCGATGCCTTCGTTAGTCGCGGCTTTAATATTAACTACTCCGTTATTTACCTTCAATGCTTGTTGCAATTTATCAACCATTGCTTTTCTATAAGGGCTAAGTTTTGGCTTATCCGCGATTATAACAGTATCGATATTTATTATTTCGCACCCGCAAGCTCTAACCTTATTAACTGTTTCTTTTAATAATTCCAGGCTTGATATACCTTTATATTTCTTATCGCTATCCGGAAAATGCAGGCCTATATCCCCAAGGCCTGAAGCCCCAAGGAGCGCGTCACATATCGCGTGTATAACCACATCTCCGTCAGAATACGCAAGAAGGCCCTTATCAAAAGGGACGAGAATGCCGCCCAACACAAGCTTGCGGCCCTTGACTAACTTATGGATATCATATCCTATGCCTATTCTATAGCTCATGTGATTTTATCATCGTCATTGCGAGGAACCCTCGTTTGACACATCGGTGACGAAGCAATCAGGCCACGTTGCCAATCTTTGTAGGGACAGCACACTGTGCTGTCCCTACAACTCGCAATGACTTTAAAATTGCCTCACCTAACACCAAGTCTTCCGGCGTGGTAATCTTTATATTAAAATACGAGCCCTCCACCACTTTTACCTTTATGCCTAGTTTTTCTACCAGTGAAGCGTCGTCGGTAACGCGCGCGTTTACGAATTTATCGTACGCTTTAAGCAATATCTCTTTTTTGAATGCCTGCGGCGTTTGCGCTTCCCAAAGTTTTTCTCTTGGAAGGGTGGAAACAACTTCTCTTTGAGAATTTACTTCCTTGATCGTAGGCTTTAGCGGCACTCCAATAATTGCCGCTCCTGATTTTTTCGCCTCCTGTATTACCTTTTCAATTATTCGCGCAGCCACAAACGGCCGGACCGCGTCGTGAACAACAACAATATCAGTATCGCCACGCAATCTCTTAAGGCAATTGGCAACCGAATCCCCGCGGGTCAAGCCGCCTTCGGCCAGTTCAACGCTTTTATCGACATGAAATCTTTTGAGGCTTTTTTCAAAACCGCGCTTATTTTCCTTATTTACCGCGACTATTATACGCTGAACATGCTTATTTTTTGCTAACGCCCGAAGCGTGTGAATAAGAATAGGCTGCCTGCCGATATTAATAAGCGGCTTGGGGACTTTCGCGCCCATTCTTAATCCAAAACCCGCGGCCGGCACTATAACTTCAACTTTCATTTATTTTCTATCTTTGTAAATATCATCCTGCCTGCTTGCGTCTGAAGCACGGACGTGACTACAACCTTGACCTGATGGCCTAAAAGTTTACGGCCGTCTTCCACCACTACCATTGTCCCGTCATCGAGATAACCTATAGCCTGATTATGCTCCTTGCCCTCTTTAAGAAGCTTTATATCCATGACTTCACCCGGAAAAACTACCGGCTTTAAGGCATTAGCCAGCTCATTTATGTTAAGAACCTTTACCCCCTGAATACTGGCAACGCGGTTTAAATTAAAGTCTACAGTCAATACCCTGCCGTCCAGCAGTTTTGCCAGCTTTACCAGCTTGGCGTCGACTTCGCCTATCTCCGGGAAATCCTCTTCGTTAACCGTAACGCCTATGCCTGTATCTTTTTGGATCGTATTCAAAACTTCCAGGCCTCTTCTGCCTCTTTGCCTCTTTATCGGATCAGAAGAATCTGCTATCTGCTGAAGCTCTTTTAAAACAAACCTTGGCACAATCAGCTTCCCTTCAATAAACTTCGTCTTACAGATATCCACAATCCTTCCGTCGATAATCACGCTGGTATCAACCACAATAACTGACTGCGGCTGGTCCAGGCGGTTTAAACGCACATAAGGTATTATAATATTGAAATTATCCTTGCCGCGGACCGCCATAGACATACCCAGATAGCAAAAAGTCAAGGTAAGGGTTGTCTTAACCAAAACAAGGGTTTCCGCGTCTAATTTTAAAAGGCTAAACGCATCCGCTACTAACTTGGCTATAATCAAACCAAGGGCTAATCCAAACACAGCGCTAGATAATCCTCTTAGCGACACTCGCCGAAGCCCAAGCTCCGAAACAATAATCGCGCCCGCCAAAAGCCCGCCGACTGCCCCGCCGATTATACCGCCATCAGGGCCCGCGGTCTGATACCCTATAGCAACTGCTCCGATAACAAAAAGAAGACGAATAAAAATTAGTGTCATACAAATACCTCCTCTAATGCTTCCTTTATATTTTTTACTCCCACCAACTCAATCTGTTTAAGCCGTCCTTTTAAGCCATCAAGATTATTTTTCGGGATAATACATTGTTGCAAGCCCAGCTTATGGGCTTCATTTATCCTGGCCTCGATATGAGACACACTGCGTATCTCCGATGACAGCCCTACCTCTCCGATAAGCAGGACATCTCGTTTAACCGGCTTATCCTTAAAACTAGAAACTATTGCCATAACTACTGCCAAATCGCACGCGGGGTCATCCGCCCGCATGCCGCCGGCGATGTTAACGAATATATCCTCATTTTCTAAATGCAGGCCAAGGCGTTTTTCCAGCACCGCTACCATCATGCTTAAGCGGTTGTAATCAAAACCTTCCGAGCGGCGGGCGGGATAACCGCCGAAAGAACTGCGCGCTGTCAGCGCCTGGACCTCAAGCAACATCGGCCTTGAACCCTCAACCACCGAGGTGACCACTGAACCGGCTGAACTCTCCGGCCGCTGGGAAAGAAAAATTTCAGAAGGGTTTTTAACTTCGCTTAAGCCTTCCTCCCCCATCTGAAATACGCCTATTTCATTAGTCGAGCCGAAACGATTCTTTACCGCCCGCAAGATACGATAAGAAGAATGGCTCTCTCCTTCAAAATATAAAACCGTATCAACAATATGTTCCAAAACCCTGGGGCCTGCTATGGTGCCTTCTTTTGTGACATGTCCGATTATAAACATCGAAATCCCGTTTGCCTTGGCAAACTGGGTAAGGATGTTAGCACACTCTCTAACCTGCCCGACTGAACCCGGGCTTGAAGATATATCAGGGCTGTATATTACCTGTATGGAATCGATTATAACCACATCCGGCTTTATCTTCTTTAAATATTCTATGACTAAAGATAAATCCGTTTGGTTGACAATATAAATGCTATCCGACTGCATCGCCCCCAGGCGCTCTCCGCGCATCTTTGTCTGCTGAACCGATTCCTCGCCGCTGACATATAATATTTTCAAGCCCGACTTAGCCAGCTGATGAGAAATCTGTAAAGATATCGTCGACTTGCCGATGCCGGGGTCTCCTCCCAGAAGGCTGACAGCCCCCCGGACAACCCCACCGCCTAATATCCGGTCAAACTCTCCTATATTAGTTTTCAGGCGTATACTTTGTTTATCCTCGACATCTTTCAGAAGGACAGGCTCCGGCCCGCCTGAATGGCTTTGCCTTAACAACGGCTGTTTAGAGGCGGCTTCAGAAAAAGCCTCCTCAGCAAAAGTATTCCAGCTTTCGCAGTCAGGGCAGCGGCCCAGCCATTTTGCCGACTGATAGCCGCAGGATGCGCAGGAAAATATCGTTTTAGTCTTCACTTTTTTTAGTTAGCCAGTTGGCCGGTT
>CAKKQA010000194.1:0-5823 GCA_919901925.1 Omnitrophica bacterium GWA2_41_15 | reverse complement strand
TTAACAAAAATTGATCCGGGCTATTTTTTATCTTTAACGTCGTTGGCTTTAAACAGGAGCTTCCAGGGATGGCGTTTTATATCGTCGGACATTTCTTCGAGATTCTTATATATAGTGTCGTCGGAAATCAGCTTTCCGATCGTTCCTTGCCCGCTATTTAATTTTACCACCAACTCATTTATATTAGTATACATGCTATCATCATAAATAAGCTTCCCCAATGAACCCTCTCCTTTTTTAATCTTATCTAAGATCTCGTTAAATCCGCCTAAAGCATCTTCGAGCTTAGCCACTATTTTCCTGGCCTCTTTGGTTATTTCATCCATCGGCACAGGGTCACTGCCATTAATGTTCTGGTCAGGCTGGACCATAAGGTTATAATTTTTTCCAGGGATTATCTCTATATATTTTTCTCCTAAAATGCCCAAGGTATTGATCCAAACCTGTGAATCTTGCGGCACGCGCGCGCGATTATTTACCCAAACCTTCACCTTAACAATGGTAGTGCCCGCGCTATAATTACTGAATATATCAATGTCCTTAACCTCGCCCACATCAACACCGGACAGCCTCACAGGGGCGCCTATCTTCACGCCGTTAGCAAAGCCGAAAATAATATTAAAATTATATCCGGGTTTGACGATCTGGAAATCCTTGATAAAAAACACAAATGAAACCAGTATAAAAAGGCCAATAACTATGAATACGCCTACTGCCAATTCTATTCTTGACTTAGTAGTCATTTATCCCCCTTGAGTTATTGCTCCTTTAGACGCTTTCCTTTATATGAATTTTTCTATTGTTTCCGTGATCGGGCCTTTTGATAAACCGTTAATAAACTGATGCACTACCGGATGATCCGTCTTCTGTATTTCTTCCGGCGTGCCTTCGGCGATAATCTTTCCCTGATAAAGCATAGCGATATGATCCGCCACCCGGTAAGCGCTTTTCATATCGTGAGTAACTACTACGGCAGTAACTTTAAACTTATCATGCAGGGCCCTTATGAGTTCGTTGATACTGTCAGCGGTAATAGGGTCAACGCCGGTAGTAGGCTCGTCGTAAAGGATAAGTTCCGGTTTCATGCATAAAGCCCGCGCGATTGCCACGCGTTTTTTCATCCCGCCGCTTAATTCTGAAGGCATAAGTTTATGAATTCCGCAGAGCTCGACGTTACAGAGCGCCTCTTCAACGCGTTCTTCGATTTCTTTAAAGCTTAACTTTGAATACTCGTACAAAGTAAAACCCACATTTTCACCTACAGTCAGAGAATCAAAGAGCGCCCCCCCTTGAAAAACCAAAGCCATCCTCATCCTAAGGGCGTTGAGTTCTTTTATGGAGATTTTGGCGATGTCTTTACCCTCAACCAAAACCGAGCCCTTATCGGGATACAATATCCCCATAATATGTTTCAACAAAACGCTCTTGCCGCATCCTGAACGGCCGATGATTACTTTTGTTTCGCCTTTATTAACAACCAGATTAGTGCCATTTAAGACACGATGGCCGCCGAAATTCTTATAAACGTCCTTAATCTCAATCATGTTCATATATATCTGTGCCTATCTGTGTCTATATCGCCTGGCACGAAATCTGTGCTAATCTGTGTTTTTTTATGGGAATATAAAATAGAAAATCGCGGTAAAAACACAGTCTGCCGCGATAATCAATATAAAACTCATTACCACTGATTTCGTTGTCGCCTTACCCACGCCCTCTGCTCCGCCCTCGACTCTCAGGCCTTCCAGGCAGCCGACCATGGCGATAATAATTCCAAAGACTATAGTTTTAATCAAACCTGTTGATAAATCTTTAACCCTCAATGAGTGAAAAGCCATATTCCAATACATCCCCGAGGTTATTCCTAATCGATGGACACAAATCAAATACCCGCCGATAATACCGATGATATCGGCGTAAATAGTCAGAATAGGCAGCATAAACATAAAGGCTAGAAAACGCGGAACAACCAGGTATTTTACCGGGCTGGTTGCCAGGGTCGAAAGAGCGTCAATCTGCTCTGTAACATTCATCGTCCCTAATTCGGCGGTTACCGCCGCCCCGCAGCGTCCGGCGACAATAAGACTGGTTATAACCGGGCCCAATTCCCGGACCAGCGATACCGCGACAATATTGGCGATGTATATTTCGCTGGAAAGCTTCTGCATCTGATAGGCGGTCTGTAACGCCAGGATAACTCCGATAAAAAACGCCACCAGAGAAACTATCATCAAACTATCCACGCCTATCTTTTGGGCCTGGTCAAAAGTCCTCTCGCGTTTAAATGGAGGAACAAATATCCAAAATATTGTCTGGAAAAATAACTTCGTGAGAGCGCCGACATAATCGATCCAAAAAACAACCCTCTCCCCTAATCCTCTTGTTAAATCTATTATTTTTGGCATTCTTTATCTGTGCTTATCTGTGTCTGTGTCGTTTGGCACAAAATCTGTGCCCATCTGTGTTTTAGAATTTGACTTTCTTCTCCCAAGCGACAATTTCTTCCTCATTCTTAATGCGCATTTTAAGCGCCTGGTTTTTCTTTAAAGGATACTCCGCCTCAACCATATCTTTGCCGTTTTCATCCGAGCCGCGCTTAATAACCCAGTCCTGAAAACGCATGGCGCTATTAGAGCAGTAAACCATAACCTTATGCTGCGGTGAACTAAAATCCGCGAATTCCTTCAAATTAAACTGGCCCTTTAACTTATACACTATTCCGGCCACATCATTAATATAGGAATCACCAAACCTCAAGACAGGCCAATTGCCTTCGAGATTTAGCCTGGCGCTGGTAAATTCTATTCTGGATACCCTTCCTTTCGCGGCAGTAATCCTTCCCTTAATACTTGCCTCGGCCAAAGGCCCTTTTATCCTAAAAATTCCCGAAACATTCCCCTCTAAACGCAAGGCCTTCGCATCTATGCCAAATAATTCCGCTAAACTCGATAAGTCCGTGTTATTAATTACCAATATTAAATCCACGGGGTAACCGGGCTTAAGCTGAATAAGGCCGGTAAGCTTCATATCTGTCCAGACAAAAGAATTAATCTTCAGCCTATCTTTGTGAAATTCATATTCGGCCTGAAATTCTTGGACAGGCTTTAAATTCAGGAGTGTGCGCTGGGTATAGGCTTTGCCCTTAAGAATATTCAGCTTGCCGTCTTTGGAATATGCCAGAGAACCCGTAGCCTGAAAATCGGTAAGGATATCGCTGCGGCCGAGTTTAAAATGCCTTAAAGAAACATTTAGGCTATACTGGCCATTTAAATCGATATTTCCTTTAATATCGGCACTGCCGCGATCTTTAAAATCAAACAAAAGGCTTAAAGTCTTATTGACAAAATCAATTTTGCAGTTAACGTTGTTACGGCCGGAATTATTAGCAATGCCGAGAATAACGGGCGGTTCAAAAGAAGCTTGCTCGATTGCTAAGGCCCTATCCGAAAGGCTTACAGGCACAAGAAAAACCGATACAAAAGCTAAAAATACAGCTAATATTATCTGACCCATATGAAATTCCTACGAAGCGCTGCCACTGTAAAGCCCCGAAGCGCGAAGTAGAATCCCTATTTTAGACTACGCCTTAATCAAAAACCAACGCGCCATTTCTCAAATCAACTTTGATATTTGAGCCTTCAGAAAAACGTTTAGAAATAATATCCTGCGCCAGAGGGTCTTCAATGAAACGCTGTATGATCCTTTTTAATGGCCGCGCGCCAAACACAGGATCAAAGCCTTTTTCAATAAGAAAATCTTTCGCCGTTTGAGTAAATTCAAGCGCTATCTTTTGCTCTTTTAGCCGCTCTATAACATAGCGCAGTTCGATATCAATAATCTTACTCAAATCCTCTTTTATTAACGGCCTGAATACGATTATATCATCGATGCGGTTTAAGAACTCCGGCTTAAAAGTATGCTTTACCTCCTCTAAAAGTTTCGCCTTCATATCCTGATAAGTAAACTCTTCTTTCTGGGCGATAAAGCCTAAAGAGCCCTGTTTACGGATTAAATCCGCGCCGACATTAGAGGTCATAATCACGACCGTATTACGAAAATCAACTTTTCTTCCAAAACTGTCGGTAAGCCTGCCGTCTTCATATACCTGCAATAAAAGGTTAAACACATCACTATGCGCCTTTTCAATTTCATCCAAAAGGACGACTGAATAAGGCCGGCGCCTTACTTTTTCTGTCAGCTGGCCGCCTTCTTCATATCCCACATATCCCGGAGGCGCGCCTATAAGGCGCGAGACGTTAAACTTTTCCATATATTCCGACATGTCCAATTGAATCAAAGCATCCTCGTCGCCAAACATAAATTCTGCCAACGCCCTTGCCAAAAGTGTTTTTCCTACGCCTGTAGGCCCCAGAAAAATAAAGGATCCTATCGGCCGGCGCGGGTCTTTTACTCCGGCGCGCGACCTGCGCACGGCATTAGCGATAGCTGAAATCGCCTCTTCCTGGCCGACAACGCGATTGCGTAATTCTTCTTCAATCTTAAGCAGTTTTTCAGTTTCTTTTTCCTCTAACCTGAAAAGCGGTATGCCCGTCCATTGAGCAACGATCTTAGCGATTGATTCAGCGTCTACCTGTGGGCGCATCTGATCCTTCTTCTGATTCCATTCTTTGTTCACCTTATCAAGTTCGGCGCGTAAAGCCCTCTCTTGATCGCGTAAACCCGCGGCCTTTTCAAAATCCTGCGATTTTATCAATGATTCTTTTTCTTTCTTCAACTCTTCAATTTTTACCTCTAAATCCTTTATCTGCGGAGGAATAACTAAAACATCAAGGCGCGAACGCGAACCTGCTTCGTCAATCAGGTCAATCGCCTTATCCGGCAAAAATCTTCCGGTAATATAGCGATCGGAAAACTTTGCCGCAGCCTCAAGCGCTGAATCAAGAAATACGACTTTATGATGAGCCTCGTATTTTTCGCGCAGTCCTTTGAGTATCTTAACAGTCTGTTCAACATTCGGCGGTTCGACCATAATCGTCTGAAACCTTCTTTCCAGAGCCGCGTCCTTCTCAATATATTTGCGGTATTCATCCAGAGTAGTCGCGCCGATACATTGTATTTCTCCGCGGGAAAGCGAAGGCTTTAAAATATTTGAAGCATCTATGGCCCCTTCGGCGGCGCCAGCCCCTACCAATGTATGCAATTCATCGATAAATATGATCACATCTTGAGAACGCTTTATTTCTTCCATTACCGCCTTAATCCGTTCTTCGAATTGTCCGCGGTATTTTGTCCCCGCGATCATTAGCGCCAAATCAAGAATAACCATCCGTTTATTTCGCAGGACCTCCGGGACTTCCCCGGCGATGATCAACTGGGCAAGCCCTTCGACGATCGCGGTCTTCCCTACGCCTGCTTCTCCCAATAAAACAGGATTATTTTTTGTCCTTCGAGAAAGTATCTGAATAATCCGGTCTATCTCGCCCTTACGGTCAATTACCGGGTCAAGTTTACCTTCGCGGGCAGCGGCGGTAATATCCCTGCCAAAAGCATCCAACGCGGGAGTTTTTGTTTTTCCTCGCGGGCCTGCCGGTTGTTGGCCAAAACCCGGTGTTGCCGCGCCTAAAACCGTCAGTATTTCACTGCGTACTTTATCTAAGTCTAAATTTAAATTTAACAAAACCTGGCTGGCAACGGATTCGCCTTCGCGGATCAATCCCAAAAGAATATGCTCGGTACCGATATAATTATGCCCCAATTCCCTCGCTTCTTCCGCTGCCAACTCTAACGCCTTCTTCGCGCGGGGAGTAAAAGGGATATCGCCTAATATCTGCGTTGTCGGGCCGGGCTGGACAAATTTTTCCA
>CAKKQA010000193.1 GCA_919901925.1 Omnitrophica bacterium GWA2_41_15 | reverse complement strand
CATACGTCTGACGAGCAATCATTAATTCTTCATTCGTAGGTATAATCATCACCTTCGGCTTAACCCGTAAATTGTCAAACAGCCCCTTGCAGATATATTTAACCAGTGCCGGTTGGTTCTGCCCTATACCGGCGGTAAAAACAATCGCGTCAGTTTTTCCGAGCGCGCCCATATAGGCGCTGATATATTTCCTGATACGGTAAACAAATATTTCAACAGCCAGCTTTGCCCTCTTATTCCCTTGTCTCGCCTTTGCTTGAATTTCCCGCATATCATTGCTTATGCCGGAAATACCCTTAAGTCCGCTATCCTTATTAAGAAGCCTATCTACCTGTCCAGCTGTCATATTTTCTATATGCATTATGTGCGTAATCAGCGCCGGGTCGATATCGCCGCAGCGAGTGCCCATGATCAGGCCTTCTAGAGGGGTAAAGCCCATACTGGTATCTATTGATTTGCCATTTTTTATCGCCGCCATACTGCAGCCGTTTCCTAAATGGCAGGTTATCAGATTAACACGCGATAATTTTTTCTTAAATCTCTTCGCCGCTTCTTGAGCGACAAAATGATGGCTGGTCCCGTGAAATCCATATTTGCGTATTTTATGTTTTTCGTAAAATTCGTACGGCAGGCCGTAAATAAACGCCTTAGGCGGTATGCTTTGATGAAAAGCCGTATCAAAAACAGCTATCTGCCGGACGCCTTTTAAAAGCTCAAGACAGGCAAGGATACCTTCTAAATTAGCGGGATTATGCAAAGGCGCTAAACTAGAACACTCTTTTACCTGCCGTATCACTTCCTCATTAATAAGCACAGGCCGGGTAAACTCTTCCGCGCCATGAACCACGCGGTGGCCGACCGCTTCAACGCCGTCGATCTTTTCCAATATCATCCGCAAACCCTTATGATGATTTGTGATTTCACTGCCCTCTTCGCCAATCTTTTCCAAAGACCCTTCAGATATAACCTCTTCCGAAGGCATAAGGAAGAATTTATATTTTATTGACGAGCTGCCGCAGTTAATAACGAGTATCTTCATAGTGTGGGGTTAAGGGTTAAGCGATAAGGGTTAAGATAACGCATTAATTAAACCTCTTAGCATTCTACCTATTTCTTCACCCAGCTCAAGCAGAGGAACATAAACATTATCTTTTATATATCCCAAATCTTTTGATAAAAATAAAAAATATTTTGTCTCTTCTAAAGAACCTTGCGCGATATACAACATTTGAATATATTCTTTTGTATGCTTCCTACTATAGCCCTCTGCTATATTTGCTGGCACGGATATTGCCGCACGCCTTATCTGACTTACCAACACAAATTTTTCATCCACAGGAAAAACTTTTGTAACATTATAAATTTTTACCACTAAATCGTGTGCTTTTTGCCAAACTTTTAATTCCGTATAATTCTTTAACATTCTTCTATCACTTACCGATTAACCCTTACCACTTAACCCTACATTACGCCCGCAACGCGGTCACTGCCACGCAGTCAACGATATCATCCGGGATGCATCCTCTTGATAAATCACTGCAAGGCTTTTTTATCCCTTGTAAAAGCGGGCCGACAGCCCTGGCTCCGGCCAAACGCTGAGTAAGTTTATACCCGATGTTACCCGCGTCTAAGCTAGGAAAAATCAAGACATTTGCCCTGCCGCCTAAAACGCCATTAGGATCTTTTATTGCCGCCACTTCCGGCACAATCGCCGAATCCAATTGCAGTTCTCCGTCTATCAACAAATCCGGAGCCTGCTCTTTCGCCATCTGCGTTGCCAGCTTAACCTTATCAACGAGTTTGCCGGAAGCAGAACCTTTAGTGGAATAACTTAACATTGCCACTCTCGGAACGATATTAAAAACTTTCTTCGCTAAATCCGCGGTTGAAATCGCTATATGCGAAAGCTGCCTGGCGCTGGGGTCAGGGACTATGCCGCAGTCGGCGTAAATGAACACCCCGTTATCTCCTAAAGGGCAATTCGGCACAACCATGATAAAACAGCTGGAAATCGTGCTTATGCCTTCTTCTATTCCAAGGCAATATATAGCTGCCCGGGCGACATCGGCAGTCGCGTGAACAGAGCCGGCGACAAAACCGTCAGCCTCACCCTCCCGGACTAACATCGAGGCATAATACAGAGGCATACTTACCGTTGTGCGGGCTTCCTCTTCGGTAATGCCTCTGGCCTTTCTTAATTCATAAAATTTCCCGGCAAAAGAATCGATTTTTTTAGGATCAAGATCTTCTTTACCCAGCAATATTATACGCGCTATATTCTGTTCCTTGATTATCCTCGCCGCCTCGCAAACGCGCGGGTCATCCTTTTCAGGAAGTACTATTAACTTCTGGCGTTGGCTCGCGCGTAGGCGTATGTCTTTAATGATGTCCATCTTCTTGAATCTCCTTAATGCTTTTTATCTCATTGTAGTGGGCGAACACTGTTCGC
>CAKKQA010000192.1 GCA_919901925.1 Omnitrophica bacterium GWA2_41_15 | reverse complement strand
CGATTGTCCTGCCGGCAGGCTCTTCAAACTGCCGGGTCAACTCAAAATAATAGCCGTTAACCATTATAAACGGCCTGCCGTTATTTACTCTCGGGTGGCGCGCGGGGATAACAAATTTATTTAATCCAATCCTGTTTATGCCTAAGGGAGAATTCTTGCGGTATAACGAAGGCTGATAACCTTTGCGCCATAAATATAAAATCTCCTGTTCGCTTAATCCAAACTCATCATACAACCTTCCCGCGGAAATTATTCGCGCCTCGCTAAAATCAATTCCGAAATAACCCCTGAATTCCTCTTTGTCATAAACCTGGATTAAACGTTCTCTTTCAGCGGCAGTCAAAGTCTCGCCTGCTTGATAAGCATTGCTGTGAATTATCGGATAATGCCTGCGCACTAACCCTTTAGACCTGATAGCCTCTCCGCTGTAAACCTTTACCCCTGCCACTTCATAACCAAAGCTTTGCAGGCGGCTTAATACCTCTCCAACAAAATCAGGATTAAACGTCCCGTAAGGCTTAATAAGCAGGGCCATTTCGTTGACGCCGCTAAAACTCCCTGCCTCGCGCGCTTTCGGCGCGATAATCATTTTTTCATCCGCGATATCTCTCTCAAAAATCATAGGCAAGATAGGTACGGGAGAAGAAGAAATTCTTTTCTCTCCAGCAAGCGCTTTCTCAAAATCTAAAAATAATAATCCGCCCGTATCTTTTATTTCATAAACCATCCATATCTGTGTGCCTTTTAATGGCTGTTGAGAATACAAATTAACGCCCAGCTTCTTCCAGAATTCCCAGGAGTTTTCTGTAGCGGTGATCCGAATATAACGCTGTCCTAACCCTTGGGCTAATTCTACTAATTTCTCAAAAAGCATTCTTCCTATACCTTGATTCCTATATTCTGGCAATACCGCAAATCCGGCCCAGACATCAAAACCGGCATAAGGAATCTTCTGGAACCCGCCGATAATCTTGCCTGTTTGTTTATCCTGCGCTAAATAAGTATATTCTAAATACTCCGGGGACCTCTGGACAACACCGCATAACCCGGAATCAAAAAACACTCTCTGCAATTGTTTTAAATCCCTCTCTAAATTAAGTGCATCTAAAACGCGTATAATTACTCTGCTCGCCGCCGGCGCTTGAAGAATTGGGCTTGAACCGCTCATCCCGCCGAAAAGTTCTTTATAACTCTGCTCCAATATGGGCGTCATACCTCTGGCAATCTCGCCTATCGGGCCTTTATCTAAGCCGAATATTCTTAACCTTTGCAAATTATTTTCTAACACCCATCTGCTTAACCTGGTATTAGGCCGTAGTGGAACAACTATGCATCTTATTACATCTTCAACAACTGTTTCACTTGGAATCTTATTTAAGCCAATAGCTATATCTTTCGCGGCCTCTTTACTGCCGCGCCATTTGACCAGCCGCGACATCATTCCTTTACCGGAAATAGCCCTCATTTCAAAAACATCCGCGTAATCCATTGCTGTTTTAATTCCTTGATGCGGCGTGTTGACCCCGTCTAAATATTCGCCGTAATCTGCCGGGTATAAAAATAAATCCGTAAAATCTATGTATCTTCCGCCGCTTTCAGCCGCTATCTCCAGCCCTTCTCTTAATTCTTCCCTGATTATGCCGATTCTTATCTCGCCGCCATTACTATGGCGGTATATATTGCTGACTAACTCAAATACCACATCAAATAAATCGGTGCCGCCATTGCTAAATTTGCGTTTATATTTTTCACATTCTAATCCAAGTTGTTCACTTAATATCTCCGGCGCTTCGTATGGCTGGATACCATCAACGTTTTGGTCCATATGAGGGCGCACGGCAAATCTCACGCGGAAAACAGGGCTTACATCCACAACATATCCTGAAGTTTTTATCGCTTTAAAACCCGCTGTGATCAATATACTGCTATTTTCCTGCAAGTAATACGCAAAGTTCAATAGGGATAATCTTTCCTTGAGTTCATCGGGGCTGGTGAAATCCGCATCCCAGGGTAGCTCAATAACCGCGGATTCAGGAATAGATATGCCCGGCATAGCCTCTTGAATCAGCCTCTTCCAATGCGCAGACTGCTGTTTCTTAGCAACAGGGACGTTTTCAGGGGTTTTGACCGGCGCGAAAACATCTTCCCGATTTTCATATCCAAACTCAATCCCATATCTTGGCTTATTGCCGCTGGAAGCTTCAAACTTATATATAGGAACTTCTTCATCGTGAAGATCCTTATCTGTTTTTTTAGCAACTGAAAACGGCGTTGGATTAGAGCCGGCAAGGCTTTCTAAGGTTACCACCATAAAACTTGGCGTCCCCCAAACGCACTGCGCCTTAATTTCATCGCTCGCGTCCGCGTAATCCCTGGATTGCTTTCTCCTTTGTTTATTTTCTCCGACGATTATCACATTCCCCAGCCTATCATCCGGGCCCAGCTTTTTAACCATACCCACCGAGATATGCGCCAGCCTCTCTTTTCTTTCAAACTTCGCTATATTTCCCGGCGTCCGGCTTAATATATGTTCGCCGATGAAATATTTATCCGCGGCCGGCGCTAAATTATTATCTATATCAAGATATTGCATATACTTTATGCCGAAACTGCCAAGCCATGGAACAACCTCGGCCTCAACAAAATCCCCTGTTTCTTCCTGCCAGACTAATCCTCTTACATTCTCATCGGCGTTTAATATGTAATCAAGGGCTTCCGCGTGGCCTCTTCCGCCTAAGTTAACAGAATCCCTTCTGTTTAAGAATGCCTTGCCGTCTTCGGACGCGCCGGGTTTTCTTATCAAGCCCGGGAATTCCCGATGATAAACAAACAACATTCTCGTGTTTACTTCTTTCCACAGGCCTGACCTTTTCAAATATTCAATTATTTCGTCCCGTTCTTCTTCATCCCTGGCCATAAATACCGACGGATACATTTCAGTATGGCCGTAAGCTTGTGAGGCGGCGTAAATTTTGGAGGCGCGGCCAAGAATAAAACTTTGACTGCTTAAAGGCGTTGCCGGAAACATTGCCTTAGGATGAGGGTATTTCAAGCCCGAACCTGTGCCGCCGAAAACAACGATAAAACCAAATTGAGCCTTGCCTTCTTTGGCGCCGAAACGCAACACCTGTTCGCCCGCGGCCGCGGCTTCCGGCCTTCTTTTTAACTTAGGTTTTGCGGAGGTAAATTCTATGCCGGCATCATCTTTCTCTTTCGGGTTCGCTACAAGTTCATTGTATAAGCCTGTAACCCTATCCCAATCCACGCTTTCAATACCGCGCAGAAGATTTTCTCTTTCTATCTCGGTTAATTCCGCCCAGCCGTCAAGCAAATGCCCCTGCCCAACGCGGCCCAGCATCCGCGCCGCCGCGCCGAACTTTTCGTCATTGCAATAAACCAAGTTGTGGGGACTATCCCTGAAAATTGTTATCCCCGTCATTGCGAGACTTCCTCTCCTGCCTATCGGCGACGAAGCCAGCAGCCTTGCCGCTAGGCAGGCAATCCCTTTCACTCTCGCCGCGGGGCTTGAGGCAAAAGCAAATACTTGACGATTAGGAAAAAGTATAGTAGGGTTATTATCAGGAAGGAGCTTCCGGCCATGCAAAAGGATATCAAGAAATCCCTGGAAAGAATAGACAAAATAAGGCGGCTTATGTCTAAAGCCCATTCGCGCTTCCACGGGATGAGCAAACAACAAATAATTGACGAAATCCGTAAAACCCGGGAAAAACTCTGGGAGGAGAAATTTTCTCTGCATTCTCGATAGCAATGAATATATCTTCGCTCTCGGAGCTGTCCGCGATCCTGCCTGCGAAAAACTCATTGAAACGATAGCTAAATCTCCTGATGATATCTTCGTGCGCATACCTCGGTTCATTGTTGCTGAAGTCAGAAATAATCTTACCCCTGCGCTGATAAGCGAGAACCGCCACTTTCTAACCCGCAGGCCAGACTTACCATTTAAGATCCTTTCCGCTGAAGCCTGCCTTAAAATCATATTCAAATAATTTCCAATTGTTCCCACCACCGCGCCCAGCACCTCATTGTAGGGGCGCGATCCCTCGCTTCGCTCGGGGCAAGTTTCATCGCACCCACTACCATTAGCTGTCATTGCGAGGAGCTCTTGCAGGGACTGCAATTGTAGGGACTGTCCCCGACTTTGGCTGGCTAATGTTCGGGGACTGTCCCTGCCTATCTGCGGCGAAGCAACCCCTCTTTCTCCCCCAACAGGGCTTGAGGCTAAAGCAAAGGCTTGACGATTAAAAGAAAGTATAGTATGCTCCTTTGTAGAAAGAGGTGATGAAACATGATATACAAAGTTATTATTAAACAAGAGAATGGGTGGTACATAGCAGAATGCCCGGCTATTCCGGGATGTGTCAGCCAAGGAAAGACTCTCAAAGAAATCCGCGAGAACATCAAAGATGCTATTAAGGGTTGTCTTGAAGTTCTGAATAGACGAGCGGAAAGAGAAAAAGCCAAACATAAAGAAGAAATCCTTTATGGAGTAACTGTGTAAATGCCTAAACTTCCCACCAATATATCTGGTAAAGACGCAGTAAAAGCCTTTAAGCAGGCCGGTTGGCATGCTGCCCGTTACGGCCCCCATATCATAATGGAAAAAGAAGGCCTCCGAACCACCCTTTCTGTGCCTAATCACAGAATCCTCGCTCCGGGAACCTTGCGTTGCCTTATCAGATATTCTGGACTTACCATAGAAGAGTTTTGCGTACTTCTTAAATAACCAAGTTACCCAGGAAGCTTTCATCATCGCCCCCATAGGACTGGAACTGTCTCCATGCATCAACCCAAGCTGTCTCATAAGATTCTGATATCCTTTAAACAAGGTGTCGCAGACCAGCTTTGCCTTGCCATCGCTTTCATAAAGAGATAACCCGGGTTCTGATGGATGGATTTCTCTTTTCCATGATTCCGGTCTCCTCTCGTGCCAGATTGCCCCAATTAATGCATTAGGATAAACCCGCGCGTCTTCATTACTTCCTGCCGCAAATTTTGCTAACGCTTCTATCGCTCGCCGCGCGAACAAATCCTGCCCCTGCTCTCCCAGCGGCGGATACGAAGACTCTCCAAACTCACTCAAGACAACCGGTTTTCCCAACCCATCGCTTACCAGCCTGATATGATAACCAAACTCTTCTGTTAATTGCGCGGCAGACATTACTGCTTGTGCCGGCCGGCCATTATTCCAATTCGGATAAAGGTTCAAGGCAAGGCCAGAGTAATTGCCGACATAAGGCTTCATCATCTTGGCTATATCAGGCGACATCGCGCCGTGTCCAAGGAAAACCGGATGCGCTGAATCAACCTTCCTATATATCCCCGCCAGCTCATCCATAAACTCATAATATCGCGGCGCGCTCATATTAATTGTATCCCAAGGATTTCCGCCCAGCTTCACAACCCCAGCCCCATTTACGTGATAATCATTCTCATTGCCAATCTGGACAAACGCGATTGCCGGGCCTAAATTCTGAATCTCTTGAGCAAGGGCGGATATTAACCCTCTTACTTTATCTAAATTTGCTTGGGTAGGATCAGCGAGGTAGAAATTCGTTCCATCTCCAGCATATAAACCGCCGAAATGCAAGATAACCGCGCGCATTCCGGTTCTCTTGTAAACATCTTTGATAAGCCCTGTTATCTTGGTGAAATCTTCTCTGGTAGGATTATTCGCTGGCAGGTAAAACTTGTAAACACTGTTTCCTCGCGCGGCCAAATCAGCGGCGGCGTCTTTTATCGGGCTGATTACCGGATAGAAATCCAAACGGTAATCATTGATATGCCTGCTCCCGGTATTTTGTTCCGCGGAATCTAACGCCAAGAAACGCACCTCTTTCGCGGCTGATTGTGATACAAAGCAACTTCCTTTTTGCGGATCAAAAACAACCCTGACATTGCCGGCAGGAGGCGCCCTTGCCAAGCTTGTCTTCTGCGCGGCTGATGGATTAATTGACGCGGTATCATTAACATCTTTTCTAATACAACCGGAAGCTAATACGATTAACCATGGGATACCCGCTATGAAATCCCTGCGGCTAATCGGGCTTGAACTACCTGTTGTTGTCAGCACCGCGCCCAATCTTTCGTCATTGCGATGAGCTACGTTGTGGGGACTGTCCACGGGCTTCGTCAGCTCATCTTTGGGGACTGTCCCTGAATATCGGCTACGAAGCAATCCCTCTTTTTCTACTATCGGCGACGAAGCAATCCCTTTCACTCTCGCCACGGGGCTTGAGGCATTCCTAATTCCGGCTTGACTTACTGGTAAATTTGTAGTAAGCTCTCCTGTGGAAGGAGATGAATTACTATGACAAAACTGCTTAATGCTGTATATGAACACGGAATATTCAGGCCTATAAGGCCGGTTAGATTGCCCGAACACAAACGGGTTTTGCTTGCCGTCACAATCTCTCGTGACGATCTCCCCGCTTTGCGCCTTACTAAGCTCGCGGAGAAATCCAACAGCTTTAAATTCCTTAACGACACGCGAGAAGACATATACACCATTAAAGATGGTAAAAAGATTTAATCCTATGCCGCTAAAACGAGGCGATAAGGCTTTGGCTCTATAAGCGCCCGCTACTCTTGTTCGTGAAACAACTTCTGCCCACATCCCCACCACCGCCAGAAGCCCTCCCTGCGCTGTAGTGACAGCACAGTGTGCTGTCACTACAATTATCGGCGATAAAGAAATCTCTTCTTTTATTCTCACCACTGCGCCGAATGTCTTAATAAGACTTGAAACAAAGGCACTTTCAGCTTGACTTACAAAAATAACTGTGATATTCTTTTTCTTGGAAGGAGAATATGACAAATGTATAGAGTAAATCTTGAATTGGATATTAAAACAGCCCGGGGGCTCATTGAACAGATGCCGATTTCTGAAAAAATCAGGCTCGTCAGACAACTTTCCAAGGAAACATGGTTTAACCGCATAGATAAGATTATTAAAAACATTGACGAACGCCGCAAAAGACACAAGATTTCCAACAGGCAGATTTCCCAGGAAATAGCGAAAGCCCGCAAGGATTTTTATGCGAGCCGTAGTTGACACTAACGTATTTATTTCTGGCCTGCTAGGCAGCCCCGAATGCCGCAGAATATTCCTTGCCCTCAAAGAGGAAACATTCACCCTCTTTCTTTCAGAGACATTATTTGAAGAGTTAGAGTTTGTTATCCTGCGCCCGAAATTCCACGCCCTTATTAACAATGAAGAAAGTAAATAAATGCTATCCTTTATTAAAACACATGCTATTCTTGTCAAACCAACGCGGAAAATAAATATTTGCCGTGACGCGGAAGATAATAAGGTATTAGAATGCGCCACAGAGGCAAGAGTCGATCTCATCGTAACTGCGGATAAAGATTTGCTTGTCCTTAAATCATTCAATAATATCCCCATAGTTACATCTACAACTTTTCTCAAGAAGTTGTAAAAACCAATTACTTTGCCCCTCAAAACCATCCCCGCCGCCGCGCCGAGGTTTTCTTGCGCATCGACTGGGCTGGAAGAAGGCTGTGGAGGCGCGCGGGGTTGAGGTTGAGCGCCTGCGCCCATCTGTTCAGCGATTCTCTCCAACTCTGCATTGGCTTCCTGCCAACCTTTGGATACTTCTATTACTCTCGCTCCTTCAATTTTCATTCCGCTGTCAAGGCCACTAAAATTATTCCCCATAATAAGGGTTTTCTCCGCGGGAACCGCACTGCCCAAACGCTCTTGGGCTAACCGCAGGAAATCATCCCTGCCTATAGCCTTATCTACGCCTTTAACTAAAATATGCCGTGATTGTCTCCCTGCTTTTCTTATTTCAAGGGCCCAGCCGTTGTCAGAAATTACTTTCTTTAATGTTTCATCTACTGCCTTAATCCTCCTAACAGGTATCCTCGCTAAAGAAATCAGCGCGCCGCGTTCGTGGATTATCGCTGTATTAGGCCCAACCTTCCTTAATTGCTCTTGATGAATGATTACAGAATTTAAACCTTGTTCTTCAAGGACTGTTCTTATGGCCTCTGCCGCATCTTCTATCTTTACCTCCGGCATCAGCTCGTTAAACTTATCATATCTCATCTCAAAATCATTTGTCTGCGGATTATATACCCAGCCTTGCGCTGAAGCCGCAGGATAAATCACAAAATTATTCAAAAGCGGCCTCTTTTCCGGGGGAACATGGCTAATCAAAAAGGTTTTCACCTCTCCTATACTTTGACAAGTATTCAAAGCGATTAAAATACCCTGCTCGGCAAAAGATAAAAGCTTAACAATAATGTCCTGCGGGACATCGCGCGGCGCGCCGTCTATAAACATCCCTGCCGCATTTTCCGAAAGCGTGTCGTCAATATCAAACATCATCGCTGTATAAGGCAGAACAGGATTTGAAGGATAACCACCATTTAA
>CAKKQA010000191.1 GCA_919901925.1 Omnitrophica bacterium GWA2_41_15 | reverse complement strand
CAAATAGATCATTCGTCGCTTCTATGGCGTAGTAAAGAGCTCCTTAGTATCAAGTAAAATCTGCTAAAAGTTAATCTTTCCTTTCTCGGCAGCGAAAATAATTG
The DNA here is from genome assembly GCA_919901925.1 of Omnitrophica bacterium GWA2_41_15. Taxonomy (GTDB): domain Bacteria; phylum Omnitrophota; class Gorgyraeia; order Gygaellales; family UBA12090; genus CAKKQA01. The sequence continues at coordinate 3,062 of CAKKQA010000191.1, read as the reverse complement.
ACAACCATGAAAATTCTCATATAATGGACTTGTGTCCAAAAAATAAGAAAGTTGAGGTTATCATGTTGGAAATATTCTACGCTACATGCCAACAAAGAGTGTTATATTTTCTGTTAGCTCATCCCGATCAGAAATATTATGATAGGGAGATTTCGAGGCTTGTCAAGGCAGGTAAAGCGTCCACTAATTATGCGCTGCGCGGTTTGATAGATACTGGCCTTGTTGAAAGGGAAAAAAGAGGAAGGATGTATTTTTACTGTGTTAATCCGGAAGATCCTATTATAAGGCAATTAAAAATAACTCAAAATCTTATCGATATTAGGCCATTAGTTGAGAAATTAAAGGACATCTCTCTGAAAATAGTCCTTTATGGAAGTTCTGCGGTTGGGACTAATCACGCAGGAAGCGATATTGACTTGTTTGTTCTTACTCGAGATATTAAGAAAGCTAAAGATATTATTTATAAGAATCCTCTTATGGAAAGGCTTCAGCATGTAATTACTACTCCACAGGATCTTGTTAAGCTAAAAAAAGACAATCCGGTATTCTATAGGGAAGTTTCCGGCGGTATAGTTCTTCACGAAGAGAAAAAATGAGTATAGAATTTCAAAAAGCTCTAGAGAAAAAAAGAATTCTGCCGTTTGCGCAAGGAAAACGGCAAGTAAAGAAAGAGCTTCAGGAGGCGGAAGACGACTTGCTTGAGGCACTTAATAGGTTTGATAGCGAGAAATACAAATACGCCACTATTACCGGCTATTATTCAATGTTTCATTCTGCCAGAGCGCTTATTTATTCAAAAGGATATCGCGAGAAAAGCCATTATTATTTACTGGTTGCTTTAAATAGCCTTTTTGTAGATGCAGGCCTTTTATCTGAGGAGATAACCTCAGAGTTTCACGATGCTATGGTCTTGCGTGAAGACGCCGACTATCACGGCAATTTTACAAAAGAAGGCGCTGAGACGGTACTAAAAGCAGCAAAAGAGTCCTTGGCTTCTGTTAAGGCAATCTTGAAAATTAAATAGGTTTAATCGCCCTTTAAAATGGGACACCATTTAGGCCAGATACACATTTAACATTTAGCGTTATATGAAGCGAAAACTTAAATCAATATATGTTCTGCAAATCCTCAAGGCAAAAAGAGCCGGTTTGCTTTTTTCTTTGGCCCCCGGCGCTAAGGAACTTTATTTCCGCATTTTTCGAGTCTCTATTTATCGAACACTTCCTCTGTGACTAAAATTAGGTATATCTACAAATAGTCTTGACCAATTTACGATGTATCTTAAAAAAATCAGGCCTATAAAAGGCTTGATATGGCCTTTCGTTATGTTACACTTGTAACAGATAAGTTACAAGGAGGCAGCCAAGAAATTCAACTGATGAAGAAATAAATACCAACGCCAACAGGATAGCAAGAATACTTGGTATCAAAAGTATGGTTGAATATGAAGAGAGATTGATTTTCAGAACTGAAGCCGAGAAGGTCTTAAAGGATAGCGGGCGGTTCCTTGAATATGTTAAGGCAAAGCTGCCGAAATGAGGGATAAAGGAAGATTAGATTTATGAGAGTTAAAATGAGAAAAGCCAGGCTTGAAAATTTCGATATTTATTTAAAAGAACAACTAAAGGATGAAAAATTACGCAAACTCTATGAACGTGAATGCGCCAAGGTTGCTTTAGCGCAGAAGATTGCCGTATTAAGAGATGAAAAGCATCTGCGCCAAGTTGATTTAGCCAAGAAGCTCGGCGTTTCTCAACAGTTTATTTCCCAGATAGAAACCGGCGAAGGGTGTAACTTAACTATAGAAACTTTGCTAAAAATAGCTAAATCTTTAGGCAGAGGTATTAGCATTTCTTTCCCGAAGCCCTCTAAACGCCGCTCTTGTTGTTTAAAAGTAACATAATTTCCCGCTTATCTAACCCATCCCGTAATTACCCCGCAAAAAAATATTAAAAATAATTGAAAGAAAATCGATACTTCTTACGTCTTATATAGTAGGAGGTGATTAAGATGGTAGAAACTACCAATATGCAGGTCTCTCGGCTCTTCAGAGTCGAGAAGGAAGGCAGTAAGGTCAAGGCCTTTGTAGATGTCTGTGTGGCCGATTGCCTTATTGTCAAAGGGTTTAAGGTTGTGGAAAACGCAGAAGGGCTTTTTGTGGGGATGCCCAGCGAGCCCGGAAAAGACGGCAAGTGGTACCACACGGTTTTGCCGGTGACCAAGGAGAAGAAGGAGGAGATCAGCAAGGTAATTCTGGAAGCGTATAACGGGTAGAAGCTGTAATTTGGATAGGCGGGACAGGTTTGTTCCGCCTATCTAGCTAAAATTGGAAGTCACAAATTGTGATTTCCAATTAAAAATACTACATCTAACCCCTGGGGTTTCAAATAGTTGACAACACCCAACCCCAGGGGTTTCAGAGATATTTTTTTTGCTCCCCTTGACAGGCCTTCCTATATATGTTAAACTTCTAACCCTATGAGGAATCTATATAATATATACCTGGCTGGCTTTATGGGCACAGGTAAGACCAGCGTTGGCAAGGCTTTAGCCAGAGAGCTTGGGTTTAGCTTTGCGGATATCGATGATTTGATTGTAAAGCAGCAAAAGCGCAGTATCAGCGATATCTTTGCCCAAGACGGAGAGCCATATTTTCGTAAGTTAGAGAAAATGGCCTTGAAAAAAGTTTCATCCAAAAAGAAGCAGGTGGTTTCTTGCGGCGGAGGTATTGTGCTTGATCCTGAAAATATCAAGGTTATGAAGAAAACAGGCAAGATTATCTGCCTTAGCGCTACCCCGAAAGTCATATTAGAGCGGGTGAAAAAGGCAAAGCATCGGCCGCTGTTAAATGTTGACGACCCCGAAGCGAGGATAACGGAGCTTTTAAAGAAGCGCAAGGCCTGTTATGCGAAAGCGGATTTTTGTGTTGATACTTCGAAGTTGACGGTTGGTGAAGTGGTAGAAAAGATTGCGCGGTTGAGGCTGTAGGTTGCTATATCTAACCCCTGCAGACTGGGTCAAATGTGTTTGTTCTTTGACAAATAGGTGATATTTGCAAATTT
>CAKKQA010000190.1 GCA_919901925.1 Omnitrophica bacterium GWA2_41_15 | reverse complement strand
CAACATCTAAAACGAGAGAAATCCGATTTAATTCAAGAACTGTGGGGGTAGGGGCGCGATTCATCGCGTCCGAAGGCATGAGTCAGCACATCCGTAGGGGCGCCATTTATGGCGCCCGCAACAACGCGCAACGATTGACAATCATAACGCACGGCGTCATAACGAATGAACGGGTCGGATAAATCCGACCCCTACAGGCCTGCAACAATTGCCAGCCACTCTGTAGGGGCGCCATCCCTCGCTTCGCTCGGGACAAGTTTTATGGCGCCCGAAAGCATGAGTCAGCACATCCGTAGGGGCGCGATTCATCGCGCCCGCAACCCGCGGACAACGTTTTTATGTATGCAATAAGGCAACCTTGTTATATAATTGAAACAGAGGTGATAAAAAATGGTACAGACACTTATAAAAGATAATAGGTATAATGGCAAGTATGTGGCGTTAAAAGATTTTAATGATTTTACTGTCATAGGCGAAGGCACGACTCCCCAAGAGGCTTATGATAAGGCTTTTCAGAAAGGGTATACGCATCCGGTATTAACTTTTGTTCCAGTTAAAGATATGGTTCAAATTTATTGATGAATATTTTAAAATTCCCTTTCACCAAATTCAGCCCTGATGATATTCCTAGGCCATGGCTGCCGGTAATTGTTACGAATCCACATACGAAGAAAGAAATAAAAATCTATGGTTTGATTGATACAGGCGCGGACGAATGCGCCCTGCCAGCTCAATTTGCTCCTCTTTTAGGCCATGATTTGCAGTCCGGTTACCCTAAAGAAATAAACACCGGCAATGGAAAAACGTTGGCGTATTCGCATACTATATGTTTGACGATAGATGAGTTCATGGTTAAGAATGTATTAATCGATTTTATGCCTAATCTAAATGTGCCTTTGTTAGGCGTAAAGAGTTTTTTGAGTAATTTTTTACTTATCATAGATTATCCGGATTTTGCTTTTTCTCTAGAGTCAAAAACAAAGTAGCGCGAACGGGTCGGATAAATCCGACCCCTACAGACATATCGCAACATACCTGTAGGGGCGCCATTCATGGCGCCCGAAAGCACGCGTCAGCACCTCTGTAGGGGCGCCATTCATGGCGCCCGAAAGCACGCGTCAGCACCTCTGTAGGGGCGCCATTTATGGCGCCCGCAACAATTGTCGGCACATCCGTAGGGGCGCGATTTATCGCGCCCGCAATGACGTAGCCTAAAAACGCCTTATGCCAGCAGTAAAACCTTTACCTGTTCGTCGGAATGCCCGTTTAAAAAATTACGACTATGCATCCAACGGTTATTATTTCGTTACGGTTTGCGCTTATAACAACGAACCAAATATTCAAAAGCACCAAGAGACAGTTGAGAAAATATTACATTCCCTGCCTGAAAAGATCCCCGGCGTGAAAATCGATTATACATGTTTAATGCCGGCGCATATCCATACGATTTTTATATTTAACGCTGTAAAGAAAAATTTAGGAGAGGTCATCAGGATATTTAAGGCATTGGTAAGCAAAGAAACGGGGATAAAGGATTTTTGGCAGAGG
>CAKKQA010000189.1:5764-19801 GCA_919901925.1 Omnitrophica bacterium GWA2_41_15 | reverse complement strand
GGAACAGCCGTTAAAAACGAATGGTGATAACGGTTATCGCAAAGTTTCTTCGCCTGCCGGACAGGCAGGCAGGCCTGCCGCGGCGGCTTCTTCGCCGGTTTCTAATTTGGCCTATCGCATTAGAGAGGCGGCGAGGAATGACGGCAGGCGTATTATAGGCGCTGTAGTGGAAATCAATAAACAACTTAGTTTTAAGGGTGATAATGGTTCTATTGTCCAATGGAGTTCAATTACTCCAGGAATTATTGAAGGTTATCGAACTGGTTTCATGTCGATTTTATATGCAGAGGATACATATACCGGAGATATTATCGGTTATTCAGCATTAGTTCGTCAACATAGTGAAATACAATTAATTTATCTTGCGGTTGAACCATCTCTACGTATGAATGGAATTGGAGAAGCGTTAATGGTTCGTTCGCTGCAAGAAGCAAAGAGCAAAGGCATTATTAGGTTTGTCCTATGCAGCCTTATGTCCTCACTATCTTTTTATGAGCATTTTAACGATAAAATCAAACAAGTATTGGGAAGAAATTTCATAAAAAGATTGCCAGCGGATAAGAATTTGCCAAATATAACTCGAGTGCCGTTTATGTATGATTTAGGGGATATATCTTTAGAAGAATTACAATCCTTTGAAACTACTGAAAGCAAAGAGCAAGTTTCTTCGCCGGCGGAAACTATTAGCGCGCTGATGTGGACAAAACCGAAATCCTCGCCTGCCGCGGGAACGGGTCGGATAAATCCGACCCCTACAGACATCCCTGTAGGGGCGCGATTTATCGCGCCCGCCTCCTCGCCGGTGGCAGTAGAACCGTTATCTATAAGCGTCAGATTTTCATTGGAAGAAGATTTTTTTGGCCAAGTTTGGATGTTATCAAGGATTAACAAAAGAACTGATTTACTAAAAGGCGTGGCTATTGAATGGGCGCGCAAACCAGCCATCGAGGATATTGTCCGTTATGGCTGCGTGGAGTTAATGGATATTTTATGCAGAAGGATGAACTGGTTTGATCTTGACTTAGACGATACTCTGTTAGAAGGGCCGGACGGCTATGTAATAGGCCAAGGATTCAAATTTGTAATGGATGAATTATTAAAGAATGCTTTTGACGCTTTTGCTGTGATTGGTTCTGGAGGAGAAATAAGGCTGAATGTTTTACTAAGCGGCCAGAGCTTAATTATTGAAATATGTGACAACGGCGTTGGAATAATATGGGAAACGGTAGGCTCCGTGCTGTTGCCTGTAAAAAGAAAACTAAGCTTAGAGCAAAAGGAGAAAATAGAAGGCGGCAGGCATTTGGGAGCTTTGTGGTCAATCATCCTTGCTAAGCTTCATGGAGGAGAATTGGTTTATGTTTCGGATAGAGGTAAGACAGGATTTAATACAGTTGCTCGTCTTGTTTTGCCTAAAGACGCGCTTCTGTTGCTTGGTTCTCCCGCGCGGGGTTCTTCGCCTCTTGAAGGGAGAAGCCCCGGGATACGCGCGGAAGATGGCTTTGTTTTCCGCTATTGGAAAAAACAGCCAGTGCGTTTGGCGCAAGGGAAATACGGCCGGCTTAGTTCGGAAAATGTAAGCGGCTTATCGCCGCAAGTAACGGCGCGCCTTAACGCTATGCTTAACGCGGTTAGGGAAAAGCTCCTCGCTGAAGGATTTTTCCGCGAAGAAGATTTTGATTTAGATGTTATCGTGGAATTATCCGCTTACAAATCCGCGCATTTTGAATGGCGAAGAACTTCGCCCCATCCAGTATTATTTATTGACCTGCGCTCGTTTAAGAATCAAGACTTCCTGTATCTAACCAATAAACACGAATTTCTCGATATTAAGCTTATGCAGTTATTCCCGGGGATAAACCCCGCGTTGAGGGAATTATTCGTTATGCTTACGGTAAACATCGCCGGGTTCATCCAACTGCGGGATACCCAAGGTTTGTCCGCGGCGGTTCTTTTGCGCGATTACCGCGAAAGCGCGAACCGCGCGCGCGGGTTATACCGGCTTTACGATTATATTTTTTATCATCCGGAATGTAAGGATGCCTTTGCTTTCTTGCGCGATATCCATCATCTTATAACCGAAGAGCGCGTGTATTTCCGCCCTGTAGCCGTTAGGATGAGCCAAGTCATTGCCGCAGGCGACCCCCAAGAAAAATGGGATGCTTTGGCCAAAGGGTTGCGCATTTTAAGTGAACAGGTATTGCCTCAACTTGGCGGTATAGCCAGCGCCAAAGCGCTTAAGCCTTTAGAAGATATTGAGGCGAATATTCCCGCGGCGTTAATTCCACTTATGGTTTACCAAGAACGGGTTAGTTACGCCTTTGATGAAGATAGAGTTTTTGTCCGTGTGGATATTTCACAAGGAAAAGGCGCCAAAAGGCAAGCCCGTTACGCCTATTTTTATCTGGGCAAAGATGATGATTTAAATTCTGTGTTAGGATGCAGAGGAAAGATTTTCGGGCTCACCTTAAGCCGCTGGCAGGAACGCAACCCCGGGATATTCGCTTACGCTGACCCGCGTCAACAGGAAACCCGCCGGCATTACCAGTCCGCGTTGTTTAGTAAATCACTGGTTCAGCTGATAAATATTGTCGGAAACTTTGACCGCCGGCAATCCGGCAGGGATAGTACGCAACAGCTTACTAATTTATTTAATCAGCTATTCAAGGAATTGGGCATATTAGGCCATTACCGCCTTGACCAGAAAAGCTGGGGTATTATTACGCGTCAAGTTTCCCGTCGTCAGGCTGATGGGAAAAGAATCCCGAGGGTTTATTATGTAATCCGGGATAATTTCATCCGCCGCTATTTGGATTTGTGCTTTCCCCGTCTTATTTTTGGCAGGGTTGGGGTCAGCCTCCAGAAGGTAGGGGATTTAGAGATCTGGCCGGTGGTGGATACCCCGTTTATGCAGGCGCCTTTCCTTAATTGGCTTTATCTTGGGGCAGAGGAAGCGCCGGCATATTATATTTATACGGAGAAAGTTTCTTTTAACGATGTGATTCGTTTCCTCAAAGACGCAAAAGCCTCCTCGCCGGTTGAGAAAATACGTGTCATTGCGAGGAGCAATTGTCTGGGAGCCGGCGACGAAGCAATCTCTGTTTCTAAAAACGGGATTGCTTCGTCGCCGAGTTTCCAAAGATGGCTCCTCGCAATGACGGATAAAGCTACTGCCTCGTCGCCAATCATTGCAGGGACAGCACACTGTGCTGTCCCTGCAACTCGCGGCATTCCTCGCAATGACGATGGAAAGGCTGCCTCTTCGTTGGTTTCCGGGGGCTGGGCAGGATTACTGGCAATAATAGCAACCCTTTATTTTGGCCTACCGGCGTTCGCCCAAAAGGCAATTAGTTTAGTATACGCCTGGAAAGATAAAAGCGGGGAATGGGCCTATGAAATCACAACCGGTAAGGTGTTTCTTTTTGATAATTATGGAAGCTGGAAATATGTTTATCAAAAGGCCCCTTTTCTGCACGGGTTAAATGAAAGGCTGCAGGAATTCCCTGCCCAATATTTTCATCAATCATACATTCAGATGTTAACATTGGCGGCTGTGGCAATTTTATTGACAGCCCTCGTGGGGTATTTTATCATTGCCGAAAAAACCCACAAAAGAATAGCGGCTGGCCTGTATCCAAAATATATAAGTCCGGAAAGTGCCTGGGCTATAGTTATGTCTTTTTTTGCGGCTGCTTTTTATTACGCGCCCAAAGTGATTAGTTTATTAACTTCGGCACAAAGGCTGTTTTTTACCTGGCAGGATAAATTAGCAGTCCGCTGGGCGTATGAAGTCGCGAGCGGGAAGGTGTATCAGTTAATCAACGGCCATTGGGCGTATTCACATCTTAAAGAGCCTTATTTAAGGGCCGCGGAACAAACACTATCAGAGCCGATGGCCGCAAGCGGCAATACATTTTTATGGGCGGCGGGGCTTGCCGTCTTCGTCATCGCCGCGTTTATGACGATTAAAATACGCGCTAACGGCAATGGCAAAGAACAAGAGGTTCCGACGGAGCCGGTTAACCCTGTCCATTCTTGGCGTGTTACCAACCCCATGCCTTTAAGGCTGGAACGTAAAATTGAAATTGACGATACGCAATTAATAAATACCTCGGCTGTTTTGCCGTCTCCAACATCAACTTGGGTTGAGATAGCCCAATACGCGGTCTATTGGATGCAAAGGCACGGGGTGTTGAAGCTTTACATAGAAAATTGGCTGCAAAAGCAGGAGGCTTTATGGACAAGAAAGCTAGGGCCGCGGCTAAACCCGCAGGAACACGCATTTTTGATGAAAAACATAGAATGGTTTAATTTCAGGATATTTTTGTTTTTGTTCCCTCAAGCCAAAAAAGGCGATTTCAGCCAAAGCGCCCAATCGGCAATAAAGGGAATAACAATAAATAGGATTATTGATAAAGCATTATCCAGGATGGATTCTAATACACTTTTAAGAGAAGGCACGGTTAGCTTATCCGAATTAATAATCGCTCAAATTCAAGAAGTATACGAGTATGCCGCTAGAGATTCTATCGCTTTTGCCGGCGCGGTAAGGTTTTTATACGATGAAAAATATTTGCCGCGGAATAATCCTGTCAGTAATTTAGGCCAGCAGATTAGTATTGCTTTATGGCAGGGGGAGCTTTCTCCCGAATCCGGGCGCAGGCAAGGCGGGCATGGCTTATCCATGGAAGATGCCCAGCGCTACGCGCGGATTTTATTAAGCCTTGGAATTAATATTGCTTCCTGCCAAAGCGCGGATAAAGTAATCGCGCTGGCTTATGAGAAATGTAGTTTAACGCATATTATGGACGCCAGGCTAAAAGCGGCAAAAGAAGCAGTTAACGCTTCCAGCCCTGTTGTTTCGTCGACGGAGGAATGCCCGGGGGTGATTTTCGAAGCCGTAAGCCCAGATGTTAATAACGCCGCGCCAAATAGCAATAGAGAAAGAAGAATTGAATTTATAAGAAATGTTGCCTCAAGCCAGGCATACACACCGTCTATATTTTATTTTAGCTGTTTTAGAAATTCACGCGGCGATTGGATGTTAAATTTAGGAGAGAGGACTAAGAGGTCTTTATCTAAAGTTACTAAAGGAGATTTTGTTTCTACGGATAGAGAGAGGATGAAATTATCCTCGGCATCGCGGCAGGCAGTTATTTTGAGTTTAGGATTGATATTGCGGCTTTTTTCAGATATGAGCGCGACTAACTCTTTTGTTTCATCAGGGTTAATCAGCCGTATTATTTCCTGCTCGTTAATGGTGTCGATGAGTTCTTTAAGTAGTTTATCAGAAATAATAGGAGTGAATGAACCCGCGGCCAATGCCTTTATTACCGGTCGCGTAAGCGAACTGCCGATAAGCGCGCTTATCCAAATGTTGGTATCAATTACAGCTTTGGGCATAGTTGCGTTTTCTTACCCGCTTCACAATCTTCACGATTTTCTCATTGGAAATAACCTGCCGGTGTTTAATCCGGCTGTCAATGCCGCTAAGGAGAGACTTAAAGCGCGCCTGCCAAGTTTCACGGTTAAGCCGCCGGGCAATGCGGATTTTATCAGCCAAAGAAAGGTGTTCTACCAAATACTCGATCTGATTAGTTTGCAAATCTATAGTTACCTTAGACATCTAATCCTCCATTTTAGGAAACAAGAGTTTCTCAACAAAAATATTAACACACTCCAAGAAAGAAGTCAAGAGCTGGTATGCGCCTCAAGCCCGGCATACACACCGTCATTGCGAGCGACCGCGAGCGAAGCGTGGCGGGAGCGAAGCAATCCCGTTTTTAGAAACGAGATTGCTTCGTCGCCGAGTTTCCAAAGATGGCTCCTCGCAATGACGGATAAAGCTACTGCCTCGTCGCCAATCATTGCAGGGACAGCACACTGTGCTGTCCCTGCAACTCGCGGCATTCCTCGCAATGACGGCATGATTTGGCATAGATTGCAGGAAGTAGATTTTATTCAACCTTTGGCCCATGGGCCGCCGCAAGGCGTTTCTTCGAGCCCAGCCCACAAACCGCAACAAAGAGCTTCAACAAAGAAAACCCAGCAACCTCCGAAAGCATCTTTTGTCCGCTCCAAAATCTTAGCAATCGCGATTATTGTCATTATCAGCATAGCCGCGGTGGTATATGCTTTGTATAGCCGCAGGCTATATATAGGAAAGCAGATTCAAATCCAGAATTCGCAAGCTGAAGCGCCAAAGGCGCAAGAGTTGCCGAAAGCTTTAGCCCCGCTGACTAACGCGGAGAAAGCAAAGGCATTGGGCGAAGATTTAATAGCTTTTCTGAAAATAGCGCCTGAATGGAAGCCATTTGTAGTTTTGCGCAACGTAATAATAGCTAACGGCTTGGGCGTTGATTTCGCGGTTTCTCAAGGCGCGAGGGATTCAGTAATATCAATTAATCCGCGTTTACTAAGGCAAAACGATGGCCGCGTAGTGATTAGCCCTAAGGTGGAATGTTCTTATGAGCTATTGGCAAATTTACTCGCCCGGGCAAAAAGCGATGCGCATTATCGGGAGATCTTAAATGTCGTTTTATTAAAGGAAGGCCTGACAGCTCGAGATATGCAATCACGCTCTAATTTTTATGCGCAGTGGAAAATAAAAGCAAATCAATTCACGAATAAAGCGCTTGAGCCGGGGAAGAGGCTTTCTTTGGCGAAAGAAATCGCGTATATGGATGTCGAAGCAGAAGCAGTAGGATATTCCGGGGTGTTGGCATACCTTGATAGCATTGGCATGAAGCCATATGAATTGAATAATCTTGTTACTTATAGCGATGCCAGAGCTAAAGCCATCATGGGACGTTTCATTGAGCTTAGGGAATTTATTCAACAAAATAAAGACCAGCCGGATTTGCTTTTAAGAATAAATATCTTTGAAGCAGAAGTTAAAGTGTTTGATCCCGAAGTTTATCGGGTAATTTCTCAAGATGCCCTTCAAAAAGGCGGCATTCTATTTGATTCCGAAACGCGCAGAAAGATTATGGATGTGGGATATTTTTCTTTCCTCGCGCGCGCGAAAGGCGCCTCAAGCCCCTTATCAGGTTCACCATTGTTAGCTATGGTGGGATGTGCAAGGGAAGTTGGAAGCATATTTACCGGATTATTTCCTAAGCATGAAGATAGCGCGGCGCCAGTGTATTTAAATCCGGATTCAACGGCTGTTGTGGAGGTTCACAACGATGAGCATTATGGCTTATATCCGGATAAAATCAGGGACGCAGGGATTGCTTTTGCCACGCAAGTAATTTTGGCTTATCCAAGGCAATATCAAAAGGCTGCAGAAGATATGTCAGTGTTAGGGGGTAATTGTATCGCCGCAGCTTCCAGGTTTGGTGAAATTCCTCCTTTAGTTTCAGATGCTTTGCCGGAAATTGGCGGCAAACTGAATGTAATATTGAGCGGTAATTTTTATGGAGCCTGCCATTACGAGGCGTGCAGAGATATTGTAAAATGGCAATTCCACCGCGGCATATCTGTAAGATATCATTTCATCGCTGACCAGATTGGCTGTTGGCACGGGCATCCTAAAAATATAACCCCGTTAATAGAGTCTCTTACTAGAAAGAATGCGGTAGATACTTATTATGCCCTTGTGGAATATTATTTTAAAACGGCTGTATATAAGAATGGCAAGCGCATCCTGCCTTACCGCGGTTCTGTCGACTCGGCTTCCGCAGATTTATATTATTGGAGTTCCTTGGATGAATTTGCTTGCGGAGTTACTCAAGAGTTGCCTTTTCGTTTTAAAAACGAGATTGCTTCGTCGCCATTGCGGACAATAGCTCCTCGCCCCGTTAGAAACGTGGTTTCTAACGGGGCTCGCAATGACGATGGAAAGGCTGCCTCTTCGTTTGTTTCCGGGGGCAGGGCAGGGTTACTGGCAATAATAGCAACCCTTTATTTTGGCCTGCCGGCCTTTGCCCAAAAGGCAATGAGCTTAGTATACGCCTGGAAAGATAAAAGCGGGGAATGGGCCTATGAAATCACAACCGGTAAGGTGTTTCTTTTTGATAATTATGGAAGCTGGAAATATGTTTATCAAAAGGCCCCTTTTCTGCACGGGTTAAATGAAAGGCTGCAAGAATTCCCTGCCCAATATTTTCATCAATCATCCATTCAGATGTTCACATTGGCGGTCATACTAATTTTATTATCAGCCCTCGCGGGATATTTTATCATTGCCGAAAAAACCCGCAAAGAGATAGCGGCTGGCCTGTATCCAAAATATATAAGCCCGGAAAATGCCTGGGCTATGGTTATGTTTATTTTTGCTGCTGTTTTGTATTACGCGCCCAAAGTGATTAGTTTATTAACTTCGGCACAAAGGCTATTTTATGCCTGGCAGGATGAATTAGCAGTCCGCTGGGCGTATGAAGCCGCAAGCGGGAAGGTGTATCAGTTAATCAACGGCCAGTGGGCGTATTCACATCTTAAAGAGCCTTATTTAAGGGCCGCGGAACAAACACTATCAGAGCCGATGGCCGCAAGCGGCAATACATTTTTATGGGCGGCGGGGCTTGCCGTCTTCGTCATCGCCGCGTTTATAACGATTAAAATACGCGCCAACGGCAATGGCAAAGAACAAGAAGTCCCGATAGAGCCGGTTAACCCTGTTCATTCTTGGCGTGTTACCAACCCCACGCCTTTAAGGCCGGAACGTAAAATTGAAATTGACGACACGCAATTAATAAACACCTCGGCTGTTTTGCCTTCCCTAACATCGACGTGGGTTGAGATAGCTCAATACGCGGTTTATTGGATGCAGAGGCATGGGGTGTTGAGGCTTTATATAGAGAATTGGCTGCAAGAACAGGAGGCTTTACGGACAAAAAGGCTAAGGCCGTGGCTAAGCCCGCAGAATAAGGCGTTTTTGATGAAGAATGTAGAATGGTTTAATTTAAGGATATTTTTGTTTTTGTTTCCTCAAACTAAAAAAGGCGATTTCAGCCAAAGAGCCCAATCGGCAATAAAGGGAATAAAAATAAATAGTGTTATTGATAACGCATTGTCCAGGATTGATTCCAATACACTCTTAAGAGAAGGCGCGGTTAGCCTATCCGAATTAATAATCGCTCAAATTCAAGAAGTATATGAGTATGCTGTTAGAGATTCTATCGCTTTTGCCGGCGCGGTTAGGTTTTTATACGATGAAAAACATTTGCCGCGGAATAACCCTATCAGGAATTTAGGCCAGCAGATTAGTATCGCTTTATGGCAGGGAGAGTTTTCTCCCGAATCCGGGCGCAGGCAAGGCAGGCATGGCTTATCCGCGGAAGATGCCCAGCGCTACGTGCGGATTTTATTAAGCCTCGGAATTGATATTGCTTCCTGCCAAAGCGCGGATAAAGTAATCGCGCTGGCTTATGAGAAATATAGTTTAGCGCATGTTATGGACGCCAGGCTGAAAGCGGCAAAAGAAGCAGTTAATGCTTCCAGCCCTGTTGTTTCGTCGACGGAGGAATGCCCGGGGATGATTTTCGAAGCCGTAGGGCCCGGCAGTAATAACTTCGGGCCAAATAGTAATGGAGGAAGAAAAATCGAATTTATAGGAGATGATTATGCCCGAGTTTTAGCCGCGCAGGCAAGAAAAGCATTGGGCCTTGGTTCAATGAAATATACGTTTCCCATAATAGTATCAGGCGAAAGTTATACTTTTGGTTGCACCAGAGATAGATTGTTATATCAGTTAGGGCCGCTGATTTTTGTAGTAATGGGAAAAAGGGGAGAAGCTCGAGCTCCTCGGTGGTTTAGACAAGAAGTTAGAGAGGCACAAGCATATTATGAGCAGATATTGATGAGGGCTATGGGGGAACTCTATATTACTAAAATAGGAAATATTTTCTTTATTCCGCCTTATTCAGCTATTCCAGATATGCCGCTTAATCCTTACAGCGCGGAAATGGCAGCAGGAATGTTGAGGTTTACGGAAGTTTTTCAGGGTGCCTACGTAGTAGACGCGGGAGCTGGCTCGGGTTTATTATCCGCTGTAGCTTTAGGAGCCGGAGCGCAAGAAGTTTCGTTGTTAGATATAAGCACTAATGAGCTTTTTATAGCAGATTGTCTTTTAGGTTCTTATGGCAGGAATAATGTTGGACTGACAGGAAGCGGCTTTACATGCGTCCAAGCTGATTTAACTGATTTAGACAGCCTCCAGCTTTTTGCTTCTGCCTTAAGAAGGAAAAACGGTCCGCTCGTCGGTATTGTAAATATCGGCCCGTGGCATAATTTGTATGGCCCGGCGAATGTTAAGGCAATAGAATTCTTAAGCGTTCTGCCAAATATGAGGTTGATCCTTAACGGCGGATACTGCTTAAGTTATGACAGCCATATAGCAGAATATGTGGGGATTCACGAGCTGCTTAAAAAAAGAGGATTTATTGTTGAGTGTTTGTCTTACTGTGAAACAGCAGCGATGATAGCAACGAAATCCTTACCCATCCTAGGGGTGGGTAAGGATAATGTCGCCTCCTCGCCGGCGGATACGGCTATATCAAACTCAGGAAAGAATGTTAAAGCGGCAGGTTGGGTTAGGTTAGCCGATATCAGAGATCATATTATAGAGCGATGTTTAGCCGGCGACTCTTGCGGCATGAGCGTAGATTGGGGATTGCAGATTTTGGATTATCAGGAGTTTATCAAGCGTGCAGCGGCAGTAAACGCGGCGATAAAAGAAATTCTTACATCGCCTGCTCAGTTTAGCCAGGAAGTATTGGCTTACGCTCTGCGCTATAGAATAGAGATGATAGAACATTATCCGGCTCCACTTAGTGAGGATGGCAAAAGGCAGATGGATGCAATAAGAGAAGATTTTGAGCGCGGCCCGCCAAAGGGAAAAACCTTAAGTATGCTGCGCCGGCTTACTATCCCTCCTAAAAAATGGTTTATTCCTTTCTTAAATCCCGCAAGATTAGATACGTTAGAGAGAAGTGGGTTTATCTATGAAGGCTCATATATTATTCCAACTTGGGGTTGTTCTACACAGTGCGACATTTGTGACGCGGCAAGCATTATTTCGGTAACTTCTATGCCGAGTATCTGGGTTGAGGAGTTAGCACAATACCGCAGACAGCATGGTAGAAGGAAAGTTTTTAGATTGCCGGATGACGCAAACGATCCCACAAGAGACGAATATGACATTGTATATGATAGAGATTATTCTCATACACATTACCTATTTGACAATATTGGCGCGTATATATCTGGTTTTGAACCCGGGTCTATTGGCGAGCAAGCCTTCTTGGAGATAGCGAAAAGTATATTTGATTTAAAAATCAGTGTTGCGCCTAGCGTATGGATGCGCAGGCTTGGCAGGGATAAGTACGTTGATGCAATGAGGAACGTATTGCGGATTTATGCCGAACGCCGCCCTAATGATGGTAAAGCTTCTCTTTTGCTTCGTGATGGTAGGCGCAAGGATGATCCAGACTGGTTACGTATAGACGAGATAGGTGAGAAGATTAGTAGGGGATACGATTCGTATGATTGGTTCAAGAAAATCCCAAGCGGTGCTTTCGTGCAAGGAAGACTTGCCGCGCTTAGTAGAGGAGGGGTTAAGTTTAAGCCTCAAATTAAAGGATATAGCACAGGAGGATTTATTTTACTGCATCACTATGTTTTTCTTGCTTTGCCAGATGGTTCCATAATTAAAGGGGTATCGCCGCGTGATAACGCGATTTTTAGGCCTTATGAAGTATTGCCGGGCCTTGAAGCACAAAGTAATAAAAAGATTGTCTGCTATCATTGCGAGGTTGCTTGTAGTGGTAAGAGCGGCGTTTGTCCGGGAAGCGCCGCATTATTTGAGAGTTATGGCTTATCCGAAACCGGAGGTTACAAAGTTACTTCTTCGCCTATTAAAAGTGATAGAGGGCAGGCGATACCCGGCTTAAGAAGGTTTGAAAATGTGGGCAGCGCCCTATTTTCCGCCGCCTCCTCGCCGGCAACGTTTTGGGACTGTCCCCGCAAATTCTATGTAGGGGGCGAACAATTCATTTTAAATGCGGCTTCGGCAGTAATTCTTAGTTGGCTCAATCAACTCATTCACAGCCCGCCGGGATTGGCAGTTATTATTTTATTTGGGAGCTTATTATTACGAAGTGCTAAGGCCTATTTCTTCAAGAGTGACTTTTTTAAGTGTGGAAATATCACCGCCAAAACGTTTGATGGCATCCAAGATCTCAATCCCAGCTATACGTTGTTTGGAATCGTAGTCAACAGCTATACCTTCGGCTACATGTTTAGTGGTAACGGTTCCTTCTTCAAACCTAATGTAGAGCGCGTCAACTCCACGGTCATAGGTAATCCTCATAATTTTTCCTCCTTAGAAATAATAGACGTAAACAGTAATAACAATAATTTCTTTAATTGCCTGAGCAGCTTATTTTTCAGAGCAGCCCCGATAAATTATTTGTTCTTTGGCATGTTGGCTCAACCTGATAGTTTTATCGGTTTTCATAACGGTATGGTATCAGAAAATAATCGGCAAGTCAATGGGCATATTCTAACTATTCTTGCCACGCAACAGCAACCACCCGCCTCCTCGCCGGCGGAAGAGGCAGATAGTCGGCAAGTTGAAGCAGTGTACCAGGAAGCTTGTGAAAGATTTAATATAAGTGAAGCTGATTTGTCAAAATTAGAAGAATCAATTGTGATAAAAGAATTTTTCCCGCTTATAGAAGCATACGCACGCAGATTCATTGAAATAATTGATATAGTGACAAGCGCAGAGGTAGATGCCTCTGCGCTTTCTAATTTTCAAAAAGAATTAACAGGTTCTAATACCCCGACAGATAAAATTAGAAAGGAAATGGTGCTTAGAGGCCAACATGAAAGCAAAGATATACGTTTGCTAAGGCATATACTGAATAATAATATCGCGATCGCATGGAGTGTTTTAGAGAATATGCGAATAGATATAGAGAATGAAATGTTGCGTGAAGAAGATAGAGCGAAATATATAGAAATTTTAACTCGTTGTAAAGAGAAAATGATACTGGCAATAGAGGTTTTTAGAGAAATTTATGAAGGCCAAGATAATATTCCCGCCGCCTCCTCGCCGGCAACGTTTTGGGACTGTCTCCGCAAATTCTATGTAGGGGGCGAACAATGTTCGCCCCTACATAAGGGACGGTCCCTACAATTGGCCGCCGTCTCCTCGCCGGTTGGCCGGTTAACAGAATCGGCTAAGGCCAGCCTATGCTTTTTTGGCCGGTTAACGCCAAGGTTTCGTTTGGCGGTTGAAGCCAAGATTGCTAAAGGCGAATTTACAGAGTTAGCTGACTATGGCGCCCTGATCAGGGAATATGAAGGCCGAAAAGTAAGGTTTTTTTATCTTGATTCAGCGTTAATCAGAGCCCCTCCCGCGGAATTCATTTATGGAGAAATCACAGAAGAAATCAAAATCTATTTTTCTTCTTCGCGGCTGGCAGTAAGATTTCGCGAAGCAATAATTTTAGTCGGCGGAATCAGCCCGGAAGAAGCAATGAGTCAATTAGTATTGCACCTTCTTATAGACGCGGAAGCACTGATCCCTCTTAGAAAAGGCCTCCCCAGAGTCAATTCACCCCAATTTAGAGAAGTTATGTCCTATCTTTCTATGAAACATCCTCCTATCAGCTTCGCTGCCTCAGTTAGAATTTTACCGCTTAAAGCAAGTTTAAACTTTATTCAGAGAGAAGGTAGGGTTTTAAGCGGAAGCGAAAACATACTTATCTCTAATAGCGGAAGCCTGAACTTAAAAATAAATCATGACGGAGATACTGTTTTGTTCTCCAGGATAGTTTTTGATGAAACTATCGCCGGGATCCGTAAGTCAGTAATCGGCCTCTATTTTTGGGATAGGCCTGCCCGCAGGTTCGTAGAAGTAGACGCGAATATGCTTGTGCCAAACGCAAAGAGGAGAATTATCGCCTGGGAAGATCCTCGGGCATTGCTTAGGGATGGCAGGATTTATCTATTTTTTACCGAAGTTGAACAGGCCGGAAAAAACAGCTACTGTTATTATTCGGTAGTATCCGCGCATAACGCAGATGAATT
>CAKKQA010000189.1:0-5664 GCA_919901925.1 Omnitrophica bacterium GWA2_41_15 | reverse complement strand
CAAGAAGTATTATGAACAACGGTTAGTTGTTTCTGTGAGAGGCGATCCTTTTACGTTGTGGGTAAGCCAGCCGATTCTCATTCCGATTGAAGCGGAGGCCAAGCTTGTTGTCCCCTGGATAGAAGGCCCGGTATACATTTGCGGGGCAGATTTAGAAGAGTATGAACCTTCTTCCGGCAGGTGTGTAATTATGGTTTTCTACACTGTTTGTGACGTAGGTGTTTTTGCCGCCAGAATCGGGTTGAAAATAGAAGCCCTTGACAGTAGAGCGCGAGCCGCCTCCTCGCCGGCGGAGTTGGGTATGCGCGCTGACTCTTTATCTTTTAAATTTGAAAATAGGGACAGCGCCCTATTTTTTACCGGCTTAATGCTTGCCCTAAGGACAGAAGAAGGATTTAAAGTATGGGATTTAACAACAGGAGATTTGACGGATGTCCCCGGCGTAGAAGATGCCGCCTCCTCGCCGGTTAACGCGTTTATTTTTACCGGGTTAATTTTTATAGCAGTATTGGCAATACTTATCGTGCGCCGTTTAGGCCCGGTATTCTGGCAGATACGGAGATTAAAGCTAAATCCTTCAAATGAAGCTATAAATTATTCCGTAAGTGGAGCGCTGATTAAAATAGGGCCGGCAGTAGTTAAGCCGCTATTGAAGTATTTAGATGATGCCGATGTATGTGTCCGTAGGGCGGCAATAGACGTGTTAAGCAATTTTACCGATACAAGGGCTATTGGCCCATTATTAAGCAGGCTCGGCGATGTTGATGCAGGCATAAGGCAGGCGGCATTTAAAAGACTGCGAGGCCTGAATGTTCCGGCCCAGAGATTAGCGGCTGTATACATTGAGATTTTGGAGAGCCCTGAAAGCCCATTAGCCCGCGCAGATGCGGCAGATTATCTCGGAGATTCAAATGAGCCGCGCTCATTCAGGGCGCTGTTTGGCGCATTGAACGATGCCAACGGTAATGTCCAAAGATCAGCAGTGCGGGCTTTAGGAAATTACTGCGCGCGAAGGCTTAAGGATGAACCTATCTGGGATATATCCGAAGTCAAGGCGGCCTTGTTTAATTTGGCATCTATAGGCGCGGTAAATGTATGCAGGGAAGCAGTGCAGGCTATAGATAAACTTGGGGTATCTTCCCAAGAGCAGGCGCAGGAATATTCTAGAATTTTAAATGATACTAACGCTTGTTTATTTGCCCGCCATCAGGCTTTGACGCTATTGGTTAAGCTGCATACGCAAGAGGCAATTGCAGGCTTGCGTCTGGCGCTGGCAGGTGATAAAGCCGATATCCGCGCAGAGGCAGTATTAGCGCTGGCTAAATTAGGGGATAAAGAATCTCTTGTTTTATTGGCTGATATGGAATTCTACGAACAGGTTCTTCAAGTGCGCCAAGCAATACGCGCTGCCCTAGAAATATTAAAGGCGAATAGTTCAACGGCAAATCCCGCTTCCTCTCCGGCCAGGGGAAGTTCTTTCAGAAGAAGAGCCAAACATTATTCTCTGCCCAATAATAATCGCAGAAGGATTCAAAGGGCATTGGAATTGAGGCGGCGGGCGCAGGCTTATAAAGTTATCAGCGGCAAAGATATATTAGTTGATGCCGCTGGCGCTTCTTCGCCCGCCGCAGAGGCTTCACGAGCTTTAGCCTTCGGCCGTAATATTTCGTTATTATTTACGAGTTACGGATTATCAACTAATGGCGGATTTGAGGTTGTCTCAAGGGTATCGTCTCTGGCCGCGCAAAACAAACCCAAAGCGCTGGCAAAGGCATTCGGCGTCTTGCGCCGGAGAATAACCCTTCTAAAGAAGCTTAGGGGAGAATTTATCTTCTGGAATGAGTTATTTCATTGCTTGCGCAGGCAGAGAAGCCCTGTTTTCTGGACGGAATTAACCGGCGGGGGATTACGAATGATTGCGGATAGCAGGATACAGGACGTTGGCTGGTGGATATTAAGCTTTGAAGATGCTGTTGAGCGCCGCCAAGAACAAAGGCTAGAAACTATATTTGATAATTTGGAGAGGCTTCGGGACGAACTTAACCGAAATAGGATACCGTACTTTCTGATAAGATATTCAGCCATAACAAGTTATCTAAATTGGATAGGCGAAAGTGCTATTCGTAATCGGCCATGGGCGCTTACAATTGTCCTTCAGGCGCAAAGGATCTTTGAATGGTCAAACGGAGATTCTGACGGAGCTAATCAGGAAAC
The DNA here is from genome assembly GCA_919901925.1 of Omnitrophica bacterium GWA2_41_15. Classification (GTDB taxonomy): domain Bacteria; phylum Omnitrophota; class Gorgyraeia; order Gygaellales; family UBA12090; genus CAKKQA01. The sequence continues at coordinate 3,450 of CAKKQA010000189.1, read as the reverse complement.
AGTTTCCAGCCCGGTAAGAATCGAAGCGGAGGCAATGTCCCTAATGAACCCCCTTGCCCTGCTGCCTTTTGCCAATGCGTTACCTATTCTACTCTCGGCCATAATTCTTATGCTGATGTTTGTGAATGATACATTTTTTATCCTGCTTAACCACGATAAGTTTTATCAGGCGCTCTTAAATAAGCATCCTAAGTTAATAAATGTGCTAAAACGCATCTTTGTCCGCCAATATCTTCCTTTCTGTATCTTCATTCCCCTAAAAAGACTCTTCTACAGGATGTTACTGACTTCCGTAAGAGTAATGGAAACCATTCGTCCGTTGGAAACAGCCATTCCATTGTTTTTGCGTGGCTTAGTAGAAGGCAAACCAAAAGAAATAATTGCAGAGGTTATAAACCAAAAGGTTTCCGTTTCATTAAATCCTGAATGCACCGTGGCAATTGAAGTGCATAACCGCGGGGGATATGGAAAACATCTGGATTTACTTAATTCAGAGGGGCCTACGTTTAAGCAAGGTATAATTTTGGTTTACTCTGGGGATTACTCTTGGATACAAAATAAGATGACTCTAAGGGAATCTGGTTATTTGATAACGCCTTCGGATTCAGGCGAGATTCAAGATGATGAGTTCTTTGACCGCTGGCCGGTAGTGGAGGGGCATATTAATGTAATTCTGGCAGGGGATTATTATGATAACTGCCATTTAGAGACCTTTGGCGCAATCACAAGATGGCAGAAATTTATGCTGGAGCACAGGGGTGAGCCCACGGTGGATTATCATTTTATCGGCGAGCAAATCAGACTGGTATATGCCATAGAAGGACACGAATACCTTTCTAAAATAATAGATAGCTTCACACCAGAAACAATAAAAGAATCTCACTATTACAAAGCTTTATTGATCGGGGGATTAAAAACAGATATTTACGTAGATGGGAGGCTTCTTTTTACAGATTGTCATGGAAAGATACCGCGAGCTAAGTTGTATTACTGGAGAACAACCGCAGCATTCAAGGAAGGTATTTCCCAGACAAGGGGAGATTCATCAAGAGGGAAAGGATTGGCGCGGCATTTACGCAAGAAATTAGAGAAAGCCAAAGAACAAGAATCCAAATTTCAGGCCCTTATGGGTTTACGGCTCGCTGCGTTACAGTCTTTGGCGCAGATAATGATAGAAGATAAGGATATAACCTGTTTACTCCGTGAGGCAGCCAACACTACTTCTTATCCTTTGGTCGCGGAAATCGGCCTATGGGGATTAGTAAGGCGGTATTTCCGGGGAGATAGAAATCTTTCCAGAAATGCGCTGAAGGTAATCTTACGCCGTGCCGCAAGAGGCGAAGATTCCAAGGCCAGGGAGTTTGCCCTATCCGTGCTTAAACGTTTTAGTATGGATATGAGGAACACCTTTAGAGAGAGGCGGGAACTTAGGGCGGACGCTGATAAGGTCCGGGTTAAGAGGCGGCAGGCAACCAAAGAAGTAAGGTTAGTAGAGGTGGAAGATGATACAGGCTTATTTCAATTAGCAGATAAGATCCGTCTTAAAGGCTACACTGTATTGAAGACTCGGGATTTTCATCTGACACGCGAGACGCGGCCGCTGGATGAAAGGGGTTGTCCGATAAAAAGCGCTCTGCTTAACCAAAAACGGATTGCAACTGTGTTTGAAAGGATTAGAGAAGGCTCGGCCTTTCAACAGCCGATTATTGACCCGACAAGAGGAAAAGAGGCAAAATGGGTAAGTGTAGTTCCGGGCAGGGTGGTGTATGTGTTAGGCCCAATAAATGAGATAGATGAATTTGCTAAGGAGATGCATCGGGTCCGGGAAAAAACGGATGGCGCTGAAATAACGCCTGGGGAGCCGCTCGTATCCCAGTTCAGAGGCGCGCCTGCCGCTCAAGAAGCCTTAGCAATACCTTTAATTGAGGCGGTTCTTCCGGCAAACGGGCAGGGCCTCGCGCTGGCTTTAAAACCGTCCCTGTTTGGAATGGGCCTGCTTAGCTTTGGGGTACTGGCGGGGATGTGTTTAATTGTGCGACAGGTGAAAAGACTTGCCTTCTTTGGAGAGCCGTTCCGCTATCCAGCAGCGGATGAGAGACAGGTATCCCAGTCCCTTGCGGGAAGCTACCTGCCTGAGGGATTCGATTTGGTCGATATCCAATCGTATAGAGACAAGTTTCTTCTTTGGCTTAGTAAATGTTACTTTAGCCGGCTTGAGTTCGTCGGTAAATTCCGTGATGCTGTGGGTATCCCAGAACCTGCGTTCTTCTTCGAGGGATTTGAATTTAGGGATTTTGCTTTTCATCGTTTAGCATCTCCTTTTGTACAACTTGCGTTCGGCCTCAGACATCGCCCGGGCAGTAATTACTTTGGCTTTCCCGGAGCCGGGATAATCAAGGATTATCGTCAGGTACCTTCCGCTCTTTGTTTGGCCCAAGATAAGGTAACGGCCGTATTTTGCCTTCAGGACATATGGGGCGCTGCCAAAACAGGCTTCCTCTATTTCTTTGGGCTCTACGCCATGGCGGGCGATATGCCCGATTACTTCCGCGTCCCAAGCTATTGTGGTTATCTTCAATTTACGCCTCAAAAGGCAAGTATAATTGGGAATACAAAAGATGTCAAGTTATTTATATCCGCTCCCGCCTCCTCGCCGCTTCTGGATACGGCAGGGCAGGGCGAAGAATACGAAATTTTCGCAACTTTTGCCAGAAGCACTGAACATGGAGCCGGCGATTATGACATTCCATTAAAGAGCTTCATTAATTCTCTCGGGACTATCAGGGCAGTGCTTGAACATTACAGAATAAGCGGTGGAGTATTAGAAAGAATAAAAGAACTGCAAGAGGGATATAAGGAATTTGAATCCTTATTGCGAAAGATTAGAGAAGAAGTAATTGCCTCCAAAACCGCGGATCCCAAAACCCTTAGCGAGCTTCTAAAGGGGTGGCGGGATGAGTGGCGCAAACTAATAGAAATAGTTTCTGGTTTAATAGCCAAATACAATACTATAAAAGATGAGTTGTATGATTTTGCATATGCAACAGCAGAGGGTCGATGGAAAGAGTGGCTTCTTATGGTGTTAGGGATATTAAGTGAAGCTTTGCCCGATACTTCTCTTATCTTGACTGACAGATTAGAATTTATGGAATCAAAACCAAGAATGAACGATTTTGAACTTACTGCTTCACTGCGTCAGTTAACCGCGCAGTATACGCAGTATAAAGATGTGGTATTTTCCACCGGTTCAGGATTAATTTTAACGGCTGCCGGTAATGAAAGGGCGTTTCAATCAGTCATAAGAAATTTGATTGTTAATGCAATTCAGGCAAAAAATGAGCAGGGAGCTGTGCATATCCAGATAATGCTTGCCTACGATAAGCAGGAGCGCGAGGCGGTAATAACAGTTTCTGACGATGGCCCAGGCATAGCCCCTGAAAAGATAGACAA
>CAKKQA010000188.1 GCA_919901925.1 Omnitrophica bacterium GWA2_41_15 | reverse complement strand
CGCTGCCGAAGTTGGTGGTGGCTACTATTATGTCTCCTGCCCTTACCCTTGTGACAAAATCCTTATCAATATCCTCCATGCAATGTTTGGCCAGCAAAGCCGGGTCTGACACATTCAGATATCGGGCCGGGATGATAGCGTCGGTATCCACATTAGCGCCGTATTTATGGACTTGGCCTTTTATAAGCATTGTTTATCCTCGTTTTTGATTTAGTAATTTGACAGGACGAAACTTATTTGCTAAGCTACCGATTGTAACCATTAATATTTTTTATGGTAATTAGACGTCCAGGTGATACCTATGAATAATAAGACTCCTCTAAAAGAAAAAAAACTGCCATCCTTAACAAAAGGATTGACCACAACACCGGAATCCGTTTTGCAAATCATCAAGAGATTCCCTCTTAAAAGGCGATTCTTTAGACAAAATATACACCTAACCCGGTGGTCACAATTTAAAGGCTAATCCTCTCTTTATTCTTGTTCCTCATGGGTGGTGGATACCTCCGGGTGTCTAAAAGTTGGAGGTACGTTGAGACCGAAGTTATACTGAGCGCTTTCAACAACTTTGCATAGGTCTGTACTTACCGCTAAGTCCGTCCTTTCATATAGTTCAGAAATCATATTCGCCAACTCATCGTCTATTTTAATAAGTTCGACTTTCAATCCGGTTTGTTTAGCCCTATCGAAGAAAATTGCTCTACCGTGTGACTTCGTTTTTTCAGGGTTCAGGAATATTTCAAGTCTTCTCTCTAATTCCTTCTTGCTTTGGCCAGCCATCATGCCTTTATGAAGCCATTCTATAGCTATATCTTTAGCCAATTCCAGCGCTTTTCTTAGCTCTTCTATTTCTGCGGCGTCAAAGCGTTGAAGCTGTAATAAATAGGGGTCTGCTTTACCGCTGGTTGATTCTGCCTTTGTCATCTAGTCATCATAAGCTTTAACAATTGAATATGCGGCGAATTGGTGTGTCTTACCGTCTTCATCAATGTGCATCACCT
>CAKKQA010000187.1 GCA_919901925.1 Omnitrophica bacterium GWA2_41_15 | reverse complement strand
TACCAGGAACTCGAGAGACAGACCTGACAATTCTAGTACTTTACGGATGTAGTCGGAGTAGCCTGCCTGCGCAGGGAGGCCGGAGTGTATAGTATGTCCTGGACAACGGACAGTACTTTGTTGACAAAGTAAGCTATTAATGTTATGTTTGTGCTATGGATTTACAAAGTCGGATAATGGAACTAAATCCCCAATGGCGGGGGAATCTGTTTCCTACGCCAAATCTAAAACGGGATTTTTTTGATACCTTATATGGCAGTCTTAAATCCCCACTGATTACGTTTTTAAGCGGTTCAAGAAGAGTGGGGAAATCAATTCTTCTTAAACAGATAATCAATAACCTTGTGTCTAAAGATAAAGTACAGCCTTCGAGGATTTTATTCTTTGAATTTTCGCCCAGACAAGACAAGGAATTTATTTGGGAAGTTTACCGTTATTTTAAACAAAATATCTTACAAAATGAACAATCTACATATTTATTCTTTGATGAAGTCCAAGTTATTTCCGGGTTTGAAATAGCGATTAAAGAAATATATGACAATCTTGACCAGACAAAGGTTAAAATGTTTGTCACCGGTTCTCCCAGTATTTCTTATAAACGAAAAATGGCCGAAAGTCTGGCCGGTCGTTTTTTGCCCTACCGATTATTCCCTCTAAACTTCAAAGAATATTTACGCCTTAGTCAGTCACCGTTGCCGTCAAAAATTGATGACCCTGTCCGCGACAATTTGACTAGAATAGGGGATTTCGAACAGTTAAATATGGAGTTTAAGCGATTTTTGTCCCGGTGTCGATTGCCGCAAATGTTGGCTATGCCGGACAATGAAAGAATCCTTTATTTGGAATCGGGCATCGACCAGACGATTACTAAAGATGCTTTCGATTATTTTAATATTCAAAACCCCAGCGCCTTATCCGCGCTTTTTTCCTATATCTGCCAAAATAGCGGACAAATAATGATAAAAGAAAATTTGTCAAAAGTTTCGGGGATTTCCCTAGTTACGGTGGCCAATTATCTTGATGTCTTGGAACTTATGGGCCAGACATACACCGTCTATAATTCAACAAATCCGATTATTAAATTAAATAGCGCCCGAAAGATTTATGTTTCATCAATGTTTAGTCTTAAAAGCAGTAAATATGATCCCCAAACAGCCTTTGGGTTTGCGGCCGAATCGTATGTTTTAGAAAGACTGTTGGAACAAAATCAATTGGTGACTTTTTATAGAAATCGGAATAAAGAGGTTGATTTTTTATTACCTAAAAGCAATATTGCCTATGAAGTTAAATATCGTCCTCAATTTGAACAACCTAAAATCATTTTACCTAACTTTGAACTGAAAGTTTTGTCTTATTCCGGCTCTCTGCCTGTCTGTTTATTTTAAGAAGACCCGGTATCGTGTCATCCCGTCCGCCCCTCTGTCATCCCGGCCGGCGAGCCGGGATCCATCTCCTCCCTCTGGATTCCCGTTTTTCCCGCCTTCGGACGGGACCCCGTCACCGCCTGTGGCGGGACCCCGCAAAATGCGGTGGCCAGGGGCGGTGGCACGGGAATGACATATCACTCTTGTCATCCCGGGCTTGACCCGGGATCCATCTCCTCCGGATCACCCCGTAATCGAAATTTGGAGCTTTCCGCCGAGGCCTTTCGCGACTTTTTCGAGAAAGCCGATTGAAGGATTGGAGCTGCCGGATTCTAAACGGGAAATCGCCGATTGTTTAGTGCCAACCAGCTCGGCTAGCTTCTTTTGCGAGAGTTTACGCTTCACCCGCCACTCAATTAGCTGGCTAATTAACCGGTATTCCGATTCCAGGGCGTTATATTCTTTCTCGAACTCCCGATCCTTTAAAGCTTCAGTTAGAGCTTTTTCATAAGTAAAAGGCTTATATTTATCCATAGTTTAATTATAACATATATGTTATTTTAAGTCAAGAGGTTAATTCTTCCCAAGGCTGTTTCTATTTCCTTTCCCGGCGTCTTTTGGGATTTTTTAACGAAAGCGTGGAGGATAATTGCCCGGCCGTTGTAAAAGCAATAGAAGATTCTTATTTCCTGCTGTCCGCGAGTGCGAAGTTCATAAAGATTGGGGCGAACTTGTTTAGAGTAGGGCATTCCCAGTTTATTGCCAAAAGATCTTAGTAGTCCTATTGTTCTAAAAGCTTTAGCCGCGGAAGGTTTTTCCAACGATAGAATGTAACTGTGTATTTTTGTGTTGAAGAAAACTACATCCATAATGTTCTATTTGCCTTCTCGTCATTGCGTCTGCCTCCCCCCCAAAGGCGTCGCCCTTAGGGCGACGCCTTTGGGGACCTTTGGGGACTAGACTAGTGGACGAAGTCGAGGAATCTAGGTCGCCCCAGGCGACCGTAATCCCTCCCCTCTGGATTCCCGCGTTCGCGGGAATGACTGGAAAAGAGGCGGGAATGACGAAGATTGGGGGACTACGGCGTCCCGCTCGCCGTCTCCGCCAGGATAATCAATAGAAATTATCGCTGGTGACGAGCCGGACATTCGCCCTTGGATACCTGTTTGTAAACGCGGCGCCAATCTTTTTGTCCGAATATTTAATCTCCACCCCAGTCAGCTCCTCTCCTTTAGCCAAAACTAAATCTATTTCCGATCCCTGCTTCAAACGCCAATAGTTCAGTTTATAGCCGAGGTCCAAATAGAAATTTAACTTTAAAAATTCCCCAATGATAAAATTCTCAAACAGCGCGCCCCGGTCGCTTCTTAAAGATATTTCGGAAAAATCACCAATTAAGGCGTTACGGAGGCCGAGGTCGTAAAAATATATTTTTGGGGTTTTACCAATCTCATCCCGAGGCCGTGTGGAAAAAGGGTAGAGTCTGAAAACAATAAAACTTTGCTCAAAAATGTCCATATATCTTTTTACCGTCCGGGCATCTAAATTTAATCGCCCGCCAATTTCCGAATAGTTTATAAGGTTGCCTATTTGGTAGGCCAGGAGCTTTAAAAGCGCCAAGGCTGACGCTCGGTTTTCGATCAGCTTAAGTTCTAGCAGGTCTTTAAAAACAACACTGTCGGAGAGATTTTCTAAATATTTTTCGTCGGAAGGGCTGTTTACAAGTTCGGGATACAGCCCATACCTTAAAACATTGGTAATAATGGCTTTTAGGTCAAAAGGATAAAGGCGAGCCCCTTTTTTAGGGCTTAGAATATTATCGGCGACATTCGTAGTAAGAGATGTTTCAATGCCGGTTTGATAAAGGTACTCCGAGAAAGTCAGCGGGAAGAGATGGTAGTCAATTTTTCGTCCGGCTAAACTCTCGGTGGTCTTGTTTTTTATGCTTAAGGAAGATGACCCTGTAATGATAAGGTTTATTGAGCTTAATTGGTCAAATATTATTTTTATGGCCCGGCCGGGGTTTGCGAGCAGATGAATTTCGTCAAGGATAACGGTTTTTGAATCTGGGTTAATAAGCTGTCTGTAGGCGCTTATATCATACCTTTCCAAAATATTTCTGATGGATTCGTTGTCTACTAAGAGATATTGCGCGTCCGGAAATAATCTTTTTAATAAAGTCGTTTTACCGACTTGGCGCGCCCCTAAAAGGATTAACACTTTTTTGTACTTTTTGAAGTGCTGCTTAATTTGATTATCAATATGTCTTTGGTGATTATATTTCATATGTAATGTCAATATTATCATAACTATTTATACTTTGCAATGTATAAAAAGTTATATCCAATGGGTCTGGATTCGTCCCCGTGAAAACGGGGATCAGGTCGGGAATGACATATCTCTTTTGTCATCCTCGGGCTCCCGCCTGCAGCGATGCAGCAGCTTCGGGCAGGTGACCCGGGGATCCAGGTCTGGATTCCGGGTCTCCGCCCGGAATGACGAAGAGTGGGG
>CAKKQA010000186.1:31116-52124 GCA_919901925.1 Omnitrophica bacterium GWA2_41_15 | reverse complement strand
TTGCGTTTAGAAACAAAAAATAATCAGGTTGGCGAAAAAATATAAAATCCCTATTAAGAGCTCTTTGGGATTGCCCGAACCGGAAAACCTTAATAACCCGGAAACCATCAAAAGCAAAGACCCTAATACCGCTACGATTTGATACGGGCTGATCTTCATACGGCCTCCATTTCCTTATAGATAATAATTATACATTTCAAACGCTATAGAAGAAATAAGTTTCTTCGCATTATTAGCCAGCTTGTCTCCGTGCTTTACCAAAACACAAATCAAAAAATCGCCCTTTTGGGTAAAAACTATCCCCACATCATGACAGATATAATTTTCCAGCCCGGTCTTGTGCGCGACAGAAAGGCCGTTTTTAGGAAGCTCTCTGGGAATGCGGTCATTGATCTTCTGTCCTGCTAATAATTCCATGCACCTTTCGGATACCTCTTTATTAAGAAATTCTTTACGGTAAATTTTTTCGAGTAAATAAGCCATTTCGGCGGCAGTAGTATAATTCTCCTTGCCTTCTTTTCTCTCCTGGAAATCCATCATCTTGCGGACAATATTAGTTTCTTCCAGCCCCATTTTCTTAAAATACGCGTTTAGCGTATCAAACCCTAAAAAAGTTATAAGCGCGTTAGCGGCAGAATTATCGCTTTGGGTAATCATAGGGCCAAGCAGTTGTTCTACGGTAAACTGAGAGCCTGACGGATAATCCCCCAGCACTTTTGAACCCGATACCTTGTCCGAAGATTTAAGAATCACAATGTCTTTAAGGCCTATCTTGCCTTCCTGCGCCGCGTAAAAACAGGAAAGCATAATAGGGACTTTCACTAAGCTTGCCGAAGGGAACAATATGTCTTCATTAAAATCTATCCGCCAACCGGTGTTAAGGCCTTTAATCGCGATGCCGACAGTGCCGTTAAAATGCAAGGCTTTTTCTTCTATTGCTTCCTTAAGGCTTATCCACTCCTGTCTTTTCTTTTCTAATAAGATCTTTTTCTCTTTAAATTCCAGGAATTTTGCGTATATTTTACCTGAAGAAAATATTGCCGCGGCAGAAATAATTATAAAGGCTATTAGGAGTATTATTTTTGTTTTCATAAAAAAACAGGCAGGCATAGATTAAATGCCTGCCTTTAAATATCAAACTGCCTACATTCTTAATATGCTTATAACTAAAAATTAACCGTAATACCGCAAAGCGCGAATTGGCTGTTTATCCCGCTATTAGGCTTCTTGATTCCCGCGTTAGAGAGATGGCGAAAACGGTATTCCAAGGTAACAGCCATATTCTTCTTGAAGAAATAATGCATGCCCGCGCCGCCGTATTCATTAAAATTAAATTGCGTAGATTGCGTCGGAGAACGCTGCGTTATATAAACAATGCCTGCGCCTCCTTTAATATACGGCTGAAATTTCGAAGTCTCAGGCAATATGCCGATCTTAAACAAGAAATTATTGCCGGCCTCCATATTATTATCCGGACTGTAAACGTAAGAAATAAAAGGCTCTAAAACAAACTGCAGTAATCCGGGATAATTTATTTTAATCTTTTCCAATGCCGGTTTTAACGAAAAATTAAAACCAACAAACAAAGGCGTGAAGTTATAATCTCTTTTTGCCTTCAAGTTGCCGGTGGCATAGCCTGTTAAAAAATCTATGCTCTGAAGCCACCGCGGCTTCGTTTCTTGCGCCCATGAAATATGACATACCGAGAATAAAAATACCAAAAGAAGAATCACCCTTAAACTTTTTGATAAAAAGGCCATTTCTCTCCTTTCAGAAAAGGCATACCGTCTACTTCAATTAATGAACAGTTGCTGCGAAGCCATACCATTGTTAGCAAGTTGAATGGCGTAGCAGAACGGCCAAACTTTTTATCTTTATACCATTAGCATTTTAAAATAGCAAGAGAAAACATGGACGAATAAAGGATTCGCGATAAATTAAAGGCCTTTATCGATGGATTTAAGATATTTCTTCTTTGATTTAAGTATGCTCCACAGGCCCAAGCTTACAAGAAAAATAATCGTCCATCCGGAATTAAAAATAATTCTTTTCTCAATCGTATAATCTTTCAGCAACTTGACAAAAAAGAAGCCCCACATAATCCCCATATAGGAATCATGCTCCCTGGCTAAAAACCTTATCGCGTTAAATTTTAGTTCGGGTTTTCTCCATAGCTTGAAATTCGGCGCCAATGCCGGGACATGTTTGGCGTATTCAGCGAAAACATCTTTAAATTTCTCAAGAAGAAAATGCTCTTCTGTCAGGATAATCGGGACATAAAAACAAATAGTGAGCAATATGGTTACCAAAACCAACTGATAACTTCCGGAAAGCATAGCTATGCCTAAGACGATAAAAAAGTTACCTATATACAGAGGGTTGCGCGCGATAGAATATATCCCGTCCCTGTTTAAACTATCCGCGTACTGGCCTTTGGTGTTTCTTCCCGATGTCCCTGAGCGGCAATGGCCTATTGTGTAAGCCCGTATCCCAAATCCGAATAAAGACACCGCGAAACAAACCGCTTCAAAGGCTCCGTCAGTAAAACAACCCGCTTTAAATGTAAAGAAATGGCTTCTATTTAGGAATATCAAAATAACCAGTATTAACGGAATATAGGAACGATACTTAAAGAATACTTCACCGATATTTACAAGCTTATCTTTTAAAAGCATCTTCTCTCCTTACTTTACTTTGGCCAAATACTTTGTTTTAAGTTCGTTTATTTTTTCATCGGCGAACCTGGATTCCTCAACATCAAAACCAGCTATTTTCTGATACGTTTCAAACGCGGACTGCCAATTTTCCCGCAATTGAAATATCTGCGCTGAACGCAAAAGCCCTTTCACCATAAAGCTTACATATTCCTTGCTGTCTTTCCAAGCCTCATACTCTTTAATATTAGCGTATTCTTTTAGCGCCTCATCCTGATTGCCCATTTCCTCAAGGCACACGGCGAGCTTAAACTGCAGTTTAGGCTTGTCAGAATCTTTTTCCTTCAAACCTAAACGGTAATAAATAAGCGCTTTATTCAAATCTCCCGCTGCCTTGTAAGCCTCCGCGGCCATAGGGTAACTTTCAAATTCCCTGCCGCTTACCTTGATAAATGTTTCCACGGCTTCGCTGAATTTGCCTTCTCTTTGATAGCACAGCCCAAGCATATAATAAGAATCGTTAATCAAGGTTTCCAGATTCCCGTAATTCTGGATAATACCAAAAAGGTATCGCGACGCAAGGTCAAAGTTTTCCTTTTTAAAATAATGCTCTGCCAGCCGCCATAAAGCCATAGCGCAGATTTCCGGGTCAGGGTATTTAGAACGCAAAGACTCAAACTTGCTTAATGCCTCTTCTTGATTTCCTAAATAATACAGGCAGTCCGCCAATTCAAAATCCGCTTGAGCCGTTGTGTGCATGTCATTTTGATTGGAATCTGTGGTTATCTCCTTAAAAACAACACTCGCATCCTGAAATTTCTTCATTGCCTTCAGGCTAAATCCTTCCTGCAAAAGCGCCTTGGACCTATCTCGGCTATCCGGGTATTTACCGACAAACTCACGCGCGGTTAAATAAGCGCTCAAGAAATCCCCATTCTTAAAATAACAATTGGCCAAAGAAAGGAAACTTTCCGGCGCTAATTGGGATTGGGGATAACGCTCCAGGAATTTCTTAAAAACCTCTACCGCAGGCGCGTATGACTTTTGGCCTAAAAGCACCTGCCCTAAATTATATTGCACATAATCGCAAGAAGGACAATCAGGGTTATCTTTTAAAATCGCCTGATAAATATTTATAGCCTCCTGCGGCTCTTTGGCCTCCAAAGCGGTTTCTGCCATCTTGGTAAGGCAGGCAATCTTGACGGTATTATTTTTTGCTTGGGCTGCAAGAGCTGAAAACACCTCTTTAGCTTCCTTAAACTTGCCTGACTTTATATAACAGTTGCCAAGGCCATAACGCAGCCTTTCTATCAAAGAATCCGGTGATTTAGAATCCACAAGATTCTCCGCCTGTTTGTACAGCGAAATCGCCTCCTCATATTCACCTAAACTCTGCGAAACCTCGGCTTTACCGAGGCAAGCCTCAAGCTGTATGGCCAGGGTTGTGCCTTCGTTAATTAACTTCGTATAAATATCTTTTGCCTCTTTAAACTGCGAAGCCATCTGCCTGCTTAATGCTTCTCCCAAAAGCAGGCTTTCGGAGTTTTTCTTATCAGACAGAATATCTTGAACCTTATCGAAGTTTTCGCTGGCTCGGGAATATTCATTAGTTTTTAAATAACTCCAGCCAATACCCAAAAAGATCAGGTTCTTAATGTTATTGTCCGTGGCGGAATTCAAAGCCTCCTGATAATTGGCAAAGGCCGCCTGATAATCGCCGAGGTAAAAACAGCTTTCGCCGGAATAGAATTTTAAAACCGCTATTTTAGTTGTTCCAGGGAATTCCTTGATAAAATCTTCTATATAGGTTTTCAACTGCGCGTAACTTTTTAGATTATACAAACATTCCGCCGCTTTAAAAGCGGCTTCTTGCGCTAATATATCCTTAGGATATTTATTCTTAAAAATCAGGAATTTTTCTTTTGCTTCCGTATATTTGTTTTGCTCAAAAAGGCACCACCCTAAAGAATAAGCCGCGGCTATGCTATATGAAGACTTAGGATAAGTGTTGACTATTTTTTCGTAAAAATTATAAGCCTTATCAAATTCATTGTTTTTAAAATATGATTCGGCAAGCCAGTAATACAACATATCATGCATTGAACTTGAACCCGGCAGGTCCAAAATAACGGAAAACTGCTTGATTGCCTCCTGATATTTTTTCTGGTAAAAATAGCTCTGGCCGATATAAAAGTCGGCATCCTTTTTTAAGCCGCTTTGCGGGTAATTATCCAGAAAACGCTGTAACAAACTCAAGGATACGTCATAGAATCCGTCTTCCATCGCTTTTTTAGCCACAAAAAGCGCCTCTTCCTCCTTCGGCATACTCGCGAAGGCATTGCTAACAAAAAATAATATAAGGAAAAGGGGAATTAATTTACACAACCAAGCTTTGTCATTGCGAGGAACTCTCGTTTGGCATATCGGTGACGAAGCAATCCCGTATTTTTCCGCCCTTGTTTTTACTATTGGCGGAATCCCGCCAATGTGTAAAGCTATAAAGCGGGAAAGAATGAGATTGCTTCGTCGCGTCATGTCAGCGGCAGCTCCTCGCAATGACAACTTTATTCTTTCATTTTCCATTCTCTATTTTCCATTTTCTTTTTTTATCTGGTTTCTGGTTACTTAGAATCAACCTAGAAATTACAGTACTTTTTTTAAATAACTCGCCGTGTACGAACGGCTGGATTTAATCAACTCAGCCGGTGAACCAAAAGCAACCACCTCACCGCCTTTATCCCCACCCTCCGGCCCAAGGTCGATAATATAATCACTGCATTTTATTACGTCCAGATTGTGCTCAATTACCACAACAGTATTGCCTTTATCAACCAGCCGGTGCAAAACAAACAAGAGTTTATCTACATCGGCAAAATGCAAACCCGTAGTCGGCTCATCCAAAATGTACAATGTCCTTCCTGTTGAGCGCTTGCTTAATTCCGAAGACAGCTTTACCCTCTGCGCCTCGCCTCCGGAAAGGGTAGTTGCTGACTGGCCAAGCTGGATATAACCTAAACCAACATCAAAAAGCGTATCCAGTATATTTTTAACCCTAGGGATACTGCTGAACAATTCCAGCGCTTCTTCGACAGTCATTTCCAAAACATCCGCTATTGATTTTCCTTTATATTTTACTTCTAACGTCTGCTCATTAAAACGCCTTCCACTGCAAACGTCACAGCGCACATACACATCAGGCAGAAAGTGCATCTCAATCTTTTTTATCCCGTCGCCTGTACAGGCCTCACAGCGGCCGCCCTTGACGTTAAAAGAAAACCTGCCCGGCTTATAACCCCTTACTTTAGCCTCCGTAAGCCGCGCGAATAAATCGCGTATCTGGCTGTATACGCCGGTGTAAGTCGCGGGGTTTGAACGCGGAGTCCGGCCTATAGGCGACTGGTCAACAACAATCACTTTATCTATCAGCCTATAACCGTCAATTTTCTTATGCGCGCCGGGCTTTGTCTTACTGTTATAGAGCTTCTGCATAAGCGCGCGGTATAAAATATCATCAATTAATGTGGATTTTCCCGAACCCGATACTCCGGTAATAGCCACAAATAGGCCAAGCGGTATTGCCACATCGATATTTTTCAAATTATGTCCCGTTGCCCCTATTATCTTTATAAAATTGCCCTCTTTGGGCTGCTTGGCAGCTCGCCCCGGGCAAATCTCAAGCTCCTGCCTAAGGTATTTAGCAGTCAGTGATTTTTTGCATTGGACAAGGCCGCTTGCCGGGCCGTTATAAATAACTTCTCCGCCGTGCCTTCCTGCTCCCGGGCCTAAGTCAACCACCCAATCGCTGGAACGTATCGTTGCTTCATCGTGTTCAACCACTACAAGGGTGTTTCCCAAATCCCGCAATGACTTAAGCGTATTGATCAATTTGTCGTTATCCCTTTGGTGCAAGCCGATACTTGGTTCATCCAGGCAATACAAAACTCCTACTAACCCTGAACCAACTTGAGTTGCCAGCCGTATACGTTGAGCTTCTCCACCGGATAATGTTGAGCTAAGCCGGTTGAGAGTCAAATAGCCCAAACCTACGTCTATGCAAAATTTTAACTTTGATATTATTTCTTTTAATACCTGACGCGCTATCAGTTTCTGCCGCTCTGACAGCTTTAAATCCTTAAAGAAACTATTTGCTTCAATGATAGACTTTTTGGTTACCTCATAAATCGACAACCCTTGCAGTTTAACGCTTAAGGATTCCTTTTTAAGGCGCGAACCGCGGCATTGCTGGCAGGGCTGGTCTGACATAAAACGTGAAATCTCTTCTTTTAAATAATCGGACTTTGTCTGGCGAAACAGCCTTTCTAAATGCGGAATAACTCCTTCGAATTTCTTGCCCCAGATAACTTCATCGCATCCGTAAAGAATATCTTTCTCCTGGCGCTTGGTTAACTTATTAAAAGGAGTGCTTGGGTCAATCCCTAAATTGCCGCATAATTCCCTAAACAGGCTGCGGTAATACATCATATAGCCTCTGGGGCCTTTTCTCCACGGTTCAATAGCGTCTATGACCGGTTTTTCTTTATCGGGAATGACAAAATCAACATCAAACTCAAATTTTACCCCCAGCCCATTACAAGCCGGGCAGGCTCCGTATGGAGAATTAAAAGAAAATATCCTCGGCTCGACTTCAGCGTAACTTATCCCGCATTCTGTGCAAGCGTATTGTTCGCTAAAAACTATGTCAGTTTGCCGGTTTGCCGGTTTGCCGGTTGGCCGGTTTGACTGGCTAACTGGCAAACTGGCTAACTGGCTAACTACACACAAGCCTTTTCCGAATTTAAGCGCGGTCTCAACAGAATCGGATAGCCGCTTTTTAACATCCGGTTTAAGGATAAGCCTGTCCACTACAATTTCTATGTTGTGAATTTTATACTTATCTAACTTTAGAATATCTTCCAGCTCGTAGATTTTCCCATCAATCCTTACCCTGACAAAACCCGCCTTACGTATTTGGCTTGAAAGATCGCGGTATTCGCCCTTTTTGCCTCGCACAAAAGGCGCTAATATTTCAATCCTGGTATCAGCGCCCCAAGAAAGGATAGACTGGACTATCTCATCAGAACTCTGGCGGGAAATCGGCCTGTTACAATTATAGCAATGTACAATGCCAACGCGGGCAAACAAAAGCCTAATATAATCGTACATCTCCGTCTGTGTAGCAACGGTTGAACGGGGGCTGGCTCCGGCATTTCTCTGTTCTATCGCGATCGCCGGAGACAATCCTTCGATATACTCAACATCGGGTTTTTGCAGCTGCTCGAGAAACTGGCGGGCATAGGCGGAAAGGCTTTCCACATAACGGCGCTGGCCTTCGGCGTAAATCGTATCAAAGGCAAGCGAAGATTTTCCCGAGCCCGAAAGCCCGGTAACCACAATCAGTTTATCGCGCGGAAAGCTGATATCGATGTTTTTAAGATTATGAACCTTGCACCCGCGTATAATAATTTCGCTATTTGGCACTCTTGTTTTCCTGAATCTTAGGATTAAAACCCGATGAATCTTTGATTGCTTTAATTACTTTATTTACGTCTTTTTTATCTTTTATGGGAGTAATATGGCTGGCGGTATTGACACGCTCTTTT
Source organism: Omnitrophica bacterium GWA2_41_15 (assembly GCA_919901925.1). Classification (GTDB taxonomy): domain Bacteria; phylum Omnitrophota; class Gorgyraeia; order Gygaellales; family UBA12090; genus CAKKQA01. Next base: position 43,870 of record CAKKQA010000186.1, on the reverse strand, counting down.
GCCTTGGAAATATATTCCTTAGCATTAAGGTAACCGGGGTTCTTTTTCAGCGCGACATTCCAAGCGGATATGGCATCATTATACTTCTCTGCTTTGGCATAAGCAACCCCTAAGTTAAAATACGCCTCCGGTTCATTTGGCGCTATACGAATTGAATTTTTAGCGCAGGAAATAGCTTCACTATGCATGCCTAAAACACTGTAAGACATCGCTAATGTCTCTTGGGTCAGTTTATCGTTTTCGTCTATCTGTGCTGCCTTTCGGTAAAGGGACAAACCGGCAAATTGATCTTTCGACATCAAATGAGTGCCTAATATCAAATGATACACAGCAATCAACTCCCGGGTAAGATAATCTTTATTCTCCAGCTTATTATCAAAAATATCATTAAGCCTATAGGAATACCAATATTTCTCACTTAAGTTTTCCGGAAGAGTTTCTTTTTCCCTAAGAACTTTATAAACCAACCCGACGAGCCGCTTACGATGCTTTAAGGTATGGTTGATAATGTGCCCAAAACCTATATATATAGGCCTTTTGGTTTCTCTTAACAGAAATTCCACAACCTCCTCTTGCTGGGCAGAGTCAAGCTCAAACAGCGAAAAAGGCGTGTTCTTAAAAACATCCCCCCCGATATCGTCGTAAACAGTTACATCAGGCCTTAATTTTTCACATATCTGTAAGTAAGCAAGGATAAAAAGCGTATTATCTCCGTGCCCTAGAAAAATCGCGTCTTTATCCAAAGTATCCAATACATTCCTTCCGAAATCATAAGCTACGTAATTACGGCTTTGGTCATTTTCTTTATAATTCATTTTTAAGGGCAATACCATCAGCAAAGCAACAATTACCGCTGTCAAATAAAACAGGCCATCCGCGGCCAAGCGCGCCAAGCGATTGCGGCTGCCTAAATCCAGCGCGTAGACTTTTTTAACAACCTTACTTGTCAGTTCCAATATAAAATATAAAGCCATGCCTATAAAGACGGCAACAACTAAAAAGCTTAATAAAAGGTACACCCTGCCGATAAATAGCCCACGGGTAGTGTTCGGGATAACCCTCCAAATTCTTATCCCAATTATGAAAAATATAGACAAGAAGAATATCAAATAACGTTTTGCCTTAACAAATAACGGTATAAATCCCAGGAAACAAATAACCCAAATCGCGCTAAACTCTCTTGTTATTACAGCCCATAAATCTTTTATATGCGCTAAATTCATTGCTGGAAAAAACTCAATATAAGCCACATTATAATTTGCCTTTGCTTCGCCGTATTGGCTGCGCGTAAGGTAATTCAAGAAACTCTTTAAGTCGTGAATCCTGTTCCAATTAATAGCCGGAGAGCTCACCGCCCTGACCGGGGCGTATAAACAAAGTGAGAATCCCAGCAAGAAAAAACACAACATAATCGCCAGCTTCTTAAAATCTTTGAAAAGCTTAGGTTCGTAAAGCAAAAGCAGGATAAAAAAGCTGGGGGCAAGCAAAAGGCTTAACTGATGAGTATTTATGCTTAGGCCGTAAATAAAGGAAAATAAATATAAAAGCTTATCTGCCTTTTCCTGTGTCCATTTTAATAAGGTTAATATCGCGATCCCTGAAACAAAAATCCATAAAGTATATACTTCAGCCACTACCCCTTGAGACCAGTAAGTAGCGGAAAAGGCGAAAATAAGGCTGGCGGAAATCGCCGGAAGAAACTTACTGATTATATCGGCCTTAGGGTTAATTATGCCTATCAACTTGCAAATTATAAGATATAAAACCGTATTTCCCAGCGCCGCGAAAAAAGCGGACATAAGGTTAACCCTGAAGGCAATAGCCCCGAAAGGCAGATAAGTAAAAAGCTTGCCGAAAATGCAAAATAGCGGATAGCCGGGAGAATGCGAAACGCCTAAACTGTAAGCGCTGGCAATAAGCTCGCCGCTATCCCCGGTAAAAACAGTTGGGCACAAGGTAAAAGAATAGACCACAAAACTTAGCAAAAATGCCAGCCATCCCAACCTGTTTTCGTTTTCAGTAAAATAAGCCATTATTTTAAATCTTTCAGTGATATATTTACCTTCCTGAACTTCCTAAAACCAACAAATGAACTTAACAATCCTCTTGACTCCCAGTTACTGCTTAACTCAGAAAAACTGACTTTTCTTCTTTGTTGGATAAGTTTACGCTTTGATAAGAATTCCTTTATCCTGAGTAACGCGTCTATCTTTCCTCTTACCGCGGCAATATTCCCGGTTAAAAGCGAATAAATAAAATAACCTGAAATAGCTAAGAATATCGTCAGAAAATAATAGTAAATCTCTGGAGAGGGATAATTTTTAACAATCAACCAGACTTTATTCCTATTAGAAAGGTATTCCTTCAAAGGCGAAGCCACTTTGCTTGTTGCTGAAAAATAATGGTAACATATCGCTTCAGGCACATATTTACATTTCCAGCCAGAAAGCTGCGCCCTCCATGAAAGATCTACATCCTCATGATACGCGAAAAAATCTTCGTCAAACAGCCCTATTTCATCCAGCATTTCCCTTCTATAAAGGGCCGCGCAAGCACAGGCGCCAAAAACGTATTTAGCCTGATTGTAGCAATCCCCCTTATCCCCAAAACCTATATCCCAGGTAAAACCTGAATATTTATCAATTTTTATGCCCGCGGAATTAAGAATGCCCGGCTGATTTAAAAAAAGGATTTTTGACGCGCAGATACCAATATCCGGCTGACTTTCTATAGCCCCTACTAACCAAGATAACCAGTTTTTATCAACCTTCGTATCGTTATTTAAGGTCGCGATATAGCGGCCATGCGAGTTTTTTATACCAATATTATTGCCCGCGGAAAAACCAAGATTGTCATTTTGTGGTAAAATAACGACATCTTTAAAATTATTCTTTATAAATTCGATTGAACCGTCGCGGGAAGCATTATCAACAACAATCACTTCTATCGGACGGTATGTTTGAGAATAAACTGAACTCAAACATTCCCAAAGAAATCTCTTGCCATTATAGTTAACTATTATTATGCTTACCTGGCATAAATTCATCATCTAAAAGAAAACGGATATTTTTTGTTTATTATATGTTTCAATGCCGCTCGAATTATTCCTGCGCCTCTTGCGCCAACAAGTTTACGCGCAGCTAAACGCAGGAAAACTAAAGGAGCGCATTTAAAGATTTCATAATGAAGCAGCCAGTAATTTACGCCTTTTACCTTTACCCCGCTAAAAGGCCCTCTTCTATATCTTTTACTGGATAACCGCAAGAGCAGGTTGTTTTCCTTGCAATAATCATACAGATAGCTTCCGGGGTAAGGCGTAAAAACCGCAGGTGAAAAATATTCAGGGCGCATCCACCTCACAAAACTTACGGTCTCATCCATATCTTTTTTTGTCTCCAAAGGAAGCCCAAACATAATATTAGCGAAGATCTTTATATTATATTCTCTGCATATATCGACTGCTTTTTTATTCTGTTGGACAGTTGTGCCTTTATCTATAAAATCAAGCACGCGCTGGCTCGCGCTCTCAAACCCAACCATCAAACATTCAAGCCCGATATCTTTAAGCTTTTTTATACTGTCTTCTAAGTTCACAATGATATCCGCCCGGGCCTGGCAGGTAAATTTCTGCGTAAAACCATTTTTCCGGTATTCATAGCAAAAATTATCAACATATTCCCTATCCAAGATAAAAAGATCATCGTGTATCAGAAAGCTGTTAAAATGATACTTATCCTCAAGGCAAAGTAATTCGTTTATAACGTCCTTTACCGGGCGTATTTTTGTCTTATTACCGAATATATCCCGCTCCGCAGGCTGACAAAATCTACAGCGGTATGGGCAGCCGCGGCTGGTTATTATGGTTACAAACGGCGGTTGCATATGCATAAGCAACGGAGTTTTGGCTTCGCCATTTTCATAATCAAATATACCCCTGTCAACCCAAGGTAGTTTTGTAATATCTGTTTGTCCTCCTGATATTACCCTGCCTATATGCCGATTACTTTCTAAATTCTTCAAAAGCTCGCATAAACTATGCTCTCCTTCACCGATTACAATATAATCAAAACAGGAGTTTCTTAAAACTTCCACTGTCGCAACTGTAGGATGCACCCCGCCTATGGCAATGATAGAAGCGGGCTTTGCCTGCTTGATAATCGCCGCTGCTTTTTCGCTGACTCTATAGTCACAGCTCATCGAAGATATCCCAAAAATCGACGCTGGACTATTGATGACAGCCTGCCTAAAATCCTCCCAACCTCTAAGCTTCCTTAAATCAATCAGGCCAACATTATGGCCATTAGACTTCAGGTAAGCGCTTATAGAAGCAAGCCCATGATGTATAAAATTTGCCTCTATATCCATAACCTTTCCAAACGCGCCAAAACCACAGGAAGTTATGCCGGGAAAAACTAAATCTATCCTCATATATTTATCTTATCAATACAAAATTTTTTCTAAATACTCTCTCTTAACCGGCTTCCTGTATTTTAAAACTCCGGGGACTCCGGCAATGCCGGCAAATAAAGGCCTTAAATACATTACAAAGCGTAAAGTCCTTAAAGCGTCAAACAAACTTAAAATAAATACAATACATGTCTTCCATAAGGCAAACCTTATAGGCAGGTATTTCCAGGCATACCAAATAAGGTTACGCCGGGAATAGAATATCAACCGCTCATTATTATTCTTATTCTCCGTGGCCATATGAAAACCGGATATATCAGTAAAATACCTGACGTCGTAGCCGGCATTAATTATTCTGGTGCATAAATCCCTCTCATTCTCATAGATAAAAAATTCTTCAGGATAAAAACCGACTTCTTCTAATACGCCTCTTCTTGCCGCGGCTAAGCAGCCGTTAAAAAGAGGCGAAGAAACCCCTTCTTCCGGAAGGTCCTCTGACCTTTCCGTAGGATGCCAATGATGCACTTTAGAAGAAGGGTAATAATAAACCTTGCAGCCAAGCGCTCCCAATTTCGGGTATTTCTGAAATTTTTTTACAATCTTATCCATGCCCCCATCCTCAAGGAACGAGTCGTTGTCAAGTATGACAATGAATTCTCCGGAGGAATTTTTAAAAGCAATATTGTAGCCTTTTATCCCCGCATTCTCGCTAAGCCGGATAAGCTTAACTTTGGGAAAATTATTTTCTATCATTTCGGGGGCGCCATCGGTAGATCCGTTATCTGCGATAATAACTTCATAGTTGGGATAAGCCTGAAAGAAAAGATTGCCAAGAGCCTGCTTAAGCACATCTTTCTTATTCCAATTAATCATTACCACGCTTACCAGCGGCATATATCCTAAGGCTTCCATATATTCTCTTTCTTGCCTAAAAGTATTCTGTCAATAAGCTCTATACCCATCATAACGCAATGGTCCATATTCCCGGCTTCATATTTCCACGCTCCGAACCTTCCTCTTGAATAAATGTTATTCTCCGCCAGGAAGGCTTGAATTCCGCTTAAAACAATATCCCTGCCAAGCGTAGGGATAGGGTAAGCATAGTCAATTTTTTTTAGCCATTTACTGATTATCTCCTGCGTATCCGCCTTGGATATTATTCCTTCCCTGACAAGGCCTTTCATAACCGCGTCTATAACTTGAGATTCATCCACAGGCCTGTATTCTGAAAATGACACCTCGCACAATAACGAACTATAATTATCCGTATCTCCTTCAGGCACATTATGCGGGGAATAGCGGGAAAAATAAGTCATTCTGTAAAATGGGGAAGTTTTCTGCGGGAAATATACCCAGCATCTTGTGCTTTTGATTTTTTTCTTAAGCCCTATGCCCACAACAAATATTCCGTTATGCTTTAACTTGTCTGCCTCCTTAAACAAATACGCCCTATCTGTTTTTACAGGCTTAATCATACGTACAAACATATCTAACGGAACAGTGTTAACAAGAATATCATATTTATCATACCCTCCGCGATCAAACTCAATAATCTTTGAAGCCAAATCAACCCGGGCAACATTCTTTTTATATCCTATGCGTTTATTTACAAATGGTTTAAATTTATCAAAGAATCCGCCGGTGCCCCCGTATAATGGAAATTTGAACCTGTTATTCGGCCCCCAGCCTTTTTCATCTAATCGCATAATTATATTCCAAAGCATTTTTTCTGTATTTAATACGCTAATCCTTTGCTTTACCCAGCCATAATCCATAGTATCCAAAGGGACAGCCCACACTTTAGTATTATATGGTACCAAGAAGGCTTTTGCGATGCCTTTGCCGAAGGTGTTAAACAGCCACTGGGCAAAATTATCCGCTTTCCTATCGTTACTCTTGGCTTGTATAAGGCCCAATAAACATTCAAGCATCAAATCCTTCGGCAGATAGCGGATATTATTCTGAAATGGATAAGGTATCCATCTAAAAAGCATCCTTATCCAGCTTTCTCTCTGGTGACTTATAAAATCATTGCCCAACAAGTTATCCGCCAAAGCATTATAATGCCGGCATTGAGAAAACATCACATGGCCGCCGATATCCCAGGTAAAACCGTTCTTGTCCTTGAAACTGCGCGCTAGGCCGCCGAGCCTATCTTCCTTTTCATATATGGCCCAGTTTTTGTAGCCTAGTTTATTCAATCTATACGCGCAGCCTAAACCGGTAGGCCCTGCGCCTATTATTACAATTCGATTGGAATTCATATGTTAAAGGCTGCCCTCCACTTTAACCGCATACACCGTAATTATATCGCCTTTCAGAAAATCCGGCATAGCTCTAAACCTTAAAAATGAGAATATGCGAGAAAGCGCCGCGGCTAACCGCAAGATTAATTGCATATACCTGCCTGATTTTTTTGCCTGCGCCTTAAAAAACATTGCCGGCGTAGTCCATAAATACGATTGCTGCTTTAATATGCGAAATCCCGAATATTCAAGCAGCATTTCAATTGCACGCGGGCTAAAATAAGAAAAATGCTCCTTGGGCGCCATTAATTCCCAATCCACACCCGAAATTTTTGCCGGGAGGCTTGCGATATTTGGAACTTCCAACGCGAGAAGGCCTTTTGGCTTTAGTAATTTATGCGCCCGCGCAAGCAAACTTTTAGGGTCATTTATATGTTCCAAGACATGCCATAAGGTAATTACATCAAAAGTTTCAGGCAAATAAGGCGCGCCTTTAAGGTCGCCGTTATAAACATCCAAACAAAAGTTATTACTGGCATACTCGCATGCCCAGCGGGATAACTCTACGCCGAAGGCTTTATAGCCTTCATCTTGAGCCAGCTTTAAAAATGTCCCCGCGCCGCATCCGGCATCAAGCAAAACGCCGGGAAAACGGATTTTTTTTATCTCGGCGATTCTTTTCTTAAACCTCTTACGCAGATGAGTATCTTCACTCTTAATGTAGGGCTGAAAATATTCTTGAGAGTAATGCCCCTCCATTTCTTTATAATTAGGGGCGCCATTAACATATTTGTGGCCGCAATTACGACAGGAAAAAACATCTATTGAATCCTTTCGGCAATAAAAAACAGCATCCCTGCCTTGGCAAATATTGCATTGAAAATCATTCATTCAATTCCAACCTTGTTTATTACACAATTTTTATACCTAAAGCCAAAAATTGCTTCCAGAAATGATATTGCTTGGAACCTAAAAAAATGTCCGCATGCTTCCTTAATAACAAGCCTGTTCTTAAATCTCAAAAACATATACTGCGGATGGCTTATTATAAACTTTATAAAATATGCCAGCATGGCTATATAATGGCGCAGCCTAAATTGCTTCAAGAGCTTTTTTAAATCCGTCGGGCTGAAATCCTCTGTCAGGATCAAACCCTCGCCTTGCGTCGCGGTTGCTAAGTTTTCAGGCGAAATATCCTTCGATAAATAACCTTTTTGCCTGCATATCTTATATAAATCAGTGCCAATAAGTGGGGTTGCGGTAAAAATATTATACGGGTAAAGCCCATACAAGCCCTCCTGCCTTAGGGCGAAATTAATCGTTTCCTTCATCTGGGCGATATTCTCGCCGGGGAAACCAATGATGTAAAATGCCTCAAGGTCAATTCCGATCCTCTCGCAAGCTTTAGAAACTTCCGTTATCTTATCAATATCCAAATCTTTTTTTATGATTTCTTTATTTACATGCCTGTTTGCCGATTCTACTCCTATCCGAAGGTACGTACAGCCGCTTGCCCTGCATTTCCTTAAGAGCTCTTCGTTTAAATAATCGGCCCGCAATCCATTCGGCGTATCCCATGTAATATCAAAATTATTTTCAATTATACAGTTTAAAATTTTATTAAATCTTAATGTGTCAAGGCTGATGTTGTCATCTTCAAAGTGTATATGGTTTATACGATATTTCTCTTTTAAAAATCCTATATGCCCTAACACAGATTGCGCGGAATGCGCCCTGAATTTTTTCCCCATCCCAAGATGGACAGAACAAAATATACAATTAAACGGACAACCCCGGCTGGTAATCATAGAAACAGACCTCTCTGAACCCGGATACCTGTAATTTTCCCTGCTATCCCTGCCTTTCTCATTAAAATAAAAGTACCTTTCTAAGTCTAATAACTCATAAGCCGGCAAAGGCAGGCTGTCTATGTTTTCTATTAAACCCCTCTTTTCATGAACTACCAATTCTCCGTTGCTTATATAGGCTATGCCTTTTACTGTTTTTATATCTTTTTTGCCCTCAAGCGACTCAAGAAGCTCGGTGGCAGTTGCCTCTCCCTCTCCCATAACCACATAATCCACATAATTATTTTCGCGGAAAAAATCTTCCGGCCTAACCGAAGGATGCGCGCCCCCGACAATGACCTTAATATCCTTGCTAAGTTCTTTTATCGCCTCTGCCGCCTTTAGTGTATTCATTACTTGCGATGAATACTGGTTCGCGATACCAACCACATCGGGCCTTAGCTTGTCTACGACAGCCTTAAACTCCTTCCATGTCGCGCCCATTTGGTAAATACCGCCTGAAACAGAATAGCCCCATCTGCTTTCATCAGCCTCAACAATAGCGTCATATATCCTTACAGTATGCCCCGCCTTCTTAAGGCTCGCTGCCACATACAAAAGCCCAAGAGGCATTCCGCTTACCGCGGGAGAGGTCCCCGAAAAATGCGTAGTTGGATGCTTAATCAGTAAAACGTTCATCTAAAATTATCCAAGCCTTTAATCTTATAATAACCTGTAATGCCGAAACTAAAAACCTTTATCAGCTTATCCATAGGTTCATACTGAACCGTTGTCTGGTCAACTTCACATCCGTTCCAACAGCTTTTATAAGGGCAGTTTCTGGCCTTAGCCCTAATAAAAGAGGCATTCGCGGAACTCCAAATATTATCAATAGCCTCATGCCTGATATTGCCTATTGCGTACTCTTCATTTCTTGCCAGGAAATTACAGGGATAAACGTCTCCTAACGGGTCTATAAATACCGCCGCATACCCGGCGAAACAATGTAACGGCCTTGTAAAATTATGCTCCAAATAATACTCACTGCCTTTACTTTTGGGGTTAAGCGCCTTGATTTTTTCAATATCCTCGCGGCTGAATATTACGCCGTCCGGAATAGTTTTTCTCGGGCTATGGGTATAAAATGTATCCTGCGCAAGGCTATACGCCCCTTCTATGCCGTGATTACTCCAATAATCTTTTATCGCGTTAAGGAAATTAATATTTTCCGGCTGTATAACGGTGTTAGAACGGATTTTAAAATTTGCGTGCCTTCCCCTTAGAATTTTTAAACGCGAAATAGTATTTTCCACATTGGCAAAAGCACCCGGAAACCCTCTTATTCTATCATGGATATCCCCTATACCATCTATTGATATACTTACGGAAAAATGTTTTTTCGGATTAATCACACTAAGTATATATTCACAATCGCCTGTTATACTATCTGTAAGTAAGCCGTTTGTGTTTATGCTGACAAGCTTAATATTCTTCAGTTCAAAAACCCCGGCAATAAAATCCTTTAAACCTTCTTTTAAAAATGGCTCTCCGCCAGTTAAATCAATGTGGCTGATTTTCCTCATTAAGCTTGATTCTTTTAAGCGCGCGAGGACAGCTGACAAAGGCAATTCCTTATGGATTAAATCCGGATTATGCGCATATATATCATATATGCCGCACATCCCGCACTTAGCGTTACAAGAGTAGGTTACCCCGATTATCACATATCCAATAGGCGTTGGCTCCGGGAAGCCAAACTTATATGATAACCAATTTTTGAGCACTGAGTAAATAAGAAACGGGCTCCTTTTCATCTAAAACCTATAGGCAAAAGCCTTTTTGGCTAATTTTATAAGAATTTTCGCCGGAAGGCGGAAAAAAAATGTGTTAGAAAACAATTCAATGATGAATATTTTTAGGTAGCCTTTACGAATTAGAAAAAACCACCGCGTAAGGGCATATTTCGCAAAATGCGCCTCTGACCACCATTCTCTACGCAAAGCAGACATTCTTTCTTTATATATGCTTAAAACCGCGTAATCCACGCCTTTTATTTTTTCAGCTGTCGGATTCCTGACAAAATCTTCGTACGAAACAAGTTTAATTAAATCTTTATTCTTACAATATTCATAAAGGTCACAGCCGGGCATAGGTGAAAAGTACGCCGGCGAGTGCAATTCGGGCCTTATTTCTCGCAGCATATCATATGTCATATCAAGGTCGTATCTGTTTTCTTCCGGCATACCGAGCATATAGTTCGCGAATATTAATATCTTATTATCCCTGCAAATCCTGCCCGCGAAAATGGAATCTTGCGGGCTGATCCTTTTTCTCAATAAGCTTAGCATACGAGTAGAACCGCTTTCAAAACCTATGAACAGTGCCATACAACCGGCCTTTTGCATTGCCTGAGCTAATTCGTCATCAATTGTATCCGCCCTGCTTTGAGCGCCCCATTTGATGCCTACACGCCTCAACTTATCACAAAGCTCCAATGCCCAGCTTTTGTTTGTGGTTAATGTGTCGCACTCAAACATTATAAAGTTTACCTTGTATCTTTTTATCACCTCTCTTACTTCTTCTATGATATTTTCCGGAGAACGCGTCCTTACTTTACTGCCAAAGATATTCCTCTCAAGTGGCTGGCAAAATGAACAATCATAATAACATCCACGGCTTGCTACCATACCAATGTACCTGCTAGGATACGGAAATATCCCCGGGCCGTTTAAAATACGTTCCATATTATATATATCTCTGTCTGGGAAAGGCATGGCATCAATGTTATCTATCTTCTTACCTTGTATTATTTTATCTGGCATCCTGCCGTTGGCAATACCATTGGCTGCTTCTAAAAATGACACCTCGCCTTCGCCTGTTATCACACAATCCACAAAACCAGTGTTAATCAATGCTTCAGGCTCAATCGTGGCATGCGGCCCGCCGGATATAACTATCCGCCCTTGAGCCTTTGCTATTTTTGCACATTTTAAAGCGTTATTATAATTAACAGTGTTACAATAAATCCCGACAATATCAGGATTCCTATTACTTAATTCTTTTTCATATTCCAGCCATCCTGTCAAATCACGCAGGTCTATCAGATCTATGCTATGATGCGAATTTTTCTTAACATAGCTTGAGATATACCCCATCCCGAGATTGATTGAAACTGTATCATGGCATGAGCCCCCCAAGCTATCAAAACCAATTAAGGCAATGCCCGGATATACAAAGGTTATTTTCATCTTCTTTAAGCGCGAATTTTATTTTGAGGATAATCTCTGCCAATTCAGGGGCCGCTAATTATGTTTTCTCTTGGAAATAAGAATTTTGGCCATGGCGCTTGCTTCACCGCATGCATAAGCAAGGTGTGTTGCGATATAAAGGAGGACAACTAAAGGAAAAAGCTTAAGCTTATGCCGTGAATTATATATGGAAAAAGCAAGGACTATTGCTATATATGGATAAAAAAATAACTTGAAGATCGGCCTATTTATAAAAAACAAAATTGATAAGGAGCCAAAGAACAAAAAAGGCAGTAATCGCAATAAAGATAACGCGGATTGACTTACAAAAAACTGCTCTATCCTGCCTCTTCCATAACAAAAGATACGCCGCAAAAATACTTTTAAGTTATCGTCTGTCCTACGGGTAACCATGCAATCAGGATTATATATAAAACGCCTGCCTTTTTTCTGCAGGCGGCTGATTAATTCATTCTCTTCGTTAGGGTATAGTTTTTCATTGAACCCAAATTCATCCGTAAAGGCCTCTTTTTTTATGCTTAAGTTGCATGAAATCAATTCGTCTTCGCTGGTATAGCGTATCTTGCCTATAGCTTTATAACGGGCCCTGATCTTAAAGACACCGAGTATCGAGCTCATAATTATAATTGTTGCCTGTTGGAAAAATGTCCTACCGTATAAATAGGCAGGGCCGCCGACTCCAACGGCGTCAGGATAACTTCTATAAGTAGCTACGGCGTTTTTAAAGAGGGCTGGGTTTACGCAGGAATCATCGTCAAAGAAAAATATAATCTGGCCGCTGGAATTCTTTATCGCCTGGTTACGTTGGCGGGAAGGATTGTTGCCTTCGATAACAAAAGTCTCTATAAGTTCCGCGGGATAATCGGCTTCCTTTAGCGAACTTAAAGCACGCGCTGCCGAACCGCCGTGGCGAAGAGGAATCACAATACTTATTTTAGGATAATCCATAACGCGTAATGATTTCTTTTACTGTTTTTAATGAGACAACAATACCCACATTCCCCCGCCGTTTAGATTTGCCTCGTCAAAAACGCGGCAAATCTAA
>CAKKQA010000186.1:0-31106 GCA_919901925.1 Omnitrophica bacterium GWA2_41_15 | reverse complement strand
GGCGGGGGCGCGGGATTTAACTTACTCTTTACGTCGGCAAAAAATTATTTCTTCTTTTTCTTGCCGCCCCTGACCATCTTGGCGCAGGAAATGTCGCCTTGCTTATCGACGAAATAGAGATAACCTGACTTTTTCTCTACTCCTACCTTGGTTACCTTTTCCGGTTTACCGCCTTTTTTGTTGCCTCTGGCCATTTTCGCGCAAGAGACATCGCCGTGCTTATCGACGAAATACAGGTAACCCTCTTTCCTTTTGATTCCGACCTTCGCTACCTTTTGTGCCATATTCTATTCACCCCCCCTCTTTTTTTGATTTTGTTAAATTACTACTCACTATGTTCCGATCTTTACCATATCAAAAATCTGCCGTAATGCCGCTATTGCCGCTAGTACCGCCAGATAACTAGTCTTAGGATTATCAGGGCTGGGTTCATTTTCACAACGGATGAAAGTTTTGCCTGCCGCTGATTCTATTTCTATTTCATGCGTATTGCCCGTATAAACCGGAGAACAAACTATTCTGACGTTAACCTTGTCTTTATCCCTTGCCGCGAGCGCCAAAGTAGCTGCCACATTTATATTTTGCGGGAAAGCAAGAATTGCCTGCGCGACATTGCCTTCGAATACAACAGTTTCGCCTTTAATAGCGTCAAGATCTATATGATTCTGCTGAATGTAAGGCGCGCTTTTTAACGCTGCCGGGGGCTTACGTGTGGTGAGGGTAATTTTTTTGACCATTGCCAGCGCGTGGGCTTTCAGGCCGTCGATGCCGCAGATTGCGCCGCTTGGGATATATATAGCGCGTTTTTTACGATTGGCCAAGGCAAAAACATCCCCTGCGTCAAGCAGGCCGCCTACGCTCATAATCAGGCAATCGCGATTGGCCTGGATCGCCTTACGCGCTATTAGGCTAGAATATTTGGGGTGGGCGGCTTCTATAACAAGGCTGCTTTTTCTAATCAAATCTTCTATACCGGAGGCGACAATATTCTTTTTCTTTAATACCGCGGCTAAAGCCTTAGCTTTTACAGCATCAACATCATAAAGCGCGCTTAAAACTGCATTATCCGCGAAATCAGAAAGAATGCTTGAGGCAATTTTTGAACCCATTGCCCCGCATCCGACTATGCCGATTTTTACTTTAGCCATTTTTATAAGAGAATATTATCTATCAAACGGGTTTTACCGAACCATGCCGCCAAAGCAATCAGCGCTTTTCCATGTACGCTATCCCTGCTTTCTAACGTGTCGGCATCCGCTACAGCGATATAATCTATTTTTGCCGATTTCTTCTTAAGGATAGCTTTGCGGATGTCGCCTATTATTGCTTTACTGCTCTTTTCTCCGGAAAAAATATTCTTCCTCGCTTGCTGTAATGATTGATACAACACTGCCGCTTCAGCTCTTTCACTAAGATTCAAATAAGAGTTACGAGAACTCATTGCCAAGCCATCCGCTTCACGGACAGTAGGCATGATGCTTATCTTTAACGGCATATTCAAATCTTTTGCCATTGCCTTAATCACTAATGCCTGCTGATAATCCTTTTGGCCGAAATAGGCAACATCCGGCTGGATAATGTTAAATAATTTACATACTACTGTTGCCACGCCTTTAAAATGGCCCGGGCGGGAAGCGCCGCAAAGCGTACCGGTTAATTTATCGACGTTAACATACGTACAATAGCTATCCGGATACATCTGCCTTTCCTCTGGCACAAAAATAACATCACAACCTGCTGATTGAGCTTTTATACTATCGCGCTCTAAATCCCGGGGGTATTTTTTAAAATCTTCTTTGGGCCCAAACTGCAAAGGGTTGACAAAAACACTTACAACACAAACGTCATTTTCTTTCTTTGCCTGACGAATAAGAGAAATATGGCCATCATGCAAATAACCCATAGTCGGGACAAACCCTATAGACATATTCTTCCTGGCATGCGCAAGAAAGGCGCGCATCGAAGGTATATCTTTGATTGTTTTTACTTCGGAAGCTATCTTTTTAATAATTCCGGGAGAGATTTCTTTAAGAGGAGTCAAAACAAAATCCCTCATTTTAAGGCGCGGATGAGGGATTTTTAGATTCGGCAAGTTTACCTTTTTATTGGCGTAAAATAGGATATCTATATCTATCGGACGAGGAAAGAATCTCTTTGCTTTTTTTCTGCCTAAACAGCGTTCAATATTCTTTAATTCTTTTAAAAGCGCCAAAGGAGCAAGTGAAGTCCTTATTTTAGCAGCGCCATTTAGAAAATCGGGCGAACCTGCAGGGCATCCGCAAGGCGAGCTCTCATAAAGCCGTGAAACTTTCTCGACTTTAATACCTTTAGACTTCTGCAAATATTTTACTGCCAAAAGTATGTTCTTCTTTTTATTTCCTACGTTTGAGCCTAAACCTAAATAGCAGGTTGCCATAATTCCTATTTTAAAATTATAATTGTCATTGCGAGTTGTAGTGACAGCACAGTGTGCTGTCACTACATTGCGCGGCAACGAAGCAATGACGGTTAAACCTAAATAACCTTTTTAATCCGCTTAACCGCTTCCGCTATACGCTCCTTGGAAACAGTCAAGGCAAACCTTATATACCCTTCGCCATATTGCCCGAATCCGATGCCGGGAGTAACCACAATATCCGCGTTATCAAGCAATAAAGCGGCGAATTTTCGGGAATCATAGCCTTTAGGAACGCTGACCCAAACGTAAAAAGTCGCTCTTGGCGTCATAACACCCAGCCCCATTTCCTTTAATCCGTTACAGAGGATATCGCGCCTTTCTTGGTAGATCGCGTTCATCTTTTGTATATGTTCCTGCGGGCCGGTTAGAGCTTCGACGCCAGCCTCTTGAATAGCGCTGAATATCCCCGAATCAATGTTTGACTTTACCTTAGCAATGCCAGCGACGATATCAGCATTGCCGCAGACCCAGCCGATGCGCCATCCGGTCATATTATACGTCTTAGACAGGGAATGGAACTCCACACCGATATCCTTAGCGCCTTCTACTTCTAAAAAGCTCATCGGCTTGTAACCATCATAACACATCTCGGAATAAGCCGCGTCACTAGCAATGATCGTCCCATACTTAAAAGCAAAATCAACCGCCTTTAAATAAAATTCTTTATTCGCGATCGCGGACGTAGGATTATTCGGATAATTAATAAACATCAACTTAGAAAGTTTTTTTACCTTTAAAGGTATACCCTTAAAAACCGGCAAGAAAGCATCCTCTGCCAAAAGTGGCATCGAGTAAGGCAAGCCTCCGGCAAGAACAGTCGAGCCGCGGTATGGAGGATACCCCGGGTCAGGCGCTAAAACATACTCGCCCGGATTAACAAAAGCCAAGGGCATATGGGCAATGCCTTCCTTGGAACCTATTAAAGGCAAAATCTCCGTGTCAGGATCCAAGGCAACATTGAAACGGCGCTTATACCATGCGGCAATCGCTTGACGCAATGCCGGCATACCCTGGTCAAGGGCATATTTGTGATTTGTCGGATTTCCAGCAGCGCGAGAAAGCTTCTTGATAATATCATCAGGCGTCGGCAAATCCGGATCACCTATGCCCAGATCTATCAAATCCCTTCCCTGTTCTCTCGCCTTCCTCTTTGCTTTGTCGATTTCTACAAACAAATAAGGAGGAAGCGCTTGCAGCCTTTTGGAAAATTCGAATTTCATATTGTCCCCCCCAACACATCCTGCATCGAATACAATCCCGGCTCTTTTTTTGCCACCCATTTTGCCGCCTTTAACGCGCCGATAGCAAAAACATCCCGGGAATGCGCCTGATGCTTAATCTCAATGCGCTCCTGATTGCCGGCGTAAATTATTGTGTGGTCGCCGATAATATCGCCAGCCCTGATCGCGTGTACCGGAATATTCTTTCCTGTAACATTGGCAAGCACCTGTCCGAATTTCTTGGCAGTGCCTGAAGGGGCGTCTTTTTTGGCTTTGTGATGCGCCTCGGTTATTTCAATATCATAAGCAGGGCCTAATTTTTTTGCCGCATCCGCGACCAAACCAAAAAGCAGATTAACTCCTATCGACATATTCGGAGAAAAGACTATCGGGATTTTTTCCGCTGCTTCTTTTATCTTGTTAAGCTGCTCATCTGAAAAACCCGTTGTCCCTAACACAAGCGGCTTTTTGTATTTTAAAACGTAGTTTAAATTATCCATCGTTGCTTCCGGAATAGTAAAATCTATTACAGCATCAATCAAAAATATGCCGTCAGCTCCGGAAGACACTTTGATCGCGTCTATTTCTTTCCCGACTATAGGGTGGCCGCGCTTTTCCAACGCCAGCATAACCTCGAAATCTTTATCAGCTCTTGCCAGCTCGACAATACGCCGTCCCATCCTTCCGCCTACACCCAACACGCCAAGTTTAATCATAGACAAACTCCTACTGTTAAATTGCTAAATTGTTGAATAAATAACGGCCGCACATAATTTCCTCAAAGTCATTGCGAGGAGCTGTCGTTGACATATGGCGACGAAGCAATCTCGTTTCTAAAAGCGAGATTGCTTCGTCACTGATATGCCAAGCGAGGGTTCCTCGCAATGACGACAAAGAACAAACCTATATAAGGTTATAATCCTTTAAGGCCTTCTTAACCCTCTCTAAATTATCTTCCGACATTGAGCACATCGGAAGGCGCAAATCCGGCTCGCACATCTTCATAAGCCCCATGGCTGTTTTTACCGGAATAGGGTTAGTCTCAATAAACATCGCCTTTATTAACGGCAATAATTTATAATGGATTTCCTGTGCCTTTTTTAAATTTCCTTTTTCAAATGCCTCAACCATATTTGCCACGTCTTTGGGGACAATGTTGGCAACAACCGAAATAATTCCTGTGCCGCCTATCGCCATTACCGGCAAAGTTAAAGAATCATCCCCGGAAATAAGGGTAAAATCCGGCGGGCACAATGCCTTTATCCGCGACATCTGATCTAAAGAACCCGAAGCCTCCTTAACGGCCACGATATTTTTGCAGTCACGGGCAAGCTTCGCGATTGTCTCCGGCTCGATGTTTACGCCGGTGCGCGAGGCAATGTTGTAAAGTATCACTGGTATATCCGCGCATTCAGCCACTGCCTTAAAGTGCAAATACAAGCCTTTTTGCGTCGGGCGGTTATAATACGGGGAAACATGCAATGTGGCATCTGCCCCGGACTTGGCTGCCTGCTTGGTAAGCATCAGGGCTTCTTCAGTCGAATTTGACCCGGTTCCCGCGATGACAGGGACTCTTTTGGCAGTTGCTTCAATGACAATTTCTATCACGCGCTCATGTTCAGCCCAGGACAAAGTAGCGGATTCTCCCGTGGTCCCGCAAGGCACAATTCCGGAAGTTTTATTCTTGATTTGAAACTCAACCAGGCTTTTTAGTTTCTTTTCATCAATCTTTCCGTCTTTAAACGGAGTCACGATAGCTACTATCGACCCTCTAAACATTCCACTCTCCTTTGTAAACAGTTTTGACTTTACCTTCCAGCCAAACATTGCTTATTCTGCCGTTATCATTATCAAAATAAACCTTTAGGATTTCTCCCCCCCGGGTTAAAACATTGATTTTTTTCTTTTGACTTTTGACTTTTGACTTTTGACTTAAAATTATTGCCGATGCCACGCTTCCTGTCCCGCAGGCAAGCGTTTCATCTTCTACACCGCGCTCATAAGTGCGCACCTTAATATTACTGTCATCGATGACTTCCACAAAATTAACGTTTGTCCCGCAAGGCGCGAATTCCTTATGGCTGCGTATCTGCCTTCCTATATAAGTGGCATCTATGCCTTCCAGGCCCTCGACAAAAACTATCGCATGCGGCACACCGGTATTTATAAAGTCAGCCTTAATCCTGCGGCCATTAACTTCTATCAACACATCTTCCCTGTAATCTTTTGGGCCTGTAAGCCTTATTCTCACATTATCGCCTAAGACTTCGGATTCAATTATCCCTGCCTTTGTCTCAATGCTTATTTTTTTCTCTAGCCTATGCCCTCTTGCGCTGTAAGAAGCAACACATCTAGCCCCATTACCGCACATTTCGGCCTCTGAACCATCGGCATTAAAAATACGCATCCTAACTGCGGCTGTTTTTGATTTCTCTAACACAAGCAGGCCATCCGCCCCTACGCCATATTTCCTATCGCACATTTTTACAGCTAAATTCTTTAACTGGCTAACCGGCAAACCGGCAAACCGGCAAACTACAAAGTCATTTCCGCTAGCCGCCATTTTTGTGAAATTTATTTTTTTCATTTCGCTGGTGTCATTGCGAGGAGCTTTCATTTACAGGCAGCGACGAAGCAATCTCGTCTTAAAAACGAGATTGCTTCGCCCCGCCAAAGGCGGGGCTCGCAATGACTTTTAAACTCATTTCAAAAATTCAGGTATTTTATCTTTACGCGCTAAATCAAGATAGCTGTCTCTTTTTCGGATAATATAAAATTGGTTTCCCTTAACCATAACTTCTGCGGGCTTAAGGCGGCAATTATAATTTGAAGCCATAGAGAATCCATATGCCCCGGCGCTCATTACCGCCAAAAACTCGCCTTCTTCTATCCTAGGCAATTTTCTTTCCTTAGCCAGAAAGTCCCCTGATTCACAAATCGGGCCTACCACATCGTATTTAACTAAGCCCTCCCGCTTGCCTGAGGCCTGCTTAAGCGGCAAGATTTCATGATACGCGCAATACAGGCTTGGCCGAATCAAATCATTCATCCCTGCATCGACAATGACAAAATTCTTTAGCGGCGTCTTTTTTAAATAAAGGACTTTTGTGACCAGTATTCCGGCATTGCCGACGATAAATCTCCCCGGCTCTAAAATAATCTTTAAGCCTGTGCTTTTTAAAAGCGGCAAAATCTTAGAAGCAAATTCTTTAGCCGTCTGCGGCTTTTCTTCGTTATAAATAATCCCTAATCCGCCACCTATATTAAGGTATTCTATTGTAACACCCTCTATCTTTACGCGCTTTATAAACTCAATTATCTTTTTAATTGCCTGGATGTAGGGAGTAGATTGAATTATCTGCGAACCGATATGCATATGCAGTCCGTTAAACTTGAGGTGGCTAAAAGAACCTCTTGCCTGCAAAATATTATAGGCAGTTTTAAAATCAATGCCGAACTTATTAGTCAGCTTTCCGGTAGTTATATAATGGTGCGTTTTGGGCTCGACATCCGGATTGATCCTTAAGGCAACTGAAGCAATAACCCCCAAGTCGCTAGCGACTTTATTAATCACCCTTAACTCGGAAAAAGACTCGACGTTAAAAAACAAAATCTGTTTAGCCACTGCCTGGCGGATTTCCGCCTCGGTCTTGCCGACTGAAGCGTAAACTATTTTTTTTGGGTCGCATCCGGCCTGAAGCGCTTTGTATAATTCGCCCCCCGAGACAATATCTAAACCCGAGCCTGCTTTCACCAATGCCCGCAGGAGAGCTAAGTTAGAATTTGCCTTCATCGAATAACAAATAAGCGGCTTTACCGGTCCGAATGCCGAAACAAGTTTCTTATAATGATCAAGCAAAGTATTGTAGCTGTAAAGGTAAAACGGCGTAGAAACTTTTCTGGCGATATCCTCAATATCCACTGATTCACAATAGAGCCGGTTTTTCTTATATTTAAAATCGTGCATATTCCCCCCTAAAACCACTTCTAACCGCGTAGGTTAGAAGTGGTAAATCTTATTTATTGCCTCTTTACTCAAATACGGACAAAATTTCTTAAGCAACCCTTCTTCCATCTGCTTAATTTTACACCTATTATCCTCGCTATATCTAATAAGCTTGCCAACAATCTCGTGCGCCTGGCTAAAAGTGACTTTTTTCATTACAAGATATTCAGCCAAATCAGTAGCATATAAGCTTTCGTCTTGCAAAGCTTTTTTTATAACATCTTTATTAAGCTTAACGCCCTTGATAAACTTAGCTAAAATTTTAAGCTCTGCTTTTACAATATCCACCGATGAAAATAATGGCTCCTTATCCAACTGCATATCCCTGTTATACGTCAACGGCAAACCTTTCATCATGGTTAAAAGCGAAACCAGGTTGCCGTATATCCTGCCGGTGTAACCTCTGACTAATTCCAGAAAATCCGGATTCTTCTTATGCGGCATAAGGCTTGAGCCGGTGCAAAATTCTTCGGGCAAATCAAAATAATTAAATTCCTTAGCGGAGTAAAGAATAAAATCCTCCGCTAACCGTGATAAATGCATTTGTATAATTGATAGAGCGCTTAAAAATTCAATTATAAAATCTCTATCGCTAACATTGACAAGCGCATTATCTACTACAGCTAATTTTCCGCAAAAATCCGGCGCTATCTTTTGTTGTAAGAATACTTTGATTGCTTTATCATATTCCTTAGTTAAGGATGTCCCTTTAAACGCGCCTGAACCAAGCTGGATAATTAAATTATCCGAGAAATTTTTAAGCCTTTTTTGGTCATTTTTAAACATCACTATATGGGCGCCTAAATAATCGGAAAATTTCACAGCCTGTGCCCGTTGAGTATGGGTATATCCTGGGATATTTAAGCCTTTATGCTGGATGCTTAACGATTTTAAACTTGCCTGTACTTCGGATAAATATTGATTTATTTTTTCTGCTTCCTGCTTACAGTAGAATTTTTCATCAAAGGCAATCTGGTCATTTCTTGACCTTAAAGTATGTAATTTTCCTGCTAAACTGCCTGTTTTCTTTTCGATCTTATTCTGAATCTCGGTATGAATATCCTCGGAGTTAAGATTCGGCTTGAATTTGTTTTCCTTTATTTCCTTTAATACTCCTTCTAGCGCGGCGTGCAGTTTTTTAGCTTCGTCATTGGTAAGGATGCCTGAATTTTTCAAAGCAGTCACATGAATCCAGGAATGATAAAGGTCGTATTTGGCCAGGTTATAGTCGTAATGGATAGACTTCTGGAACTCAAAAAAATCCCTATCAATTTCCTTTTTAAACCTGCCTCCCCATAATTTTTTCGCCATTCTTCTCCTCTCAATAAACCCAAAATCAGCCCCTGGAGCTGATTTTGGTTAAACCTGAAACGGCATGCTGTAGATACGGATAAAGCCTTCGGCTAATGACTGGTCAAACTTATCACCTTTAGAATAAGTGGCTAATTCCTGCTTGTATAAAGAATGACGCGACTTTCTTCCGACTACAGTGCAATTGCCTTTATACAATTTAAGCCGCACTGTGCCCGTAACGTTTTTCTGACTCTCCTCAATAAACTTACTTATCCCAACCCTTATCGGAGAATACCACAGGCCGTTATAGATGAGCTCGCCATATAAAGATGACCTGGTTTCCTTATAATGCATAAGCTCCCTGTCCAGCACCATGGCTTCTAACTCTTTATGCGCGCAATAAAGTATGGCCCCTGCTGGCGCTTCATAAATCTCCCGCGATTTTATCCCTACCAGCCTATTTTCAATCATATCGCTTCTGCCTACGCCGTTTGCCGCGCCTACCTTATTCAACTTTTCAATCAACTCAATCCCCGAGTAGGCTTTTCCGTTAATCTTTACCGGAATGCCTTTGTTAAATTCCACCTCTATGTAAGTAGGCTTATTCGGCGCATCCTCAGGAGATTTAGTCCATTGATAACAATCTGCCGGAGGCTCTACCCATACATCTTCCAAAACACCCGACTCGATAGAAACTCCCCACAAATTCTTATCTATGCTGTAAAGCTTTTTCTTGGTGACATCAATGGGGATTTTCTTGTCGTGAGCATATTCAATCTCTTCTTCCCTGGACTTAAACTCCCAAATCCTTACCGGAGCGATTATCTCCAGGCTCGAGTCTAATATCCGCGCTGTTACTTCAAAACGCACCTGGTCATTGCCTTTTCCGGTACAGCCATGAGCAATAGCCTGCGCCTTTTCTTTATGCGCTACTTCAACGAGATATTTGGCAATCAACGGCCGGCTTAAGGCTGTGGCCAATAGATATTTTCCTTCATAAACCGCGTTTGCTTTCAGGCTCTTAAATATAAATTCATCAACGAATTCTGTTTTCAAGTCTTTTATATAAACTCTAGCCGCGCCGCCTGAAAGCGCCCGCTTCTCGACCTTAACAAAATCATCATTCTGCCCGACATCAGCAATAAAACAAATTACTTCGTATCCCTTGTCTTTAAGCCACCTGACACAGCAAGAAGTATCAAGCCCGCCTGAATACGCTAAAACGACTTTTTTCATTACTCACCCTTTCGTATTTTCCTTAAAGGGCAGACACATAGGCCTGCCCCTACGCTTGACCCAACAGCTTTATCAATATCGCCTTCTGCACATGCAGCCTGTTTTCCGCCTGGTCAAAAACAACTGAATTGGCAGAATCAATAACCTCGTCGGTAATCTCCTGGCCCCTATGCGCCGGCAGGCAATGCATAATCAAACAGCCGGCCTTGGCGCAACTAACCAGCTTCTTATTTACCTGATAATCCTTAAAAATCTTTTTTCTCTTTTGGGCCTCTTTTTCCTGCCCCATACTTGCCCAGACATCGGTATAAATAACATCCGCGGCCTTACAGGCCTTACGCGGGTCAAGTGTAATCATAAGCTTGGCGCCTGAAAGCCCGGCAAATTCTTTAGCGCTTTGGACAACATCTTTATCCAATTCATAACCTTTTGGCGTGGCTATATTAAAATTCAAGCCCATTTTTGAAGCGCAGTAAATCAAAGAATTAGCTACATTATTTCCGTCGCCGACATAAGTAAGGGTTTTGCCCTCTAATGACCCAAGCTTTTCTTTTATAGTATAGGCATCGCCTAAAGCCTGACAGGGGTGTGATAGATCCGACAAGCCGTTAATCACCGGCACTGACGCGCTCCTTGCCAGTTCCACCACGTTTTCATGGCCAAAGGTACGCAAGACAATCCCGTCCACATAACGTGAAAGGGTCTTGGCAACATCACTGATTGCCTCTCTGACACCAAGATTTATCTCCTCGCTTCCCATATAAATTCCTAATCCGCCCAGTTGAAACATGCCTACGGAAAAAGAAACCTTAGTGCGGTTAGAAGGCTTTTGAAATATAAGCGCCAGGGCCTTGCCTTTTAAGCTTTGCGCGTACTTTTCTTTGTTTTTCTTTAAATCTTCGGTTAGCGCGAAAATCTCTTCTATTTCCTTAACGCTTAAATCTTTTATGGAAACCAGATCTTTTTTCATCTTTCCTCTTTTCTAACCAATGACTGTTTCTAATGCCTTATCCAAAATACCCAACGCTTTATCTATCTGTTTCTTTGTCAAATCCAAAGCCGGCATAAGCCGTAAGACTTTTTCGTGAGTGCAATTGATCATCAATCCGTTTTTAAGACATTCTTCATAAATGGCCTTCCCGGATATCGTCAGCTCAACTCCAATCATTAAACCTAACCCCCTGACTTCTTTAATAACGGAATATTTTTTAGCTAAGGCTTGAAGTTTTTCTTTTAGGTATTCTCCCATTTTCTGGCCGTTAGCCAAAAGTTTCTCCTTTTGTATTGCCCTAAACACCCCCAAAGCCGCTTTACAAACCAAAGGGCTTCCGCCGAATGTCGAAGCGTGTTTTCCCGCGGTCAATGTGTCAGCTATCGCCCTTTTAGCCACCATCGCGCCTATCGGTAGGCCGCCGCCTAAGGCCTTTGCCAAAGTCATAATATCAGGAGTAATCCCGTAATGCTGATAAGCGAACATCTTCGCGGTCCTGCCGATACCGGTCTGAACCTCATCAACTATCAATAGCATCTTCTTTTCGTCACACAACTTTCTTAAGCCCAAAACAAAATCTTTATCCGCGACGTTTATCCCGCCTTCTCCCTGTACAAGTTCGATTATAACAGCAACGGTTTTATCGTTTACCGCGTTAATCACCGCGCCTAAATCATTAAAAGGCACAGTTTTAAAACCTTCAGGCAAAGGCTTAAAACCCTCCTGATATTTTTGCTGTCCGGTCATTGTCAAAGCTGCCAGTGTCCGGCCGTGAAAAGAATTATCAAAAGAAATTATCTCGTATCTGCCCTTGCCAAAAGCCCGGGCTAATTTTACCGCGCCTTCATTTGCCTCCGCTCCGGAATTAGCAAAAAACACCTTGCCGTCAAACGACCAATAAATCAGCTCCTTAGCAAGTTTTGCCTGTTGAGCGGATAAATAATTATTCGGTAAATGAATAAGCTTATCGATTTGGTCCCTGACCGCGCTTACGACTTTAGGATGGCAATGGCCGAGAGAACTTACTCCCCAGCCCGGGAAAAAATCCAAATATTGTTTACCGTCAATATCCACCATTTTCATGCCTTTGCCTTTGACAAAGATCAAAGGCGTGCGGGTGTAAGTCGGCATTATGTAATCGTTGTATGCCTGCAATATATCTTGTTTGGTCATCTTACAATCTCCGTACCAATGCCCTGCTTCGTAAAGATCTCCAACAATAACGCGTGAGGTATTCTGGCGTCAATGATATGCGTTTTTTTAACGCCTCCCTCTAATGCCGCTATGCAGGATTTCACTTTGGGAATCATCCCTTCATTGACAGTTTTTTCTTTAATCAGCTTTCTTGCCTGCGAGACGGTCAATGTTGACATAAAAGAACCCGGGTCATCGGGCGAACGCATTATGCCTTTAACATTTGTCAAGGCCATCAACTTCTCCGCGTTAAGCCAGCAAGCTACCGCCGCCGCCGCGTCATCGGCGTTGATATTGTAAAGCTTCCCGTCCCTGCCTCTTCCAAGAGGGCTTAAGACGCAAACCGAGTAATTTTTCGTTTGAGTTAATAGCGGCTCTGTGTTTATCGCTTCCACCTCTCCAACTAACCCAATGTCTATTTTTTCTTTTCTTTTCCGCGCGATGATAACCTGCCCATCCTTACTTGTGAAACCTAACGCCTTCGCGCCTAACCCGTTTATCTCATTTACAATAATTCTATTTAAACATGAAAGCTCTTCGTCAACGATTTTTAAAGTCGCTTCGTCGGTAACCCTCATCCCTTCCACAAATTTAGTTTTAATCCCCGAAGACTTCATTTTTTCGGATATATTCGGGCCGCCGCCATGGACCAATACAGGGCAAAGCCCCATATAACTTAAAAAAACAATATCCTCTAAAACACCATGGCGGATCTTTGAGTCGCCGAGGATACTTCCGCCGTATTTTATCACCATAATCTTGCGATGAAACTCCTTAATATACGGCAATGCCTCTATCAAAACTTCCGCTTTTTTTATCGCTTCTTCCATATTATTTCCTTAACCCTTATCGCTTACCCCTTAACCCTACTATTGTCTTTATCCCTAATTATATTCCGCGTTTATCCTGACATATTCAGGAGTAAGATCCGACGTATAAACAGTTGCCTTGCCTTTGCCAACCATCAAATCAACCATGACCTTGATATTTTTTCCTTTAAGCGGGCTGCATTTTATTTTCAGGCCCGCTTTCACCTTAACGCCTGAAGCGCCCACTGCCGCGACTATCCTGCCGAAATTAGGGTTTTCTCCGTACATAGCAGCCTTGAAAAGATTCGAATTAGCAATCTGCAAAGCGCACTTTTTTGCTTGCGCGTTATCTTTTGCCCCTGCCACAGAAATAGCGATAAATTTACTTATACCTTCGGCATCCATAACAACCATTTTAGCCAAGGCCAAACAAATTTCTTTTAAGGCTGAAGCGAATTTTGTAAAGCTGCTGTCAGATAGCCTGATCATTTCATTCCGCGCCAGGCCGTTAGCCAGGACAATCACGCTGTCGTTAGTACTCATACAACCGTCTATGCTGATCAAATTAAAAGAACTCTCCACCGCCTCTTTTAACGCTCTTTGCAATGCCGGATACGTTATAGAGGCGTCTGTGGTAATAAAACAAAGCATGGTTGCCATGTCGGGAGCAATCATTCCCGCTCCCTTAGCACAGCCGCCGAGGGTTACTTTCTTTGAGCCGATATTTATCGTAGTATAAACCTCTTTGCTTGTTGTATCCGTAGTCATTATTGCCCGGGCCAAGCGCGAGCCGCCTCCGGCATCTAAATTCGCCGCCAAGCCAGCAAGGGCAGTATTGATTTTCGCGAAATCCATCTGCTTGCCGATTATTCCCGTAGAAGCAACCAATACATCGGTGATTTTTAATCCCAGCAAGCTAGCGGCCTTATCCGCGGTCTTAAACCCGGCTTTCAAACCTTCTTTACCGGTAAAACAATTAGCATTCCCGCTATTTACGACTATTGCCCGCGTTTGTTTTGCCTTTAAATGTTTACGGCAAATTAAAACAGGCGCCGCGGGAAATTTGTTTTTGGTAAAAACACCGCAGGCTACCGTTGGGCTTTGCGAATATAAAAGCGCCAAATCAAGCTTTCCGGATTTTTTCAGTCCGCTTGCGACAGCCGCGGCCTTAAAACCTTTTGCGATACATACGGCGTTTTTAGAATAAATGAGCTTCATTTTCCCTGTCATTCCTCTATAGGGACAGCAACTGTGCTGTCCCTATAGAGATTATTTACAGCAGCCCCTCGGTTTCTTTAAACCCACACATCAAATTCATATTCTGCACTGCCTGGCCGCAAGCGCCCTTAACCAAATTGTCAATGGCCGAAACAATAACAACGGATTTTTTATCTTCGCTTAATTTCAAACCGATATCGCAAAAATTTGTATTCCGCACGTCTTTAAGTTGAGGAAACTCGCCTTCATTTTTTATTCTCACGAATGGCTTATCCTTATAAAACTTTTTATACAGGCTTATCAATTTTTGACTTTTGAATTTTGAATTTTGACTAACTTGCGCATAAATAGTTTCTAATATCCCTCTTTCTATCGGCAAAAGATGAGGCACAAAAATAATAGCTATCTGTTTATTAGTTATCCGGGACAACTCCTGTTCAATCTCGGGCGAATGTTGATGTTTATCCACCTTATACGCTTTAAAATTATCTTTTAATTCCTGCCAAAAAGGGTCATTTGCCTGCTTTCTTCCTGCCCCGCTATAACCACTTTTAGCGTCTATAATCACTTTCCGCGGTTTTAAAAGATTAGCTTTGATTAATGGCGCGAGAGACAAAATCGCAGCTGTCGGATAGCATCCGGGGTTAGCGATAAAATCAGCATTCTTTATTTTTGCGGAGTAAAGTTCAGGCAAACCGTAAACTGATATTTTTAAATTTTTCTTATCCTGGTGTTTTGCTTTATACCATTTTTCGTATAATTTATAATCTTTAATCCGGTAATCCGCGCTTAAATCAATAACCTTTTTTCCGCCTGCCAATAACAGTGGCACAACGCTCTGCGAGGCTGTATGCGGCAACGCCAGAAAAAATAAATCCGCGGATTTTAACGCTTCGCCCTTATTGAAGTTCCTACAAACAAGATCGGGCTTTCCTTTAAATTTAGGGCAGATTTTCGAAATAGGCACCGGCGTATCCACGCGCGCAGTCAAATAAGTTATCTTAACGCCTTTATGATTAACAAGAATACTTAACAGCTCTTCGCCGGTGTATCCTCTCGCGCCTATAATCCCTATCTTTAACATATTATTGCCCTTAACCTTTTAATAGCGTAACAAAATGTTATTATGTCAAAATTTGTAGACGAGGTCAATATATTTTTACGACGATAAAACACAGATGAGCAATAGCAAATCGATAACAGCTATACTAATCCCCCTTCTTCGCTCTTTAATTGCCAAACCAGGGTAGAGCTTCGAAGAGGTTGTCCCGCCTTCGGCGGGACAAAAAAAAATCCCGCCTCTTCAGCGGGATCTTTTTATTTACTTTTGACTTTTGCCTTTTAACTTTTGACTTTATTCTACCTCTTAGTCCACTGGAAGCGTTTGCGCGCGCCTTTCTGGCCGTATTTCTTGCGCTCTTTCATTCTCGGGTCGCGGGTCAGAAAATCGCTCTTTTTCAAAACCGGCCTTAAAGCCGGGTCAACCAATAAAAGCGCGCGGGCAATACCCAAACGCATAGCCCCTGCCTGGCCCGAAGCGCCGCCCCCTGATATATTAGCGAAACAATCGAATTTACTCTGCATATTTGTAGTCAATAATGGCTGTTTAATCATAAGCCGATGGGTCTCTTGAATAAAAAACTTTTCCCAAGGCCGCTCGTTAACCGTAATATTGCCTTTCCCGGGCATAAGCCTTACCCTGGCAATCGCGTTCTTCCTTCTGCCTACCGCTATAAATGATCCAGCCTGCTCCATCTATTTAGCCTCCAAAACTATAGGTTTAGCTGACGAATGAGGATGTTTTTCGTCAATATATACTTTAAGCTTTCTGAATATTTCCTTGCCCAAAGGCCCTGACGGCAGCATCCTTCTAACCGCCAGCCTGATCACCTCGGCCGGCCTTCGCCTAAGCATATCGCTTAGAGTAACTTCCCTTAAGCCGCCCGGATAACCTGAATACCTGCGATATACTTTCTGTTCAAGCTTACGTCCGGTAACCTTAATTTTTGCCGCGTTGATAACAATCACATTATCCCCGCAGTCAACATTAGCCGTAAAAAGCGGCTTATGCTTTCCTTTAAGTATAACCGCTGCCTGAACAGCCAGCCTACCGAGGATTTTATTCCGGGCGTCGATGATATACCAAGCCCTTTTAATGTCTTTCTTCTTTGCTAAAGTAGTTTTCTGCATAGACGTTAGAGTATATACTATTATTTATAACTTGTCAACAATAAACTATAATTTGTTTGGGAATTTGTTCTGTTCAATTTTTTGGTGGCTCCATCCCGACGCTTCAATCGGCGCAGAAAAAAGTCGGTCGGGATTTCGCCATAGGGGACAGGAAACCATAAACATTAGCTTTGGTAAGGCTCAACTTGCGCGAAATATATGCTTAAATTAACTGCCGGCCCTTGAAATCCTGCCGGCACAGACAGCTTTTCCCTTATCTTAACAATCTCGTTTTCCCGCCACTCGTTATAAGGGAATATCCTAAAAGAAGCTATTAACGGCCTGTCAAAATATGCTCCTTGACTATCGGTTATCCTTGCTATAGGCAGATAATTGCGGCTGTTTTCTCTAAGTTTGGCCACACTGCATTCAACTTCAAACACGGGAAAATTATCAATTTTTGCCTCTTTACAGCCGGCAGCCAAAACTAAAACATCCGAAGCCTCCTTAATTTTTTCTTTATCCTGTTGAGTAAGAAAACCCGAACTTTCGATTATCTTAAAATCGCTTTTGTGCCCTTTTTTAAAAAGCGCTATTGAATCGATTGTTTCCGTCAATCCCCAATCTTTGCCAAGCACAAAACATCTTTCTTTTAAATTATCCGGCCGGCTATAAAAGAAGGTATAAAATGTCATCGGGTCATTAAAATCTATTAGCGCGCATTCATACTTTTCCTTAACCGAAGGGATTAACTTCGACAATTCATCATAGGTAAACATATAAAAAAAAGACATAAACTCCCTGCGGGCAAGGTGGCTGGACAATTCAAAAGTCGTAATTAACGGAGCCTTTACGCCCACACGGTTAATGAAATATTTTTTTATCAACGAGCTTTGGCTTATTTTGTCCTTACGCAGCATTCTTATATCGCTAAAAATACGGCTAAACGGGCCAAGGCATAACGCGCAAATAAGGGATACGCATAAAAGAATAAGCAAAACCGCCTTCCTGTTTACGGAAAATAACCTTACAGCCATCAGCCTTTTAAGGCCGAATATAGCGCTGACAAAAATAAAAGGTATAATCAAGGCGGAATGTTGAAAATATATATTGTTGTGCATCGGCCAATTAGACAATAATGTTTCGGACATCCCAAAAAATACAA
Source organism: Omnitrophica bacterium GWA2_41_15 (assembly GCA_919901925.1). Lineage (GTDB taxonomy): Bacteria > Omnitrophota > Gorgyraeia > Gygaellales > UBA12090 > CAKKQA01. The sequence goes on along the minus strand of CAKKQA010000186.1, from coordinate 13,347 downwards.
TAACCAAGACGGACGCGCCAAAAACAGGCAAAAACATTAACGGGTAAAAAAGATCAAAAATATATCTTATCTTTTGCGCGGTTATAATATTTTTTAACACATAAACAGGATTAGTAAACAATGCCCCTGCCATCTCCCCCGGGCTTTTTCCCAGCCAGGAATAAAAGCCCATATAACTTAAACCGTTCCTGGAACCGCTATTCATGCTTTTAAAAAGCGGTGAATACTGGTGAACAAACCTCATCAAAAGTAAAAATCCTACACCCCAAACCAATGAGGCTAAAAACGGCGCAAGCACCCACTTCAAGCCCCGGCCATTCTTATTCCTGAAGAAATCAAACAAGGCATATACGCCTAAACCCGCGATGACTAAAACTACGTCTTCCTGGCATAATAACGACAGAATCATGAATAGGACAAACAAAATAAATTTTCTTTGATGAAAGAAATAAAACATAAATAAAAGCAACGGAAGGCTGAAAGCAATGAAGTGCGCCTCATAAAGATTAACATAGTTTAAGGCAGGATATATCAGGTAGGAAAAAGCGAAATACAAAGCAAAACCTCTGCCCAGGACGCTTTTTGCAATCAGGTATACCGCGAATGCGCCTGCGCCTAAAAACAACGCCTGCAGGAATAACAATGTATACGGGGATTTAAAACACGCGTAAACAGGCAAAAGCAAAAATACGATAAACGGAAAATGCGCGCCGCTTAAGACTACACTATTACCGTAGGACGCCGGCAAGAAATTCCCGTAACAGGTATTATGAAAAACCTGGACAAACATCGCCAGGTCAGCGTCTTTATAGCTAAAAGAATCGAACTTCAAAAATGAAACATATGTAAAAAAAATAACATAAGATAAAAACATTACTGACAGCAAACGCCAGCCTAAAATTCCGCGAATCCGGGTAATCTGCATTTTGAATCCGTATAATCTTGACTTATTTTTTTAAAATGCCTTCTATTTTTTTTGCTTTCAAAAACAGTGCCAGCCAGATACCCATCAATAATATAATCCACCCAAAGGCTACAGACGCCTTCCTTACCTGCATTTTCACGCTGCACGCGGAATTACGGTAAACATCAAACATCTCGGTTTCTCCAACTTTATTGAGCTTATACCGTTTTGTGACTTTTGCCAACCAGGAAGGATTCTCATCTATGGCGGTTACGGCTATTTTCGACACGGCAAAAGGCTCAAATCTTTTTAAAGGAGTTATTTCCGGGAATAAACCATTTGCGCATGCCCTTCCCGAAATGCTGGCTAAACATACGCCGACATAAGACAGGCTTGAAGAAACAATGTCTTTTTCGTCGGAATTAATCTTTATGATTTCCCGGATAGGCAGATAATCTTTAGGGAACCACAGCGAAATCGAAGCTGTACGCTTTTCTTTTAAAGGAAACAACATATTTGTAAAAGCCGAATCCGCTAAATATGATTTAAACCGGATTTTTTTATCTTTTTCGCTAAGTTGCATCTGAACTGTCGCGGACAAAACAAACATATACAGCGCGCCGAATAAACACAGATATTTAAAAATTGCCCTGCCTTTGGCTTCTTTATATAAATAATCCAGCGATACAGCCGCGAGCAAACCAACCGGCAAATACCCTTGAGCGGAGAAAAAGCGGTAAGGATAAGGCAAAAAGATAAAACTAGCCATAAACAGGCTTAAGAAAAAAAGGAATTTCTTCTCTCTTATTAAGACCAGCCATAGGCCTAAAAAAGCAAACAGATATTCCACTGTTTTAAACTCGCAAAAATACCTTTCGTATATTCCTGAAATAGAAATTACCCTTAATCCGACAAGCTGTTTAAACAATATGGGGCCGGATAAAACTAAACTCGAAATAAAAATTGTTATTCCTAATCTCCTATATTCCTTATTAATCAAACCGTATAAAAGCACTGCCATTATCCAAAACCAGGACATACCGATATGGGTATAAAAACCTAATACTAACCACAATAGCGGCCTTATTGACTGCTTCTTTAGTATGCCGTCGAAAGCTAAAAGCCCGAATATTGCCGTTAATGTAGCCGGCAAATGATTGGTTAACGAGTTATAAAAAGAAAACGAAGCATTTAAGGCAATTAAAGAGAAAAACGCGAAAGAAGAAGAAAAATTCCTGCGCGTAAAATTACGCAGAACGACAAAAAACACAACCGGTATTGCCACTTCGCAAAGCTTTGCTAAAATTATTTTGTCTACACCAAGTTTTATAAAGAAAGCGAGCACAATATGAAAAAATGGCGGATAAATATGCAGCCTTCCATACGGGGCATACTGCCAAAAATCCCATCCGCTATAACCGCCTGCCTGTAAAAAACCCCATGCCGTCTGGATATGATAGTAGATATCCATAAACTGCGGCAGGAGCCCCCAGCGCAACACCTGAAAAAGGGCATAAACAGCTACTATAATTCCGGAATAAAAATCCCACGAAAACCCACGCGATTCTTCTTTTTTCATTTTTAGTTTTATAGTTTTAGGGACAGGTACAAAACACGGTTGGGACCAGGTCCAAAACACGGTTGGAAAGTGTCCCCAATGTTTAATAGTTTACTTGTACTAAAAACAGCCCTTTTGCCGGGGCTGTGGGGCCGGCGGATTTCCTGTCTCTTGCTAATAATATTCTCTTCAATTCACTTTTTTCTAATCTTCCCTTGCCAATTTCAACAATCGTTCCGACTATGTTACGGACCATGTTGTATAAAAAACCATCGGCTTCGATATCAATAGCGATGAGCTGACGATTGGTTAGGTTATAGGTGTTAGGTGATAGGTGATAAGATGATTCTTTTATGACGAGCTTTTTAACGGTACGCACGGTATCCTTAACTCTTGAGCCGGAGGCGCAAAATGATTTAAAATCATGCCTGCCTTCTAACGCTCTTGCTGCCTGACGCATAGTTTTAAGGTCTAATTTACACAGGATATTCCAGGTAAACTTGTTTAAAAATGCGCATGGCGTACTGCTATTAAGAATAAAATAACGATAAACCTTGGACTTAGCGCAGTAACGGGAATGGAAATCTTCGGGAACTTTATTTATGTCGGTTATCGTTATATCTTGAGGTAATAGTGAATTTAATGCCTTTTGGATTCTTTCGAGAGGAAGCTGCGAATTGGTCTTGAAATTTGCTACCTGATTTAATGCGTGTACTCCAGAATCTGTCCTGCCCGAAGCAGTTAACGTAATTTTTTCCTGTAAGACCTTACAGAGTATTTTTTCGATGGTCTCCTGTATTGTCTTTACCCCGTTACAAACTTTAATTGCTCGTTTCAAACCTCGGAGGTTTGTAACGGGGTTTACTTTAGAATGGCTTTTTTTCTGTGCACTATTCTGCGCCTGCCATCCGCAGTAACCCGTGCCATCATATTCTATGTCTAACCGGATATTAGGCATTCAGCGATCTGTACCGCGTTGGTAGCCGCGCCCTTGCGCAGGTTATCCGCCACCACCCATAGCCAGAGGCCATTTTTGACAAAACTATCATTGCGTATCCTGCCGACAAAAGTTTCATCCTTACCTTCAGCATCTTTTGGCATAGGATAAAGGTTGTTTTTTACATCATCGACAACAACAATTCCCTGTGATTTTTTAAGAAGTTCTCTGACTTTATCGGCTGAAATCTGTTTCTCGGTCTCAATGTAAACCGATTCCGAATGGCCGGTCCTTACCGGAACCCTGACCGTAGTCGCGGAAATCTTGATTTTAGCGTCATGCATGATCTTATGTGTTTCCTTAACCAGCTTCCACTCTTCGTTGGTATAATCTCCGTCGGTGAATGAACCGATATGAGGAAAAACATTAAATGCAATTTGCTGTGGAAGGGCAGTTTGCCGGTTTGCCGGTTTGCCGGTTTGCCGGTTTAACTGGATAACTGGCCAACTGGCTAACAGGCTAACAGACTCGTCTTTTAACTGATCTACCGCGCCTCTTCCCGCCCCTGACGATGCCTGTAAGGTTGTAACTATTATCCTCTTTATCCCGGCTTTCTTATAAATCGGCTGCAAAGCCACAACCATCTGAATAGTAGAGCAATTAGGATTGGCGATTATTCCTTTGTGCTTTTTGATATCTTTGGCGTTTACCTCGGGAACCACCAGAGGAACATCCGGGTCCATACGAAAATCCGCGCCGTTATCTATAACCACAACGCCTCTTTTGACTGCTTCGGGAGCATAAGTTACTGCCGCGCCTTTTTCACCTTCTGTGCCGGCGAATAACGCTATATCTATTGCCTTAAACCCGTCAGGAGAAATCGGCTGCACAGAATAAGCCTGCCCGTCTACCTCGATATCCCGCGCCGAACGGGCAAACACCCGTAGATCCGCGACAGGAAAATTACGCTGCCTCAACACACGTAACATCTCTTCGCCAACAGCGCCAACACCGACTACCGCGACATTATACTTTGATTTTTTTAACATGCGCCCTCTCCCTATTCTATTTCAAATTTTCAATCACCAAATCTCCGACTTCGGAAGTAGAATAGCCCATTTTACCCGCGGCTAATGATTTCATTTTGGTACTGACAATTTCGATAACCGCGTTTTCCACACACTTGCCTGCTTCTCTTTCTCCTAAATTCTCCAAAAGCATTCCAACAGCGCAAATAGCGGCGAGAGGATTTATCACATTCTTCCCGGTATATTTGGGAGCGCTTCCTCCTATCGGTTCAAACATCGATACCCCTTGAGGATTAATATTTCCGCCGGCAGCTATTCCCATTCCGCCCTGGATCATCGCCCCTAAATCCGTAATAATATCGCCGAACATATTATCGGTGACAATAACATCAAACCATTCCGGGTTTTTCACGAACCACATTGTAGTCGCGTCGACATGAGCATAATCTGTCGTAATATCCGGATATTCTTTAGCCACCTCATTAAATGTCCGCTCCCATAAATCCCAGGCATAGGTAAGGACATTGGTCTTGCCGCAAAGGGTGAGTTTCTTTCTTCTATTGCGCGCGCGGCAATATTCAAAAGCATAACGCAGGCAGCGCTCTACGCCTTTACGCGTATTATATGAAATCTGAATTGCTACTTCATCCTTAGTACCCTTATTTTGAAATTCTCCCATTCCTTTATAAAGGCCTTCGGAATTTTCCCTCACAACCACAAAATCGATATCCCGCGGCTTTTTATCTTTTATCGGCGTAAACCTTTCATCGTAAAGCTTAACCGGGCGCAAATTAATATACTGATCTAACGCGAACCTTAGCTTTAACAAAACACCAGTTTCCAATATTCCCGGCTTAACATCAGGATTGCCCACAGCACCCAGATAAATCGCGTTATATTCTTTTAATTCGGCTATGTCGCTTTCTTCTACAAGCTTGCCGGTTTTAAGGTAACGCTGGCCGCTAAAATCAAAGGTTTTAGTTTCATATTTAAACCCGAATTTTTCTCCGGCTGCCGCTAAAACTTTTAAACCTTCGTTAACTACTTCCGGCCCAGTGCCATCTCCCGGGATAACCGCTATTTTATACATTTCATCATCTCCTTAAAATCAAAACAAATTCACCCCTTATCACTTAACCCTTTACCCTTAACCCAACATCTTTATCCACCGCATAAGCCCACCGGACTCCACTATTTTTTCCATAAACGCGGGAAACTTCTCGGTTTTATAAGTCTTGCTTTGAGTGATATTTTTTATTTGCCCTTCTGCCAAATCTATCTCTAATTCGTCGCCTGCATTTATCTCGTCAGCAGAATTGAACTCTATAATAGGAAGCCCGATATTTATGGAATTGCGGTAAAAGATCCTGGCAAATGACTTGGCAATCACACAGGATATACCCACGCCTTTAATCGCCACCGGCGCGTGCTCGCGGCTTGAGCCGCAGCCAAAGTTTTTCCCCGCAACTATAATGTCACCTTGGGAAACCGACTTGGAAAAATACGGTGAAATAGTCTCCATGCATTTACTTCCCAATTCCGCGGGGTCAGTGCTGACTAAATATTTGGCGGCAATAATATCGTCGGTGTTAACATCATCGCCGAATTTATGGGTTTTACCTTTTAAAATCATATTGTACTCAAGCGGTTATTATCAAATTAAATACCACTACTGTATGGGATTAATGGTTTCACTTCACTCAACCATCAATCCTGAACCTGCCAAAGGATTGATTTATCAAACACATTCGTGCCGCGTGTTGCGGGCGCGATAAATCGCGCCCCTACAGATGTGTTGGCTCGTGTCTTCGGGCGCGATAAATCGCGCCCCTACATCATTTTCTTAAATTTCCTCCGGATGCGCTATTCTTCCTTTAATTGCCGAAGCCGCGGCAACCGCGGGATTAGACAAGTAAACAAAAGATTTCGGGCTGCCCATCCTACCGAGGAAATTCCTGTTAGTGGTTGCTATCGCAGTCTGGCCGTCAGCCAAAATACCGCAGTGGCCTCCTAAACAAGGACCACAGCTGGGCGTGGAAATCACACAGCCCGCGTCAACAAAAATCTCGATCAAGCCTTCTTTAATCGCCTGTTTATATATAGCCTGTGTCGCGGGAATTATAATCGCGTTCACCGTTGATTGGACCTTGCGATTTTTAAATATTTTCGCGGCCATCCTTAAGTCGCTAATACGTCCATTTGTGCAGGAACCAATTACTGCCTGGTCTATTTTTACGCCTTTTAACTGACTTACAGGTTTAGCATTGCTAGGCAAATGCGGACAGGCAACTTGCGGCTCCATTTTCGAAATATCATATTCTTTTATATCGCTATATTTCGCGTCCTTATCACTTTTTAAATCAATTCTTTTTTTTCCTTGACCCTTAACCCTTGCCTGTCCCCCGAAGCCATACCATTGTTTTGTTGTTGGATGGCGAAGGGGGAACCCTTGACCCTTCAGGTAGCTTTCAGTTGTTTTATCCGGCTGAACAATCCCCGATTTCCCCCCTGCTTCAATCGCCATATTGCACATGGCAAAGCGGTCATCCATGCCCAGCGCCTCAATCACCGGGCCGGAAAACTCCATTGCTTTATAAAGGGCGCCGTCAACTCCGATGTCGCCGATGGTATAAAGGATTAAATCCTTTCCCCCGACCCATTTCTTTAGCTTTCCCTTATAAATAAATTTTATCGTTTCCGGGACCCTAAGCCATACGCCACCGGTAATCCATCCGGCAGCGATATCCGTCGAACCCATGCCTGTAGAAAACGCGCCCAATGCCCCATATGTGCAGGTATGCGAATCCGCGCCTATGATTAAATCTCCAGGCCTGATAAGCCCTATCTCGGGCAGAAGCGCGTGTTCCACGCCCATCTGGCCGACTTCAAAATAATTCGTAATTTTATATTCGCGGGCAAAATCCGCAAGCATTCTGGCTTGATTGGCACTGCGCAGGTCTTTTGCCGGAGTAAAATGGTCCGGTACTAACACAATTCTTTTAGTATCAAATACCTTTTTGGCGCCGGATTTCTTAAATTCTTCTATGGCGATAGGCGCGGTAATATCATTGGCTAATGCCAAGTCTATTTTTGCCCAAATAAATTCGCCGGGATGAATATCTTTTTTTCCGGGCGTATGCGCCAATAATATTTTTTCGGTAATTGTGTAAGGCATTCTTTTAAGGAAGAAATTTTTTGACTATCAATGTGGCATTATGCCCGCCGAACCCTAAAGAATTCGACATTGCCATATCTACTTTAAGCTTTCTGGATGTGTTGGGTACATAATCCAAATCACAGTCCGGATCGTGAAACTCTTGGTTTATAGTAGGATGAACAACCGAATCGCGGATTGAAAGGCAGCAAACCACAAATTCCAAACCTCCGGCAGCGCCCAAAAGATGGCCGGTCATTGATTTGGTTGAATTAACAGCTATCTTTTTAGCATACGCGCCAAATGCTTTTTTTATAGCTAATGTCTCTATTTTGTCGTTTAAAACAGTTGAAGTGCCGTGGGCATTAATATAATCGATGTCTTCCGGCTTACAGCCGGCATCATGCATAGCCGCGAACATCGCCCTTACAGCCCCGTCTCCTGTAGCATCGGGGGCGGTCATATGATAGGCATCACCGGACATTCCGATGCCCGCGACTTCCGCGTATATCCTGGCGTTCCTTTTAAGAGCGCGCCCTAATTCTTCCAAAACTACAATCCCAGAACCTTCTGCTATAACAAAACCATCGCGCGTTTTATCAAAAGGGCGCGAGGCTTTTTCGGGAGCATCATTTCTTTTCGACAGCGCCTTAAGCGCGCAAAAACCGCCCAGGCCCAAAGCCGTAATACAGCTTTCCGTGCCTCCTGTAAGCATAGCATCGGCATCGCCATACTGAATCATCCTATAAGCATCACCGATAGCATGTGAACCCGAGGCGCAGGCAGTTGCCACACAGGAATTAGGGCCTTTTAAACCCAGAGAAATAGAAACCTGGCCCGCGGCTTCGTTAACTATCAAAAGTGGTATCAGAAAAGGAGACAGCCTTGACGGGCCTTTCTCCAAATAAACCTTATATTCTTCTTCTATAGTTTGCAAACTTCCTATGCCTGACCCAACCAAAACACCTATGCGCGTTAAGTCTTCTTTAGTCAAGTCTAAGCCTGAATCTTGCATTGCCTGTTTACTGGTAACTATGGCATATTGGGCGAACCTGGCAATTTTCCTCGCGTCCTTTACCCCAAAATGCGCTACAGGGTCGAAATCCTTGATTTCTCCGGCGATCCTGGAATCAAAAGCGGATACGTCAAAAGTTTTAATAGGCCCGACGCCGCTTTTTCCGGCAAGCAAAGCATCCCAGAAAGACTTAATATCATTGCCTACAGGAGACATAACTCCCAAACCCGTTACCACAACTCTTCTTTTCATATTTTCAGCTTAACCCTTTACCCTTACCCCTTAACCCTTTTCGCTTATAAAGATATGCCCCGACCGTGCCTGATCGGGGCATATTCGACTAAAAAGATTATTCAAGCAGATTATTTAGAACCACCTGCTTTTTCTACTTTTTCTTCGATATATTTAATTGCTTCGCCGACTGTGGTCATTTTTTCCGCGTCCTCATCGGGTATCTCAATGCCAAATTCTTCTTCCAAAGCCATAACTAACTCAACCGTATCCAAAGAATCAGCTCCCAAATCATCTATAAAAGATGAATTAGGAGTAACCTCTTCTGGTTTTACGCCTAATTGTTCTGCTATTATTGCCTTAACTTTATCTGCTGCAGCCATTAGTTTCCTCCTTGTAAATGCTGTCTTTTTTGCTCGCTTCTAGTAGTTCTAAAGCTTTATCCGCTTGCGGTATTTGCGCTTTAAACCATAACCATACCGCCGTCTATAATAATGGTCTGGCCGGTAATATAATCGGCATCGCTTGAAGCCAAAAACAAGCATAAATTAGCCACATCTTCTGGCTTGCCGAATTTACCCATAGGTATATTTTTAAGCATCTGCTCCTGAACTGCGGGGGAAAGTTTCGCCGTCATATCAGTTTGAATGAATCCCGGCGCTACGGCGTTAACGCATATACCCCTAGAAGAAAGCTCTTTTGCCGTAGTCTTGGTAAGCGCGATTATCCCCGCCTTGGAAGCAGCGTAATTGGCCTGACCGAAATTACCTATTATGCCAATGATCGAGGCAATGTTTAAAATCTTGCCTGACTTTTGCTTAAGCATCACTTTTGAGGCTGCCTTAGTGCAATTAAAAGTGCCTTTAAGGTTTATATTTATAACCGCGTCCCAGTCGCTCTCTGCCATTCTCAACAAGAGATTGTCCTTAGTGATGCCAGCATTGTTAACTAATATATCAAGCTTCTTAAATTTGTCAAGGGTTTTGTTTATCGATTCTTCAACTTGTGTAAAATTCGTAACATCAACCTTACCGCATAATGCCTGACGGCCCAGATTTTCAATCTCTTTTCCCGTTGCGCCGGCCGCTTCCAAATTGACGTCCCAAATCACAATATCCGCGCCTTCCCGGGCAAACTTAAGCGCGATTTCCCTGCCAATACCTCTTGCCCCGCCTGTTATAATAGCTACCTTATCTTTTAAACGCATGCAGGCCTCACTTAATTAGAAACTTTACCGCTTAACCCTTCACCCTTAACCCTACACCTATTCTTCTGTTCTCTGATTACTGGTCACTATGTTATCTATATCTTCTTTTGTCCCAATACTTATCGTTGTTAACTCCGGGCCTATCTTTTTTAATAAACCCTTTAACACGCTTCCCGGGCCGATTTCATAAAATACCTTAACTCCCTGTGCCGCCATAAATCTGACTGAATCCTCCCAAAGCACAGAACCGTAAATTTGCGTAATCAAGTTTTGGCGTATCTTGTCAGGATTGTTTTCCGGGAGAGCGTAAATATTGCTTACCACCGGATATATAGGAACCTTGAAAACAACTCCCTCTATCAGGCTTGCGAATCTCTCCGCTGCCGGACGCATTAAAGACGAATGAAAGGCTCCGGATACTTCCAGCTCAATTACCATTTTAGCGCCTTTATTTACCGCTATTTCTTTTATTCTTTCTATCGCCTCTTTTTCCCCGGATACAACAATTTGGCCAGGGCAATTGAAATTAGCTATTTCTGCCCCTGCTTCTTTTGCCGCCTGCTCAACTAACGGCCTTTCCAAGCCTAAAACCGCGGCCATTGCCCCGGAAGAATTTTTAGCCTCTTCTTCCATAAATTGTGCCCTTTGGCGCACAAGCTTAAGGCTATCTTCGAAATCTAGGGCTCTTGCGGCAAGCAGTGCTGAATATTCACCCAGGCTTAACCCAGCGCAAAATGCCGGTTGGTTGAGATTTTTAACCTGTGATTTCAAAACCAATAAAAAAGCAAAACTGGTTGTTAGAATCGCCGGCTGGCAATTCACAGTCCTGGTTAATTCTTCGATAGGGCCTTCAAAGCACAATTTAGATAACGAAAACCCTAAGGCCTTATCCGCCTTATCAAATATATCATAAGCTTCCGGATACTCCTGGCATAAATCCTTACCCATGCCTACAAATTGCGAACCCTGACCCGGGAATATAAAAGCTACCACTTAATCACACAAGCCCCCCACACAAGGCCAGCTCCGAACGCGTCTAAAACTACGATATCCCCTTTTTTAACCCTGCCGGATTTAACTGCTTCATAAAACGCGACCGCGGTTGATGCCGAAGACATATTGCCGTATTTCTCGATATTCATAAAAATTCTTTCGGTATCCAACCCCAGCCTTTTCGCCACGGCAAGAAGTATCCTGATGTTTGCCTGATGCGGAATAAAACAATCCACGTCTTTACAATCTAAACCGGCTTGTTTCAAAGCGCTGTTGGCGGCGTCGGCCATAATTTTTACCGCCAGCTTAAACAATTCATTGCCGCGCATCTTTATATAATGCATCTTTTCATCGACAGTCTCGTGCGTTGCCGGATTACGCGAGCCTCCGGCAGGAATCATCAACAGGCCGCCCATAGAGCCGTCCGAACCTAAACATGTGGATAGGATCCCGCCTTCTTTTACCGGAGCAACGACACAGGCGCCTGCGCCGTCGCCGAAAAGGACACAGGTATTACGGTCCTGCCAATCCACGACCGAAGTCAGTTTCTCGGTGCCGATAACTAAAACGTTTTTATATGTGCCGCTTGCCACAAATTGCTTAGCGGTAATCAAACCGTAAACATATCCCGCGCAGGCCGCGGAAATATCAAAACAAGCCGCGTTTTGCGCGCCGATGGCTTTTTGAACCAGGCAAGATACCGAAGGAAACGGCATATCCCCGGTAACAGTCGCGCAGATAATCAATTCCAGGCTTTCAGGTTTTATTCCGGCATCTTTCAGGGCTTCTTGCGCGGCATTTATGGCTAAGTCGCTTGCGGCTTCATATTTAGAAGCTATATGCCGTTCCTTAATCCCTGTGCGCGTGGTTATCCACTCGTCGGAAGTATCGACCATTTTTTCCATGTCCTTGTTAGTAAGGACTTTCTGCGGAACATAATGGCCTAAGCCTATAATACCTACTGGTTTCATTATTTTCTTACCCTGCCTTAATATTTAAACTTTTAACCGCCTCACTAATCCTATCATTAACATTATTTTCAATTTCTTTTATCGCGGCGCGGATGGCATTTTTAACTGCCTTTACGGAAGAACGGCCGTGCCCGATAATCACTACGCCATTTACGCCTAATAACGGCGCTCCGCCATATTCCGCGTAATCAAGGTTTTTCTTCATCCTTTTTAAACTATTATAAATAAAAAACAGCCCTATCTTTGCCATAAGGCTAGCCATCAATTCCCGTTTTAAGAATTCACCTAAAACTTCAATCATGCCTTCAGAAACCTTTAACGCCACATTACCGGCAAAACCGTCGCAGATAATAATTTCGGCCTTGCCCTTAAAAAGGTCTTTGCCTTCCACGTTCCCGATAAAATTAAGGTGTGAATCAGAAAGCAATTGGTGAGTTTCCTTGACAAAATCCGTGCCCTTGGCTTCCTCTTCTCCGATGTTTAAAAGCCCTACAGTCGGATTATCGGATTTAAATATGTGGCGGTAATACGCCGCGGCCATCGCGGCATAATGCACAAGATGCAAAGGCTTAGGATCAATATTCGCTCCGACATCGATTATAAGCGAAGGGGTATGTTTTAAAGTGGGAATAATTATGGAAATACCCGGCCGCTCTACCGACGCAATCATCCCTAATCCAAGGGTTGCCGCGCAGACAACCGCGCCGGTGTTCCCAGCGCTAAAAAAGGCGTCGGCCTTGCCTGATTTCACGAGGTCTATACCGCGGCTGATTGAAGAATCACGTTTTTTGCGGATACATACTGTAGCAGGCTCATCCATTCCCACGACTTCGGAAGCATGGAAAATCTCTATACCCTGCGGGCATTTTTTTATTTTTTTTAACTCTTCTTTTATACGGCTTTCTATCCCGGTCAGAATTACCTGACATCCGAATTCCCTGACCGCCTGAACAACGCCTTCAATAACTACTTTGGGGGCGTAATCGCCTCCCATCGCATCAACGGCTATTTTCATATGGGTTATCTCTTTTTCTTTTTCTCTTTAATTTTTATTTCCACTACCTGCTTGCCTCTGTAATAACCGCAAGTCGGACAGACATGATGCGGAACCTTCTTGTTTTTACACTGAAGACAAACTGTCAAGGCGCCAAGCTTATAATGCTTATGCGTCCTTTTTTTGAGCGTGCGCGCACGCGAAAACCTACGCTTTGGTAAAGGCATGATTTACTCCTTTCAACGATAATTTCGTAATAGTTCAGCTTCTGGAAGCAACCGTGTCATTGCGAGGAGCGACAGCGACGAAGCAATCTTTAAAGATTGCTTCGCTCCCTTCGGTCGCTCGCAATGAC
>CAKKQA010000185.1 GCA_919901925.1 Omnitrophica bacterium GWA2_41_15 | reverse complement strand
CGAAGGATCTGATATTCCGGAATCAGCCATTGGGACGACTATGATAGGCGTTCCAATTGTTGATATAGTTACAGGCCATCTTCGCGAGGCTTTAGCCCATGAGATTGGGCATCAAGTTTACTTTTCGCAAAGGTTCGCCTGGTGGAAAGAATTTGAAAGGTTATTTCAAAATTATTATTGGATTTTTGATGTTGAGAATGACGATGAAGATTTTGCCAGGATGTATGAACTTTGGTGTCAGGATTCCCCCGATGTTTATCGTAGTTTTCTTGATTATCAGCGCCAACGGTATGGCCGGGATTTAACCAGGCAGAAACTCTTATGCTTTAGCCGTTATTTTGTGATTAGGGGCAAAGATGGCAGGTTTTACCTTAGGACATATAGGAAAGGCAAGATAGTTGATTTGCCGGCGCCTTTTGGGCCGGAAGGGTTTGTCCCACGGAATTGGCAGGTGTTGGAGCAGAGGGTGTTTGCTTCTTTACAAAGAAATAGTGCCAAATTCCCGCCCGCCTCCTCGGCGCAGGCCGATTCTTCAGAAAATGGTAGCTGTCCCTATTTTCCGGCGTCCGCCGCCTCATCTCCGGCGGATGATCATCCGCCGGAAGCTAGCCTTTTGGAAAAGAGGGATTTTATTAATAGTTGCAGGGTTGATGCGCATCCCGGAACCCGCCCCGAGCTTTTTAGGGTGTGTGATAGTGAAGGCAGATTTTACTGGATCCATTTTTACAGCGAGATTATGCATGAAATAAACACAGCTATCACCATTGCTTACGGTTTTGTGTATACCATTGAATCCCTGGGCAAAGATACCGGTTGCGGTGAAGTAAGCGGGGCTTATTTATCCAGGGTATTGAGCGATACGCAAGCCAATCATTTAGATCGCCTGCGGAAGTTAAGGGCGAAATTCGAAAGCGATAATGATTTTTGGTTTGGGATTAGGTCAAAAGAGGAGGTTTTATTCCTTATAGATAGGTGGATAGCTATGGTAGAAGCATTAGACTGGGATTTATATGTTTCATCCCAAAGCGCGGGAACGATAGCGTTTGTAAGCGGTTATTTTCGCGATCTCGCTAAGTTAGCGGAGGATTTTTGCGGGAAAAGAGGAAGCCTGACTAAATTATTTTCTATGGGCGTTTTCGATATGAAAAATCCCAGTTTTGTTAACGCCTTATATGATTTATTAATCCGGCTTAACAATGGGAATAAAAATATGGACAGCTGCCAATTTTTCCTGCCCGCCGCCTCCTCGCCGGCTCAAGGCGCCACAAATCAGCTCCAGGGGCTGATTTTGGGTACGTTGGTTAGCGCGTATTCCCCGGCAAAACCAAATCAACAGCGCTTTATCATAATTAGAGCGGCGAGAATCGGAAATAATATTAGAGAGGCTGTCGAACGTATCAATAAGTCAGTGGGATGGACAGGATTAGTAAATAATGAAGTTGTTTTATCTATAGAAGATCCTAATGCTATATTTTTGCTGGCCAGAAGGCTTGATATTGGCTATTTAGCTGCGGAAGGAATCGTAGGGTATCTGGTTGCCCGTTATGATGGAGCGCAAAACCTGGTTGATATTGAATATACGGCTGTCGAAAGTAATTTTCAAGAGGAAGGAATAGGCAAAAAATTACTGGCCGGAATTCTCTCATTAGATTATCCAAGGTTCCGCTTATATACTGGAAGATATAATCGCGCAATGATAAATATCTGCGAGAGTTTTCGAGATTTAGGTTTTATGGTTAATAAAGAACTTACTTCGGGATTATACACATTTATGATTACGTTTGAAAAACCCGCCTCCTCTCCGGCAGAAGAAACATCTGTCATTGCGAGGAGCTTTTGTCCAGATGCGGCGACGAAGCAATCTCTTTTTTTTGACTGTCAACCGTCAACTGTGAACTGTGAACTAATTGCCTCCTCTCCGGCGGATAATACCGCGGGGATTATTTATCAGCAAAGCGATGACGGCAGTTTTTTAATTTCTTATCCGCAAATAGCAACTATGCTCGGGCGCGGATTTCGGGTGACAGATCATTCGACTACTTGCAGTCAGTTGGCCGAGGTTATTGATTTATATAATCGAGGCTGTCTTGAATTCTTAGGGTTTTTTTGGTGGCAGGAAAACCCGCTGGTTGTTAAATTTAAAGAATTAAAACAGGCTTTAGAAAATAAGGCTTCCCAAAAGCGCGCAGATATCTTGTGCCATGATATTATGTCTTTCTACTACGAGAACGCCGACCGTCCCGCCGTTGACACAAAAGATGCCATAGGCCAATATGCTCAAAACAGAAGAAGGATGTGCCCCGGGCAAATACTCGCTTACCGTATGAACCAAGCGATTGCCGCTTTTGAAAGAGGGGTTAAAGACCCCCGCGTGTATGCCGATAACCTGCGTATCTTAAGGATGCGTTTTGGAAATTGCGAATTCGCGCGCCCGTGGCAGGAAATCGCCCGGGAAACCGGTTTTGAAGCAGGAGAAATTATTGCCTGCGTGCGCCGGTTTTTTGATAAGGTGGATGCTTTTAAATACCTTTTAACGCATTCTCCGACTAAAGAATATATAGCGGAAAAAGGGTTCTTGGAAGAGGTTGACGCGGAGCCGGCATTGCAGAGAGAAGGCGTTGGACAGCCAGAAGAAGTTAAGCCGCAAGCCCCCGCGGTTGTTATTGATCCAAGGCAGGAGTTAGTTCTATCAGAATGGGGCCGTCAGCCAGGAGAATTAAAAGAGATGGGCGTTACCGAAGCAATAATGCTTTTAAGGCGGTTTACCCTTATATGCCGGTGGATAAAAGTAAACTATTTCAATATGCCTTCGTTGGAAGGGCTAACAGCAGTTTTAGGGGAACTGGCCCGTCTTAATAATAACGCGCGAACGCGTGTTTTGATAAGTTATAAGGAAGGATATGTTTTTGTGGGCTATTACAAGGCGTTAACTCCGGAGGCGCCAACCACTCCGGGGGCGCCGATGCAGTTAATGAGCGCGTTAAGGCTTTTAGGGGTTGAATTAGTCGCGGCCAAGAGCGCCTGCGATGAGATAGGCCTGTGCCCTCAATTACTTTATAGACGGCTTAATTCCGGCTGGAAATATAAATGCCCTGATGGCATTAGCGATATTAGGGAATATTTTGTGTCCGGCAAGGCATTTTGCTTAATTGTATCTTCCAGAAGGCGGTATTATTTAACTAAAGAAGGCGCCGTGATTTTGCGCGGATTGCTTTTAGCTGTAAGAGAAAAAAAAGAAAAACACGGCGGGGATAATCTCTTTTGGAAGAGGTTCAAACAATTATTCCGGCAATACATAAACACGCAAGAAGAGAATAAAAAACAGGCCGTCTTTCGGGAAATTATAAAATTAGGGGATAAAGATGTGGAGTTTGATGTTGTTAGGGCGACGATATTATATTCTGGCGAGAAAGGCAAGTTAGAAATGCATATCGGTTCGCGTTTACACATCGGCAGGCGCGCGTTATTAAAACCATATGCCAAAGAGGGCAGGCTTTATTTTGACGCGCGCTTGAAAGGCAATAACGCGTTAATCTGGCAGGGATATTTAGACGAAGGAAATCATAAACTTATCAGCGTTTTAACCCCGAGGCAGAGAAATCTTAATGCGCGGGTTTTTCCTCTTTTAGAAGAAGAGAGATCGCTTTCCTTAGAATCGGCAGGCGAGCGCGGGGAGTATTCTTGCGCCGATGCGGCAAGGCTGGCAGGTGTTAGTGAGGAGTTTATCGCTGGCCTGGCCAAAAACGGCGTCATCCTTTTAGATGAAGGCGGGAATATCCCGCCTCAAGAAGCCGCGTTATTGTGTTCGTTGAGCCGCGATGTTAATTCAACGAAGTATTCTTTAGAGGCGGCGGCAAAACTTATCGGGGTATCCCCAGGCAACCTTTGTGAGGCGCTTTTTAAAAGAAGGAATGATACGCCGTATGAGGTTGGCTACGCCGGGATTAAGGTGTTGGACAGGGCCGTTATACTGCCGATTTATCTTGAGGCAAAAATGCTTGGTTTAAGGATTGAGCAATTGGGGGGAAAGATGTCGGCGGATGAAGCCTTTGAATACCTTGGGTTGGCAGGCAGATTTTCATACAGGACGATGAGTAGTTATAATTTCAGGTTCTTTACTCGGGTTGCCGGCATGCTTTCCAGGGAACGGTTAGTTGCCATAGACGGAGTTCCTCATCCTGGTTGGGTTTATTCCCGGCACAAGTATTATGTTTCCCGCCTGGCAATCGATGCTTTAAAGCAAAGGCCGGATTTGATCCGGGAATTATCAAGCCATTTAAGGCTGCAGGTTCCGCGGCCAAGAAGAGGGGAAAAGTATCATTTATTTTTTGTGGATAATATGGGTTTTATCGAATGGCAAGACAGCCGCCTATATATCGCGAGGGAATTATCCGGTAAAACTGCGCGGGTCAAACCGGAAGGCGAGTCTTTTTATGGCATATATTTTAAACAGCAGGAAATAGGGAAGTATGAAACTAACCAAGCCGTGTTTACAGGTTATCTTGTGGTCGTTCAGGCGGATGAATCAGGCTGTGTGGAATGGAAAGGCCAAAGGCATGATTTAGGATTTCAACCGCAAGAAAAAGTTTTGGTTATAGATTCTCCTAATGTTAGCCTCGCGGATAATAGGCTGTTATATTATGACTCCAAGAGGGATAACTTTTATTTTTCCGGTAAGGCTGTTGTTGTTCCGTTGGAAGGGACGCAAACCAGGACAATAGGTTTATGGAAAAGAATTCATTGGATGGGTGAGCTTCGCTATCTTGGTTACGGCGAAAAAGGGGAGAAGGTAACACTCCGGCAGGATGATTCAGGTGTTTGGATAGTTTTTAATAGCAAGGGTATCCGGATAGCGCGTTATGATGAAGCCTCGGGCCAGTTTGTCCTTCCTTTGACAGTTAAGACGCGCAGGATAAGCTGTCACGGGTGTATCGAATGGGATAATAAAGTTTATTTTATCGGCTCCGCTTTTGCCGGAGAAAATATGGATGTCTTGCCTTTTGACGGACTTTGTTGGGAATCAGGGATTAAGATTTATTACCGCGGCATACTGATAGGCCAAAAGCGCAAGGACAGTCAGCAATTTAGCCTGGTCGTTCAGCCGGTGATTGTGCACAAGACAGGGTTTGTGCGTTGGAAATTGAAGTCATTTAACATAGGCGCGCAGTACGCGGGATATGTTGTTGTTTTAAGGCCTTTCGCGGGGGAGGATTTTGTTTCCGGATTCCGGGCCTACGATGATAATGATCAGGTAATGTTTTATTATGACCAGGCTCAAGGCCGCGTCGAATATCTTGACGGAGATTTTAAATTGTCCCGCAAGACAGCCGAGGAAAGGTTTCCCGCCGCCTCGTCTCCGGTAAACATAGGCAAGAATCCGGAAACCTGCCTTACCGGCAAGCAGTCCTGCCTGCGGACAATTCAGGCGCCCGCAGGTTTTTTGGCGGGTGCTAAAACAATTAATCTGGATGCAGTTTGGCTGTCTCTTGAAGAAGTGCAGAATGAGTTTCATAGTATAAACAGCCAATTAAGGACTATAAGAGAGCCTCTTACAGAGGCTATTATTTTAAATTTAGTTTTTGCCTATGCTTATTTGAATAAGTTATTAGGAGAAAGCAGGGATATCAATGATAATGATTTGTTGGTGTTAAACAAGATATGCCTGATTGGGATCGATTCTCAAAAGGCATTGGAATACAATAATTTTATTCAAGAAACCAAAAGAAAATTCTCAGATTTTGTGGGGCCGCTTTGGAGGTGGTACAGTAAGCATCGCGCCGGGGATCCTTGGCAATTAGCGGCGGGGTTATATACAAGAGTATTGAGCCCCCCGCAGTTATTTATAGAAGGCAATCACCGCACAGGAGCGCTGTTCGCGAGTTTTGTGCTGGTTAGGGCTGGTTTTGCCCCTTTTGTTTTAAGTCCGTCCAATGCGGTTGAATATTTTGACCTTTCCACAGATATAAAATTTCCTAAAAATAAATCATTACGTTTTGGGGCATTGGCGGGATGGAAGGAAGAAAGGAAAAAGCTGGAAGAATTTTTAAAAAATAATACTGCTTCTTCTCCGGTAAGGAAAAATGGGGATGGTTCTATTTTACCGCTCGCCGCCTCCTCGCCGGCGCAAGAGGGTAAAGAGGTTAAGTTTACGGTTAAGCCAAATGGGATGATTGGTTTTATGGGCAGAGGGCGTTATATAGGAACGGCTTATAATGGCCAGGAGATTACGTTGGTAGGCGCGGATATATTTGACGGACAGGGCAATCAGATTGCGAGCTGGGATAGCGCGAACAATAAAGTTGTAAGGCTCGTCGGGCACAGCAAAACCCCCCATGACGTTGAGATTAGGCCGGTGCAGTCAAACGCCTGCGCGCGTTATCGCGGCAGGTATGTGCATATCGGTGAAGATTGGGCCGGCGAAGATGTGAAGTTCGTTAAGATTCCGAATGATCAGCGGGCAGTTATAGACGAAAACGGCTGGGAATTGGGGATTGTTGATGATAATACGGGAAATTATTTACAATTGTGCCTCAGGAAAAATGTAGTTTATGCTCAAAAAAGGGATGTCAACCTGTCTGGCGCATTTCATTGGGCAGACTGGCCTTGGTATATTGGCAGGGCTTACGCGGGGCAGACAATCTTGATTAAACCAATAAGGGGTAACCGGGACGCGGGATTTGAGATTTATCATAACGGAAATATGATTGCTTTTTGCGGAGACCCGCAAACCCACAGATTGATTTTCTTGTCCGAGGCAGTGATTATCAAAAATTCAGGGTATCTGCGCTATAGAAATCAAGAATATCTGGTGGGCAGGAAATATAAGCATTCTGTAGTTTATGTTTTTTCCTACGAAAATGATAATTGGGATAGCGGATTTAGGGCGTATGACGGGCAAATGCGCGAGGTATCTTTATGCGCGTACCGCGATGGCCGCTATGTTATTTTGCATGAAGATTATAATAATTTGGTGGCTGCCATCCGGCCGAAACTTAGCCTTTTGCCGGAAGATTACCAGAGGCTTATCGCTCTTAGGTTCGGATTAGGCAAGAGCGGGGTCATTCCTGCTGATAAAGTCGCTGAATCGTTCGGCTGTTGTTTGGAAAAAGTTGAAGATGCCATGGGAATGATCTTTAGCCTTGATATATTCTCGGGCATAATTTCTAACGAGGAGCTTTATGCGGCTTTATGCGATTTTGTTTTAGAGAGGTTCCTGAAAAAACACAAGGATTCCCGAGGAATGTATCCGGCGCTCTCAAATAAAATAAGCATGGCATTTCGTAAGGCTGTAGAAGAAGCATTGCTTCAGTTTGAGCCTGCCTTTCGTTATTTGCTTGACCTTTATTTCTTAAGGCGGACAGAGGCGGGGGCATTATTGGATTTTAATTCTTTGTCTTCTATGGTAGGCAATGTCAGCCGGGCAACTGTAACTAATGCTATTTATTGGGCGCTTCGCCAGGAAGCTTTTGCTGCCCTAAGACAGGATGCGCGCCTGTATCTTGAACTGCAGAGGTTCGCTTCGAGAAAAGTTTTGGAGTCAAAACAGCCTCTTGAGTATGTGCCCTTGCGGCGTTTATACCGCCAGCCGACGACAGCTGTTATTAACGATAGCTTGAAGGGCAGAGAAGTCCGGCATGAAGATAAAGATGTGGGAGTGGGTGAGATTGTAGAAATAACTGATGAGTGGATTTTAGTCAGAATATATGATGCCCCTAGGAAAAAACAAAATAAAAAGTTTGCGTGGGAAGCCGCCGCGAAGTTTATAATTGTAAAGACAGGCCAGCGGATGGATGTTTATATTTATGGGCTGGGGTTTAAAAGCGCGCAATCCGCGCAGGCTATCAGAGAAGTTGAAGTGGATAAACCGCAAGGTATAGATGTTTATCCCGCATCCGGCCGCGCGCCTCCGGAGGAATTACCCGTAGTTGTTGTTGCTCCAATCCATGTTGACGCAAGCGAATTAGAAACAGTTCCCGCCGAATCCTCCTCTCAAAAACCTAAACCTATTGAAGCGGAATTACCCAAGCCCATGGCTGTGCCTGTTGTTGTCCCAATAGCGCCTGCGCCTGTAAGCAAAACAAATCAGCCGCGAGTTATTCAAAGAATTCGCCCCGCGGATTCAGCTGAACGACCTGCGACGAAAGAGGAAACCATTAGCCACTTGCAAAGCTGGTCGCAGTTAACTCAAGAGATATTCAGGGCAGGTATTGGTGTTAGCATAACCGATGCGCGGAAAATCGCGGCTATTTTGATTAGGTTAGGCCTTGCGTATTCCAAAGACCGCGCCGTGGCAATTGACATGTTGTTGAAAGAGAAAACGCCGCATGAGATAGGAATTGTGGATATCAAAGCAATGACAGGCGAAACTTCCCCCGCCTCCTCGCCGGCGGATGACGTCTGCAGGGGCGCCATTTATGGCGCCCGAAACGAGAGGCTCGGGTTTGATAAATTAAGCCCCGACAGAATGGTTGTCGGAGGTAATACCGCCGCCTCCTCGCCGGTGGGACAACAAAACGATGAACCGCCAGAATTTTCACAAGTATACTGCTATCGCAATGATGCCGAATTTATTCGTGCAACGAGTGTTTATCTCGGTGATTCAGGGCACGGGATTGAATTAGCCGGTGGCCATCCCGAAATTTTAACAATTTTGAGAAAAAGAAATCAGATTGTTGAAGTATATCCATTGAGGAACTTAGAGGGGGACCCGCTTCTAAGGGAAGAGCGTCCTTATACCGGAGCAACCCCTAATAATGGTAATAGTTCAGCTCTTGGAAGCCGTCGACGAGTGTCATTGCGAGCGACCGCAGGGAGCGAAGCAATCTTTAAAGATTGCTTCGTCGCTGTCGCTCCTCGCAATGACACGGTTACTTCCGGAAGCTGAACTGTTACTAATAATGTTTTCTGGCAGATTGTGTTAGATAGCGTGGTTGAATGCATCGTGGAAGGGACGGTTGTTTATTGTCCTGCCGACCAAAGATTTTATTATGTTATTGATATAAACATGGCTTTTGATAGAGCTCCAGAGTCTCGTTGGGAATTATATGATAATTTTGGGAAAAAAGTTCTGGTAATTATTCCGTATTCGTTATTAATGGCTTGGGAAGAAGAAGGTTTAGTTTGTTTTCAAGACGAAGTATATCGTTGGAAGGATAACCCGGAAACTCTTTATCGAACCCTTCCTTCATCCTCTCCGGCATTGTCATTGCGAGCGAGCGTAAGCGAGCGAAGCAATCTCATTTTTAGAAACGAGATTGCTTCGTCGCCTCTTGCAGAGCGAGAGCTCATCGCAATGACGCCTGATAATGCCGCCTCTTCGCCGGCGGAGGTAACGGGTCGGATAAATCCGACCTCTACAGACATACAGTGGCATATCTGTAGGGGCGCCATTTATGGCGCCCGAAACAGGAGGTACGGGCTTGATAAATCAAGCCTCTACGGAAGGGTTATCAAAGATACCGCCGCCTCCTCGCCGGCGCAGGAGAAGAACGGAGGCAACGCGTATTTGTTGGGCCTTGGCCTTTCACAAGCTATCAAGAGGCTCGCGATTCCGGCCGCCGGAGACCAGATTATTTTCAGCCTCCTATTTCTATTTGAGATGTTTATCATCGGCAGGTTAGGCGTGAATGACTTAGCCACGATGACTGTCAGCAGGACAATTCTTAACGTGGCCTGGATTCCGATCCAGGGAATCGTGGCCGCAATGGTGTATTTAGTCGCGCAGGCAAAAGGGGCGCAAGATGAAAACAAAATGCAGGCAAACGCGTTTAACGGTTTGTTTGTAGGAATAATCTTTTCTTTCTTCGGCGCGGCTCTGGCATATATCTGCGCGCCTTATTTATTTGTTTTGTTCGGGGCAAAGCCGGAGGTGATTGCCCATGGAATCGCGTATTTCAGGATATTCGCCGTTGCTTCAATAGGAATGAATATCGTCTGGTTGGTGCGCACGCTGTTTAAAGCCGCCGGAGACGCGAATAAATCTTTTTACATAACTTGTTTGGCAGTCGCGGCTACGGTAATGCTGCTTCCTTTGCTTACTTTTGGCTTAGATGGCCTGCCCCGTCTTGGCCTTCAGGGAGCAGGCTGGGCGTAATTGGTAGGAAGGTTAGCCGGGGTGTTTTTCGGGTTATATTTTCTGTTCCGCGGCAGTTCAAAGTTTATCCATTTACAGTTAGAAAATTTCCACCTGGAAATAAATATTCTTAAAGAGATATGGGCCCGCGGATATCCTCAAGCATTACAGCTTTCCGCTTCAATATTGTTTAGCATGGTGTTGTTGAGGATAGTTAATTATTTTGGCACGGTGGCAACGGCTTCCTTTGGCATAATAACCGGGTTATTTTTAATGTTAAATATAGCTATTGTGGGTTTGTCGTCGGCAACATCTACTTTGGTCGGCCAGTATATGGGAGCTGGACGATATGAAGACGCAAAGAAAACAGTATCAAGGTGCAATTTCTACGGGCTGATAATAGCCGGGGCAGTCGCGTTGCTTTTTTGGCTGTTTGCTCCGGGGATAACCGGTTTATTTAACCACGATGAGCGCGTCCGGGTATTGGCGGCAGATTTACTGCGGGTCGCCTGTTTTGGTTACTGCGGAATAATGTCTTACGGCATAACTTTAAATGCTTTTATCGGCATTGGCAATACCAAGACGCCTGCTAAATTCAGCGCTTTTGTTATGTTGGCAATTGGTATTCCGGTAGCGTTTGCGCTGGTATATTTCTTTAAGGTGAAAATAACCACATTATGGATATTGCTTATTGCCATAAATAATGTAAATGCTTTGGCCAGCTGGTTGCTTTTTAAGCGTGCCTTAAGGAATGAAGTTATTGCTCGGGAAATATCCGCGGCAGTTGTGCCCGAGGATGATGCGCCAACAGAATCTGTCTCCTCGCCGGCGGAGGAATCGGATGAAACAAAATCGCCGATGCGAGAGTTTTATGAAAATGGCTTCGACTTGTTAGCGGCAGGGCCATCTGACGATGAACCAATTGAGGCTACAGGTATTCCCCTAACCACCCGCAGGGGATTTTTAAATATGCTTCTTGTAGTTGTTGGCAGCACTTCGGTTATTCCTGTTGCAGGTGAGGGAATCCCTGCTTCTTTTGAGCTAATAAAAGAAAATTATTCTCTTGTTAGCTTGTTTACTTCTTCTGTGTTGGGCTTGCAACGTGTTTGTAGTGAAGTAATGGAAGGTGTTAGCGCCAAAAAGATTAATAGGCGCTTCAAGTTCTCTGATGACGATCGGTGCGGATTTACTAAAGCAGCGGGATACTTGTCCGATTGGCGAAAAGCCTGCGCTTCTGAAGAAGGCAAGGGGCCCTTAGCGCAAACATTGCAGAGATTGGCAAAGGGAATATTCGATAGATTTGCCGGCTTTGTAGATAACTATGCGAGGAGTTCAGGAAAAGATGAACACGTGCTGGGCTTGTTAAGATGTATGTTAGAACAGCCTGATAATTATTGGCTTGCCGATAGTATGTTTAGGATTGCTGTGGAAACGGGAGTTCCTGCAGAGATAATTGATCCGGCCGAAGAGATGGCTGTGATAGCGAAAGAAATGGGCGGGGCCATAACATGGAATGACCGGAGTTGTTATGGTTTTATCGCAGATTTTTGGCGGCGTTGCGCTGCGCATAGAGTTCGGACTGACCTTGCGGAGAGATTAAGGCACAGAAGCGATTTATTTGGAGTAAATTTTCCTTCTGATTTTGAGAAATTACTTGAGCCTCCTCTTGGAGTTGTTGGCTCTGAAGGAAATGAAATAGTAAGATATTCTCTAGTCGATCCAGATTTTTATAAAGTTCGGTCAGCAGTTGAAGATGTCGAGAATAATTATTGCAGAAGGGCTTGGAAAATCCTGATCGATCGCTTGACAGAGAGGCTTAAAGCTTGCGGCATCGATTGTTCGGCTTATCTACCTAATATTTGGCAATGGTATGAAAATGGGGAAGAGGCGCCGCAGGCTACAATAGGAAGGATAGTTCGGAATGTATTCCAAAAAAGGTATGCACAAAGTCAAAGATATGGAGTTCCGGAGCATATAAGAGGAAGAGTTAAGGAGTTGCTAGATGGCATTAGCCCGGAAGCCTTGTTGGATGGCGGTGATTGTGAAGAACTTTTTAAGCGCCTGGAAGTAGAGGCATATCCCCATGATGAGCCTGTGCAGTGGCATGCTGAAAGGTCATTGCCATCGTTAGAAATTACCCAAGCGCTGGCATGGGGATTAATATTTGAATTCCAGCCGCTTGGGATATTGTCTCGTCAGATTTGCGGCATGGCAAAGGAAGCGGATCTTTATGTGACTGCAGTGATATGGAAAGGAAGGCTCGTGAGGTTAGAAATTTATCCGGATTGCACAGAGGATATGAAGCATATTATTTTTGGTTTGCGAAGACAGGGGTGGCCTTTTGGCGCGGAGGATGAGTTTAGAAAATATTTTATCTGTATTAAAAAAGGAGCTGATGAAATTGGCGTGTATGCAGCGTTGAAAGAGGATATGAGGTGGAATGAAAGATGGCAAGCGTTAACGCAAGACGATACTATTATATATCTTTTCGCTGGAACGGATGACAACAGCAGGAGCGAAACGATGTGCTCGTCTCCTGCGGCAGAAGCACCTGACGAACCCGTCGCTGCTGTTGACGGCGGCATTAGCTTCGCTGCCATCGCGCTTTTACCGCTGTTTGGACTTGCAGCCGGGCATTGGGGATGGTTTGGGCTGTTAGCGGGCTTTGTGCTGCTGGCGAAGTGCGTATCCGCCGATGTCGCCGCCTCGTCGCCGGTGGCCGCAAGAACAGAACTATTAAAGTATGCCCCGGAGGCCTTTTGGGGCAGTCTTTTACGACCACAAAACACAAATTTACGTTATCGCTTTCGGAATATTCTTAGAAACTGGCGGGGAGCAACAATTAAAATTTCTCTGAAAGGATTTAAAACAAGCAGATCCGGATCATTAGTAATAATTTCTTTGGCATTACTGGCGATAGCGGTTTCTAAAATTATGTTATCTGAAGCATCGCGGCAGGCGTTAATTTTAATCGCTGGTTTGACTATGGCCGCTTTACTCTTAAGGGTTATGAGTAAGTTTTTAATATCTTTTAAATCAAGCTTAAGATGCGGCCTTATCAGTACTTTGGCGAGGTTATCCAGCATCTCGGGGCAAAAAGCAGGAATGATTTTTGCTTCTCTAATCGTTTCATATATTGTTTTATCTATGCCGCCGGTTAATAATGCCCTGACGAATACGTTAAGGTCAATTACAACGATGTTTTTCATCGTATTCTTTCTTTACTTCATCGCAAATTCTGTTGATTTCTTTATTGGTGATGCCTCTTTCTTTTACGCGGCGGCGCATTCTTTGGACAGTGTTGTCGAGCTTCTGCGCCCATGTTTCTCTCTCCAGTTTACGGATGAGGCGTATTTTATAAGAAATGGGCAGTCTTTCCACAAGGCGTTCGACTTGGCCCGGGCTGATATCAATAGCTATACTTTTCATTTTAATTTCCCCCTATACATTATAGAGTCTATATTACTCCAGTATAGATGTCAAGTTCTAAAAACCGCCGCCTCCTCGCCGGCGGAAGCAACCTCGAAATCAGCCCCTGGAGCTGATTTTGGTTTAGCAGCCTTCTCGCCGGCCGGTGTTGTAGGGACGCGATTTATCGTGCCCAAATACGGCGCAGGGCTGTCTTTATCCGTTTATAGCCGGCTTGTAACCGGCCTTGATCCTGCGATACTGCAAGATATCCTTATAGAATCAGAGCGAGCTTATGTTGTAATTTGCCCGGAGCAACCTTCTGAAGTTTATCGTTTCAGCGTATGCGAACCATTAAGCCGCCAGTTAAACAAAGGCCTTGAAGGCATAGGTTATAACATAGAAGTTTTGATATTTCACGGTGGGCCCGATGATATCTCACCGCATTGTTTTAATATTTTAAATATAGCTGGAATATATTGGGTGATTGATTGTAACTGGCAGCAATTTAAGCCTTACGGCACTTCAACAGACCATTCGCGAAAAGTTTTAATTGCTCAAGCATTTACCGAAGGATTGGGCCTTGATGAGATTAATTTTAAGAGGCTTCTTTTGGAAGTTTGGGGCATTGATTCGTATTTGAGTAGTATTTGGGCGTCCGCGGTAAGGAGTTTCTATTTAAATAAGACAAGCGGCGGATCACCAAAGTTAACCTGCGAAGTTACCGCTGGTGAATCTGCCTCCTCGCCGGCGCGGGTATCTGACAGCATTAGCGTAGGGACAGCACAGTGTGCTGTCCCTACAATGTACGGTACTGAATGTAGTGGCGCCATAAATGGCGCCCGCCTAGTTAACGGGCTTGATAAATCAAGCTCCTACAAAAGGGTTGTCGAAAGTAATGTTGTCGCCTCCTCGTCGGTGGAGTTGATCGTATGCCAACCCCTGAGGTTGACATTGTTTGTTTCGTCGCCGGACGGCTTTCAGGGACAGTCCCCGCCTCAAGTAAACTCAGCGGGGACAGTCCCTACAATAGGCGCCGTTTCGCCGACAGGTATTTGGGGGCAGTTTAGAGGACCGCGGTGAAATATTTGCTGAAAATAATATAGAAAGGAGGGTGACAAAATGAATATTCAAGAAGTTGCGAAGCAAGCAGGGGTTTCTATCGCGACAGTGTCGCGGGTGGTCAATGGCAATCAGGCTGTGAAAGAGGCAAAGCGTAAATTAGTGCAGGATGCGATTGAATATTTAAAATATGTTCCAGATGAGCATGCTCGGATTTTAGCGCGAAAGCAAAAAGAGAAAAAAGTTACTCATGGCGATGTTTAACCTCCGAGGTTTCAGTGTGGAAAACAACGCCTAACCTCGGAGGTTGTGGCGAGAAATATCAAGGTTAGAATAATAGTAATAGTTCAGCTCTTGGAAGCCGTCGACGAGTGTCATTGCGAGCGACCGCAGGGAGCGAAGCAATCTTTAAAGATTGCTTCGTCGCTGTCGCTCCTCGCAATGACACGGTTACTTCCGGAAGCTGAACTGTTACGAATAATAAATATTTTAATGGCGAAATTGATTGTCTGTGGTAAAATATACATATATAGGAAAGGAGGTGAAAAGAATGGCAGACTCGATTGAACGGAGATGTTTCGAGCGCATAAACAGGACTTTCGAGGGTACATACGCGGTGGAAGATGAGGAAGAAGGGCAGTTTTCCTGCGTGAACATAAGCGGCGAAGGGGCTATGGTTAGCGCGGACAGGCAGTTGCCGGAAAAGAAAACCTTGCAGTTACAATTAGTTTCAGTCCAGACAAGAAATCCTGTAACGCTTACCGCGCAGATTGTCTGGCAGAAACAGGCCCATACCGGGAAATGGCATGCTGGTTTAAGATTCGAGCCGTCGAGGCTTTTGTCATTGTGGCCCTTTATTGAGAAGCCTGCTGTTGAGGAGGAATAACCTTATGTAATCGCGGGAGGTGGCTATGATAGGCAGCCGTGAAAAAAGGAGTTTTGTCCGCTGGAGGATACAAAGGCCGGTAAGGTATAAGGTAGCAAGCCCTAAAAACGATGAGGCAGAAGAAAAGATGGCCCTGCTTCGGGATATAAGTTTTTCCGGGGCGCAGATTTCCCTTCTCGAGAATGTGCGGCTTAACGAAAATATGGATTTGCTTTTAGAGATTACAGGCGAGGAAAATCCTATTCCTTGCCAGGGAAAAATAGTCTGGCAGGATTTTCTGCAAGAACAGGATAAAAGGCATTTCATCTGCGGAGTTACCTTTACCAAACTTGAGGATAGGGATAAGGAGAAGATATTCAAATGTGTCTGGAATTCCGCTCCGGATGAGCTTAAAAGGCGCTGGTGGGAAAGCAGAAAATAGCTTCTTGACGATAGGCTAATCATGTGGTAAGCTTAAAATCTCTTGTCTTTAGAGTTTTTAAAAGGGTATTATTATAATTTCTAACCGCTCAAATATACTAAGATAGGAGCTCCTATGAGGGAATCCAAAGGTATTTTATTGCCGTTTTTAGCTTTATGTTTCTTATTTACCATCCTTTCATGTTCGTCTAAAGAATCTGTTTCTAAAACCTCTCCTAAAAAATCTCTTAATGTTTGGCATTGGATGACAGACAGGGACGAAACATTTGTCGCTTTAGCCAAGAAATACGAATCCCAGACAGGAATAAAAGTAAATATTGAGTTATACGCGCCTTCGGAGGCTTATTCCCAAAAAGTCCGTGCCGCGGCTCAAGGCGATAACCTCCCGGATATGTTCGGCGTTTTGGGTGAGAAAAGAGATTTTGCCTCGTTCGTCAAAGCCGGCCATATCTGCGACCTGACGCCATATATGGAAGCCAATAACCTGGAATGGAAAAAGAGGTTTTTCCCGAAAGCGCTGGCAGTTAATGAGTTTAACGAGGGAAATTCTTATAAAGTAAAGCCCGGAATTTACGGCGCGCCTATAGACGTAATGACTATTCAGATGCTTTACAACAAAGATTTATTTACGGAATTAGGGTTGGACGCGAATAAGCCGCCGCATACTTGGGAAGAATTCATAAATATAGGAAAGAAGATTTCCGCCGCAGGCGGATCCGCCTCCGGCGGAAAAGTTAAGATGCAGGGTTTAGTCAGCGGTTGGGGGGAAGTGTGGATGATTGATTGTTTTGCCAATGGCCTTGCTTTTAACATTATGGGTAAAGACAAAGTCCTGGCAACGATAAAAGGCGAAGTCCCATATACTGACCCTGACTGGGTGCGCGTGTTTACGCTATTTAAAGAAATGCAAGACGCCGGGCTTTTGTATAACGGCGTGGTCAGCATGATCAATAAGACCGCGGAACAGCTTTTCGCTAACGGAAAAGCTGTTTTTGCTTTTAACGGCTCGTGGTGTGTGAATGTTTATAAAGGGATGAACCCGGATTTGAAATACGCGGCGTTTTTGCCCCCTAAAGTTTCGGATAAATATCCTCAGAGTATTTGGGGCGGGGCAGGTTCGTCATTAATGATTAATGCTAAGTCGAAGAATAAGGAAGAGGCCATCGCATTCTTAAAATGGCTGACTGACAAAGAACAGCAGGCATATCTGGCGCAGGAAACAAGAAATCTTCCGGCGAATAAAGAGAGCCTTACCAAAATATCACCGGTCTTAGCGCAGTTCTCAGGCGCTATGGATTATTCCACGCATCCGAGTGTTTGGGGGGTGTCGGAATTTTCGCCGGTAATAGAAGCCTTTGATAAGGGTATTCAGTCGATTATCATCGGCGAGAAAACACCCAAGCAGGTCGCCGCGGAAGTTCAGACGGTGAAAGAGCGGGAATTAGCAAAGAAACGTTGAAAACACGTGAAAGGGTTTGATAAATCAAACCCCTACAGGCATACCGCAGCATATCTGTAGGGGCGCCATTTATGGCGCCCGCCGAAAAGATAGTCGGACGCCATCTGACAAGCACGTGTGGCGGATGGCGCCTGAAACACGTGAACGGGTTTGATAAATCAAACCCCTACAGGCATACCGCAGCATATCTGTAGGGGC
>CAKKQA010000184.1 GCA_919901925.1 Omnitrophica bacterium GWA2_41_15 | reverse complement strand
ATATTATCGTTTTTATAACCGCAGGTTCGAAAGAAGAAGCGCAAAAGATTGCTAAGGGTTTGCTCGAGAATAAACTTGCTGCCTGTGTTAATATAATTGAAAATATCGGATCGCATTTTTGGTGGCAGGGAAAGATAGATAATGCTCAGGAAGCGCTTTTGATAATCAAAACCAGGAAAACACTTTTTAATAAATTGGTTAATAAGGTAAAATCGCTCCATAGTTATGATGTCCCGGAGATAATCGCTTTACCGATAATCGCGGGTAATAAACAATATTTGGATTGGTTAAGCGATTCTACAAAATAGTTATCCAGTTTACCAGTTGTCCGGTTAGCCTGTTAAAAAGACAAAAATTTTTTTAACTGGAAAACTGGCAAACCGGCTAACTGGCTAACAAAACAATCTTATGCATATTGATTATATTGCCGCATTCTTAGGAGGCGTGGTGGTGAGCTTTTCGCCCTGCGTCTATCCTTTGGTGCCGATAACCTTAAGTTTTATCGGCGTAAAAGCAGGGAAAAGGCGTTTTGGCGGCTTATCTTTAAGTTTAGTTTATGTTTTAGGCCTGGCTGTTACGTATTCGATATTAGGATTAATCGCTTCTTTGACCGGCAGGCTTTTCGGACAACTATCAACCCATCCGCTTTCTTTCCTTATTATAGGCAATGTATGTATTTTGGCCGGGCTATCTTTTCTTGACGCGATAAACCTAGGTTTTATCGGTTTACACCTGCAGAATAAAGTAAAAAATACTGGGGGATATTTTTCTACGTTTTTGCTTGGCGCAGCCTCGGGGTTGATTGCCGGGCCTTGCACCACGCCTGCTTTGGGTACGATATTGGTTCTTGTCGCGGATAGGCAAAATGTTCTTTACGGGGCAAGTTTATTGTTTGTTTTTGCTTGCGGGATGGGCTTTTTGTTGATTCTAGTCGGAACATTCGGTTCAGCTTTTATGGGCCTGGCAAAATCAGAAGTTTGGCTTAGTCGGATAAGAAAATTGGGAGGTTTTATCTTGATTGCTGCAGGAGAATACTTCCTCATTAAAGCTGGAGGGATGATGTGGTAAAACATTCAGTATATCGGGCCATAGTATTAACCTTTTTGCTTTTTTTATCCGGCCTAGCGCTGGGATGCACGCAGACAAGAGCAGAAAGCAAGATGGCTAAGGATTTCTCTCTGGCTGACCTGCAGGGTAAAATAGTCAGCTTATCTGATTATAAAGGCAAACCTGTGATTTTATTTTTCTGGGCGACATGGTGCACATATTGCCGGCAGGAATTTCCAAGATTGGTAGAAGAACATAATGTGATGGTACGAAAAGGCATAGAATTATTGGCAATCGATATCGGCGAGCCTAAGCAAAGGGCAGAAAATTTCTTGCAAGGGAAGAATGTCGGATTCCCTGTTTTGCTTGACATGGACTCAAAGGTTGCTTATGCGAACAATCTTGTCGGAGTGCCTACCTTTATTTTGATTGACGCTCAAGGAGTTGTTCAGGCGACGGAAAACGGCCTGCCGGATGATTACGCCAAAATCCTAAATATAAAATAACCGCTTCTAACCTACGCAGTTAGAAGTTGGTTAAAAGTGGTTTTTAAGGGGAGAACGTGGAAAATAAAGTAAGATATTATCTTAACGAAGAAGGCGAGTTTGTTATCGAGAATTACAATCTGGCAAAACCGTTTGCCAGTTTCTTTCCCGGCATAGCAGGGATATGGGGTATTCCGATATGGGTGTTTTATGTCAACCGCGCTCAAGGCATAGCCAGCTTCGGGATAAAAGACAAGGACCATCCGATTATGGAGTTTTTGCCGGCAAACAAATCTTACCAGCAGGCTTCGCTTCTGGGCTTCCGCACTTTTATTAAAGTTCATCGCGGCAAGAAGGTTATTTTCTATGAAGCTTTCCATAACGGCGCAGGCGCGCTGGGATGTAAAACAGAAAACAAGATGTTGATTACTTCAAGCGCCCTTAAGCTTAGTGAAATAAACCATACTTTAGGGATTAAAGTTGAGGTGGAATATTTTCCTGTTCCCAATGATGATTTCGGGGCTTTAGCAAGAAAAGTTACTGTTATAAATCTAAAATCCGGCTCGCAGGCTCTGGAGATTCTCGACGGATTGCCTAAAATTATTCCTTACGGCCTGAATAACATGTTTTTAAAAGAGCTTCCCCGGACAATAGAAGCATGGATGGGAGTAGAGAATCTGGAGAAATCCGTTCCTTTTATCCGCACCAAGGTTGACCCCTCTGATAAGCCGGAAGTTACCCATATCAAAGGCGGGAATTTTTATCTTACTTTTGACGGTAAAGGCTTGATTAAGCCGATAGTTGACCCCGATGAAATTTTCGGGGCCATAAACGATTTTACTTATCCTAAGGTATTTTTAGATAAGGCGAAGTTCGGTTATCCCGCGCATCAGTTAACCGGCGGCAAGACTCCTTGTTGCATGTGCCATAGGAAGTTTGTGCTCAGAAAAAGCAATGGGCTTACGCTGTATTCTTTAATCGGGAATATGAGCAGCCTCAAGAAGCTAAATGACAATATAAAGAGGCTGGCTAATAAGCAGTATTTTCTGAATATAGAAGAGGGCAATAAAAGAGTTATCTCTGCATTGCAGGATAACGCATTTGTTCACTCTTCATCTAAGAGTTTTGACTTGTACTGCCGTCAGAATTTTCTGGATAACCTGATGCGCGGAGGCTACCCGCAACACCTGAAGTATTTTGACAAGGAATTGCATATCCAGGTATTTTCCCGCAAGCACGGGGATTTGGAGCGCGATTACAATAAATTCTTGCTTGAGCCTAATTTCTGGTCTCAAGGGAACGGGAATTTTCGCGACGTAAACCAAAACCGCCGGTCGGATATCTGGTTTGTGCCGACTCTTAAAGATGAGGGTATTGTCAATATTTTCGGGCTTATTCAGTCCGACGGTTACAATCCTCTGGTAATTAAGCCCGACACCTTTGTTTTTGATAAGGATTTGAAGGCCTTTGATAAATATTACCGCCTATCTGAAGTTGAACGGGATAAATTGAAGGTTATATTGGAGAAGCCGTTTACGCCGGGAGAACTGCTTACTTTTATTTTGGAAAACAAAATTATCCCCGGACCATTCAAGAACACTGAATTGGATGGTGAAATAAAAATGTCCCGGGGGGGATTATTATGCGCTATATTAACCAATTCCCAGCGTATATCTAACGCCGAGCACGGGGAAGGCTTCTGGAGCGATCATTGGGCGTATTGCCTGGATTTACTGGAGAATTATTTGGGCCTTTATCCGGAAAGCTTAAAAGAAATACTTGTCGAGAAAAAAGAATTCACTTTTTTTGATAATTCCGAAACCGTCCGCCCGAGAAAAGAAAAATACTTTTTAAAAGACGGCAAAGTTTTTCAATATCACGCGGTTTCTAACGACCATGCAAAGCATAATTTAATTAAGAAAAGGCCCGAATTAGCGCATCTGTCCCGCCTGAAGCATGGCCTTGGGGATATTTATAGGACTACGCTTGCCGTTAAGATGCTGACCGTTATTGCCAACAAGTTTGCCAGCCTTGACCCCTTTGGCGTCGGGATTGAGATGGAGGCGGATAAGCCAAACTGGTATGATTCTTTAAACGGCCTGCCGGGATTGCTCGGTTCGTCAACTTGCGAAACGTTTGAACTTAAACGCTGGATTATTTTCTTAAAAGACAGCATAAAAAAATTAGGTTTCGGCGAAGAATATTCTCTTGCCCTGCCTTTTGAGGTTTATGAACTTTTAGATGGTTTGGGTAAATTGGCCGAAGGCGGTTTGGGCGATTATGGATTCTGGGATAAATCGCACAGCCTTAAAGAAGATTACCGTCATAAAACAATCCTTGGTTTTGAGGGGGCTGAAAGGCAAATAAGTTTAAAACAACTGAATCCGATTCTAGGGAGTTTCTTAAATAAAATAGATGCCGGGTTGGAAAAAGCATACGACAAGAAAAGTAAGCTGTATTACTCGTATTTTATTAACGAAGCCAGCGAATATAAAGTAATTAAGACAACCGAACACGGACATCAGTTAGCCTGGCCTTTGAAGTTTAAACAAAAACCCCTGCCTTTGTTTTTAGAAGGGGTTATGCATAGTTTAAGGGTGGTAGAGAAAAAAGAAGAGGCAAAAAAGATTTTTGCTTTTGTGCGTAAATCCGAGCTTTTCGATAAGAAGTTGAAAATGTATAAAGTATGCGCGCCGCTAGAGTCTATGCCTTTGGAAATCGGCCGCTGCCGGGTGTTTTTGCCGGGATGGCTGGAGAATGAATCAATATGGCTGCATATGGAATATAAGTATCTCTTGGAGTTGTTGAAAAACGGCTTGTATGATGAATTTTTCAGCGATTTTAAGAATGTCTTAATTCCATTTCAGGATCCCAAACGCTATGGCAGGAGCATTTTAGAGAATTCGTCATTTTTAGTTTCAAGCGCCTTCCCTAAAAAAGAACTACACGGCACCGGATTCGTCGCCCGTTTAAGCGGTTCGACCGCGGAGTTTATCAGCATCTGGTTGATTATGTGCGCGGGCAAAACCCCATTTTACCTTGACGGTAACAACAAATTATCTTTGGAATTTAAACCGATCCTTCCGGCATGGCTGTTTAGCCAAAAAGAAGAAGACGGCTTTGCCAAAAACACATTCGCCTTTAAATTCCTGAATAAGGCGTTAGTTGTGTATCATAATCCCAAAAGAAAAAATACATTTGGCTCAGGTGCTGTCAGCCCGAAAAAAATCACACTGGAATATTTTGATAAATCCCGAGTTGCTCTTAAAACCTCCCGCATAGGCTCGCAGGCCGCCTCCGATATCCGCGAAGGCAAAGTTGCCAAAATAGACATATTTCTAAGCTAGGTAAGCTAGGGGTCAGGTCCAAAACGCGGTTGGAAAGTGTCCCCGCCTAGGTGGGGACACTTCTCCCGGTTAATTTGGACCTGACCCCACGGTTGTTTTGGACCTGACCCCAAAAATGATTTTACACGTTGATATGGATGCCTTCTTTGCTTCGGTGGAGCAGAGGGATGATCCGCGATTACAGAATAAGCCGATTGCCGTTATCGGCGCCAGTTTCCGCACAGTGGTGGTTACCTCTTCGTATGAAGCCCGCGCGCAAGGGGTGAAGACCGGGATGAATGTGGTTGAGGCA
Source organism: Omnitrophica bacterium GWA2_41_15 (assembly GCA_919901925.1). Classification (GTDB taxonomy): domain Bacteria; phylum Omnitrophota; class Gorgyraeia; order Gygaellales; family UBA12090; genus CAKKQA01. The sequence goes on along the minus strand of CAKKQA010000184.1, from coordinate 17,020 downwards.
AAAAAGGCCTGCCCGCGGATTATTTTTGTCCATGCATGCCACGAGAAATACACTCAAGCCTGCGAGAAAATCGTCCAGATACTTTATTCATTTACCCCTGATTTGGAAGTTTCATCTATTGACGAGTCGTTTCTAAATTCAAGCGGTATCGTTAATCTTTTTGGTTCGCCGCTTGAGATCGGCAGGAAAATCAAAGAAAAGATATTTAAAGAATTGAAACTAAAATGTTCCGTCGGAATCGGGCCGAATAAACTGCTGGCAAAGTTAGCCAGCTCTCATCATAAGCCGGACGGTTTATTCCAAATAAAAGAAGAAGATGTTGCCGCTACCCTAAAAGATCTGCCAGCTGGAGAGCTTTGCGGTATAGGAAAACGCACAGAGGAGGCGCTGAACCGGCTGGGGATATATACTTGTTCGCAATTGGCAAAGGCGGATCCTTTATTGTTGAGAAAACACTTTGGCATTACCGGCGAATATTTGAAAATGATGGGCGCCGGGCAAGACGGCTCTTCGGTAATGCCTTTTGGCTATGAGGCTAAAACCAAATCTATCGGCCACAGTATGACTTTGCCTTCTGATATAAGCAGGCGGGAAGATATCCTGAAGGTTTTACTGGAATTATCGGATATGGTAGCCCGCAGGATGCGCAGGGAAGGTTTTTTATCGAGCTCGGTCACGGTTATCGTAAGGTACAGCGATTTTCAGACTTTTAGCCGTCAGAAAAGAATGGCTGAAGCAACCGACGATACCCGGGTAATATATAAGCACGCCGCCGGTATTATCAAAAACATTGTTTTTAAGAAGGCGATAAGGTTATTGGGGGTCAGTGTTTCAGGTTTGCAGTCCGGCGAAAAGCAGCTTTTCCTTTTTGAAGAAGACAGGCGCGCTAAAAGATTGACAGCGGCGCTGGATGTGGTTAACGAGCGTTTAGGAGATAACGCGGTGACCTTTGCCTCTTTGATAGAAAGCCGTAAACATGATAAGGTTATTTCTCCCGCCTGGCGGCCGTACGGCGCGAGGAAGTATTAAGTCAGCTTTAAATCTCTTTGCAAATCATTTTTTTGTTGTATAATATGTTTTGTTTTGGAGGTTTCAAGAAAGGGAGATATGTTTGATAAAATGAAGGCAATGATGGATATGCAGAAGAAGATGCAGGAGATGAAGCGCGAGCTTGAGGCCACCACCTTTGATGTGGAGAGCCGGGATGGGCTGGTTAAGATCACCATGAATGGTTCCCAAGATATAAAGGCGGTTGCCATTAAAGGCGATATTAAGGAAGACAGCCGCGTCCGCCTTGAGGAAGCGGTCAAGGATGCTTTAAACAAGGCAATCAAGCGTTCGCATGATGTTGCGGCTGAGAAAATGAAGGCTATCACCGGATTAAACATTCCGGGATTGATGTAGGGAAATTTCAAGGTAACTATGAATAGCCAAGAAAGTTTCTTTAATATAGTAGAAGCGATTTGCGAAAAAGACAGCCGGTATAAGCCGGATAGCTACGAATTTGTCATGCAGGCCTTGCATTTCACCCAGAAAAAGCTTAAGCGCCAGGGCCATATTACAGGCAAGGAGCTGTCGGAGGGGATAAAGGATTTCGCCCTTGACCAGTATGGCCCGATGGCCGGTACTGTCCTTGTCTATTGGGGCATCGTAAAAACAGCGGATTTTGGCAACATTGTTTTTAATATGATCAGTAAAAACCTGCTTAAAAAGACAGACAGTGATTCTATCAGCGACTTTGAAAATGTATATGATTTTGGCGCTGTTTTCGGGAGTTCTTCAAACAGGCTGTTTCGGCCGGCAGGCTTGCAGGACTCACGCGGCCGTTTAGCGGAGAAAAAAAGCTTGCGCAAGAAAAAGGATGTGGTATAATTTTTGAATTCGTTTTTGATAACTCTAATCCCGCCTCGCAAGATATGCAAAAATTCCCTTCGGTAATTTTTGCATGCTCGGCGGGATAAATTCGCACATAAACTTACGTCGCACTTTCAGTGCTCCGTAAGTTTAGTGCTCATTTAAATGAAAGAGATAAGAATACACGCGAGGGCAGGGCAAGGGGCGATAACTACAGCCAGTATACTTGGCCACGCGTATTTTATAGAAGGAAAATTTCCTTCCGCCTTTCCTAATTTCGGCGCCGCGCGTATGGGCGCTCCGATGAATGCCTTTGTCAGGGTGGATGATAAGCCGGTGCGCCTGCGTTCGCAGATTTACGAGCCGGATTACCTTTTAATTGTGGATGTCACTCTTATGCGCGGGTTTAACTGCTTTAAGGGGTTTAAAGACGAAGGCATTGCTATAATTAATGCTAAAGAAGGCACTCCGGTGCCGGAGCATAAACCAAGGCAGAAAGTTTATATTGTGCCGGCAAACGAAATCGCCATGGAAACTATTGGCAGGCCGTTAGGCAATACCGCGATGTTGGGCGCTTATGCTGCCGCGACCAGTGAATTCAAACTGGAGTATTTGATTGAGTCGGTAAACTTAAGATTTACCGGCAAGACCGCCGAACAGAACGTTAAGGCGATAAACAGGGGTTTTGAGTATATTAAAAAAAGTTAGCCAGTTTGGCCAGTTTACCGGTTTGCCAGTTAAAAATTTTAACCGGCTAACAGGCAAACTGGTAAACAAGCATTTCTTTTGGATGGAGTAAAAATGTTTGGGCCATTAATTTCCAAAGCAATCACCGCGAGAAAAAACAAGACAGGTTCATGGCGTTCCGGAGAGAAGCCAAAGTTCTTACAGAAAAATTGTATTGCCTGCAAGATGTGCCTTTTGATTTGCCCCGAAGGCTGTATAACCGGAGAAGCCAAAAATACATATATATGTGATTACGATTATTGCAAAGGCTGCGGGAATTGCGCGGCAATCTGTCCGAAAAAAGATATTGAGATGATCAAAGAAGAATGATTGTAGGTATAGGGGTATAAAAGAAAAATGCGCGAATTTTTGGAAGGTTCGAGGGCGGTAGCAGAGGCGGTAAGGATGTGTAAACCAGGAGTTATATCCGCTTATCCGATAACTCCGCAAACACATATTGTGGAAGAATTGGCTAGCATGGCCGCTAGAGGCTCACTTAATGCCCAGTGCGTTAACGTGGAATCAGAGCATTCCGCCGCAAGCGTGGTTTTGGGCGCGTCAGCTGCCGGAGTGCGTTCGTTTACCGCAACCAGCTCTCAAGGCCTGCTTTTGATGGCCGAGGTCGTCTTCTGTATTGCAGGGATGCGTTTTCCGGTAGTGATGACCTGCGCTAACCGCGCTATATCCGCTCCGATCAATATCTGGAATGACCATCAGGACGCGATCACCGTACGGGATTCCGGATGGATACAGATTCACGCCGAGACTATACAAGAAGCGATGGATATGCATATTCTTGCTTATCGCATTGCCGAGAGCCCGAAAATAATGCTTCCGGTAATGGTGAATATGGACGGCTTTATCCTTACCCATGGTTTAGAGACTGTGGATGTCCCGACTGACGAACAAGTTGAGAAATTCCTTCCTTCTTACAAACCATTATATAAACTCGATGTTGATAATCCTATATCTTTGGGGTTGTTAGCTGACCCGGATTATTACATGGAAACCCGTTTTGCCATTAATGAAACACACAAAGATGTTTTAAAGCTTATCCCTATGGTAAATGACGAGTTCAGTAAAGTCTTTGGCCGAACCTGCGGCGGGCTGGTTGAGGAATATAAAACTAAAGACGCGGAAAAAGTTATCGTAGCAATGGGTTCTGTATGCGGGACAATTAAAGACGTTATCGACCAGATGCGCGCGAAAGGAAAGAAGGTTGGGCTTTTAAGAATAGTGTCATACCGGCCGTTTCCGATAGCAGCGATCTATCAGGCATTAAAGGATGTCCCGAAAGTGGCGGTATTAGAGAAGGCGGTTTCCTTAGGCTCTTACGGCCCGCTTTTGGCTGAAGTAAGGAGCGTTTTCTGCGGCAAGAAAAAAGCCCCGGCTATAAGCGGCTTTGTCATCGGCTTAGGCGGCAGGGATATTACCGTGGATTCGATTAAGGAAGTTTACAAGAAACTTACTACAAAAGAAATCACCGAAGAATACATTGATTTGAAACCGGAATTATTAGAGGAAAGTATTTAATACGCTGTCATTGCGAGAGCCGCCATAGGCGGCTCGAAGCAATCCCGTTTTTAAGAACGAGATTGCTTCGTCGCTACGTATAAAACAAAAGCTCCTCGCAATGACGAGGGGCAGAGGAATAATATATGAGCCAGGAAAAGATGGAACATTTGTTTAGTTCAGGGCATACCGCCTGCGCGGGATGCGGCCAGTCAATGGCGGCGAGGTTAGTCATTGACGCGGCAGGCCCGAATACTATTATCGCCAATAACACCGGCTGCCTTGAGGTCTTCTCGACGAAATATCCCGAAACCGCGTGGGGCGTGCCTTGGATACACTCGCTTTTTGAAAACTGCGGCGCTGTTTCTTCGGGGATTGAAGCCGCATTAAAATATTTAGGGACAAAAGATAAAATCAACATCATCTGTCAGGCAGGCGACGGCGGGACAGCCGATATAGGTTTACAGGCATTATCCGGGATGTGGGAAAGAGGCCATGATATCCTTTCTATTTGTTACGACAATGAAGCTTATATGAATTGCTTAAGTATTTCATCCTTGATAATGACCAAAGATGGCCTTAAAAATATTTTAGATATAAAAGTAGGCGATGAAGTTGCCGCGTTTGACCAGAAAACATACCAGTTGGTTTATAAAAAATGCAGCGGCGTTTTTGATAATGGTATTCAAGATGTTTATGAGCTAAAAACCCGCCACCACTCTGTAAAAGCTACCGCAAATCATCCGTTTTTAGTCCTTAAAAGGCAAGGACGCGGGAAGCAGAATATTTTTGTCTGGAAAACATTGGAGCAAGCCGCAATTGGCGATGAAGTGGTCGCGATGAAGAACGCGGCAGTGGAAAAAACTTATGAATTCGCCTTCCAAAAGGTGGAAAAGGGGGATTATAAAGTCAATAAAATAAATCCGATGGAAATTCCCTCCCAGACATCGCCGGAACTGATGGAATATTTGGGTTTATACGTTGGCGACGGCTGGACCAGAGAAGATAGGGGAGAAGTAGGTTTTGCTATTCCCGACTCTACCCCTGAAAGGGAAAGGCTGCTTGAGCTTCACACGCATTTATTCGGCAATCATTTGAGAAAAGATGATATGTATGTCTATATCGGCTCAGTTAATCTCGCGCGGTTCATTGATTCATTGAAATTTAATAAAGGAGCCAAGAATAAAACTATTCCGGATTGGATTTTTACTCTGCCGCAAGAGCAAAGGGAGGCTTTCATTGAAGGCTTGATGTTATCCGACGGATATAAATTTGGGAATTCCTGGCGGTTTGTGAGCGCGAGTTGTGACTTGCTTAAACGATTAAGATTACTTGCTCAAATTACCGGTTTTCAGGCGGGAAAGATCCACTGGCAGACAGTAAAAGCAGGCAGGGTTTGTGTAAAGAGAAAACTGCTCAAAGACACAGGATTTGGTTATGTCTGTATGAGTAAAAGGGCCAAGCCGCAAATTCAAAAATACGCTTCGCAATACCGCTGGCGTAATTTCTTGATTGATAATGAGTATTATGACACAGAAAAAGTAACCGAAATAAACTACGTCGGCAAAGAGCCGACTTTAGATTTAAGGGTTGAGGATGAGCATAATTTTGTGGCTGATGGAATAGTTGTCCATAATACCGGCATACAACGCAGCGGCCTTACCCCTTTTGATGCAAATACTACCACTACACCGCTAGGCGTTAAATCTGCCGGCAACCCCCGGCCGAAAAAGCCTATGCCGGAAATTGCGGTTGCCCACGGCATACCGTATGTCGCGACAGCTTCTGCCGGTTATCCGTTGGATCTGCAGAAGAAAGTCAAAAAAGCAATTTCCATTAAAGGCCCGAAATACCTGCAGATTCATGTCCCTTGCCCATTAGGCTGGAGGCATGATTCCAAGTATACCTGGGATGTGGCAAAGCTTGCGGTTGAAACCGGATTATATCCGATGTTTGAATATGAAAACGGAAAGCTTGCTAATGTGCGCAAGTTAAGCGTGGTTAAACCCGTCGAGGAATATCTGAAAGTCCAGGGAAGGTTTAAGCATCTTTTGAGCAATCCGGAGTTGGTAAAACAAATTCAGGCTGTCGCGGATAATAATATTCAGAAGTATGGCCTGAAGGCAGAACAAGCTGTTCAGGCGCCGGCTGAAACAATAAAAGAGACGAAGGGATAGGATTAAACATTAGGTCCTTCGTCCCGCCTTTTCGGCGGGACTCAGGATCAAATTTGCTTCGCAAATTTGAGGAGAACATAAAAATGAAAATAACTGTTGATGTTTCTACATGCGTAGGCTGTGGTTTATGCGAAAGCTCTTGCCCGGAAGTATTTAAGGTTGAGGGCGACGGCATTGCCCATGTTATCGCGCAAAGCTGTAAGGAAGGGCATAATCTAAAAGAAGTAGCTGAAAGTTGTCCGGTAAACTGTATCAACATAAGCTAAACAGAAGCTAATAGTTGTAATAAAAAAGGGAACACTTAAAAGTGTTCCCTTTTTTATTGCGGGCGCCATAAATGGCGCCCCTACAAATGTGCCGTAGGATGCCTGTAGGGGCTTGATTTATCAAGCCCGTTTCGCGCAAGTTATTCTTCAGTATTTGTTGCCCCGATGTAATCCTTTATTCCGGATTTTTTGATAAGCTCTTCGATAAAAGCGTTGATTTTTTCCTGCTTTTTCTGGTCGAGGACTTTCTTGCTGTAGGCTTCTTTTTCCGTTTTAAACTTCGCCTCATCTATATTAACAAGCTTTTCCTGTTCAATTATAAAATATCCTTGAGGAACGGCTATAATGCCGCTTATCTGTTTTGGCTTCAGCTTGAAGGCCTCATCAATTATTGCTTTAGAATCATTTATATCAGCTATGCGGCCGCTTCTTTTAAATAATCCGGAAGATTTTACTTCGGCGCCTAAAAGCGTGCCGGCTTTTTTTAAGTCAAATGCCGGGTCGAGCTTGCTTTCGGCATCACATCTGTTTTTGTATTCCTGTATTTTGTCCTTGGCTTCTTGCAGGGATTTGTCCTCAATAATGGCGGCTTTGATTTTTTCTTTTACGTCGTTAAAGGCCATGATATAAGGCAGTTTTTTCTCAATGACCCTTAATACATACGCGCCTTCAGGCGTCTGGATAATCGGGCTGGTTTCATTTTCCTTTAGGCTGAAGGCATATAAGGAAAAATTAGCCGAAAAACCTATTCCCTCTATAGGTTCATCGCTTGAAAAAAAGCCTGTTTGTTTATAGACAAGCGGCTCTTGCGCAACGCTTTTTAAGTCCTTCGCGTTTTTTATCCTTTGATAGGAGAAACGCAATTTGTCGAATGCCTGTTGCTTGGCATTGCTGCTTGCGTCAGGAGCATAGGGTATTCCGATATGTTCCACTTTTACTGTTTGCGGCCGCTTGAAATAATCTTTGTTTTTTTCGTAATAACCTTTTATTTCATCATCGCTTACGGTTACTTTCTGTTTGAACTCTTCAGGAGAAACTTTGATATAATCTATGCCGGTTTCTTCAAACTCATTCTGGTATGCCTGGCGCAATTCGTCGTCGTTGACTTTTACATCTTTGCCGGCCATTTCATATATTTTATTTATGATAATGTCCGCGCGGACCTGTTCTTCAAAGTCGCGGGGTTGGACATTTAGGTAGCGGCGGACAACAGTTTTGTAGATTTCATTGCTGAAACGGCCGCCTTTTACAAAAAACGGGATAGAAGCTATTTGTTCGACAACTTCCTTGTCGGAAACCTTGATGCGTTCTTTTTTGGCGTAATCAAGCAATATCAGCCGCACCCAGGCTTGATAGTCGAGATTAAGATAGGCCTCGATTTTCGAATAGTAGTCTCCGAAGCGTAAGCGGGCGTTATTGGCGCAGGCAAGGCGGGCTTTCTGGTATTCTCTGTAGGATACGCGGTGTTTGAATATCATCCCCGCGAAGTTAGGAGTTTTATTTTTCTCTTTATATGCCCCGGCGCCCCACAAGACAAAGGCAAGGGTAGTAACTGTGATTAGAATCCAAAATATAGCTTTTTTAGCGGTTTCTTTTTTACGCAGTAGCCTTAGCATGGTAAAGTTTTCCTTCCTATACGCATTTTAAATTAACAGTCAAAACTTATAAAGATTCATTATACTTATATTACGAAAAAGGGCAATATTTTTCTTTACAATTCCCCGGGCGGAATGTATAATTAATTGGCATTTTTATGTCGAAGAGCGAAGAAGAATTCTGCTTCGCCCATCTACCTGTAAACGACGGTAGGGCTTCGCAGCAACTTAAAGCAAGGACGAGTCTAACATGTCTAAAATATTAAAGTTAGGTATACCCAAGGGGAGCCTGCAGGAATCGACTTTCAAACTGTTTAAGAAGGCAGGTTTTAACTTAAACGTCAGCGAACGTTCATATATTCCGTCGATTGACGATCCCGAAATAGAGCCGATAATGCTGCGGGCGCAAGAGATGTCCCGTTATGTTGCCGACGGCGCGCTTGATTGCGGGATAACCGGTTACGACTGGGTAGTTGAAAACGGCTCGGATGTGGTAAAAGTAGAAGAGCTTATTTATGCCAAACAGAGTTTGAATCCTGTGCGCTGGGTGTTGGCGGCTCCGGAGAATTCCAAGATAAAGAATATCAAGGATTTAAAAGGTAAACGCATCGCGACCGAATTAGTCAACGTGACTAAAAAGTACCTTAAGAAAAATAAAGTCAGCGCGGAAGTGGAATTCAGCTGGGGCGCGACGGAAGTAAAGGTTGCTACGGGCTTAGTCGACGCCATCGTCGAGCTTACCGAGACCGGAAGAAGCTTAAAGGCGCATAACTTAAGGCAGATCGCGACTATTATAGAATCGACGACGCAATTGATCGCGAATAAAGTATCTTATAGGGATAATTGGAAGAAAGACAAGATGGAGCAAATAGCCCTTTTGTTAAAAGGCGCAATCCAGGCCGAGGAAAAAGTCGGGTTAAAGATGAATGTGAGAAAAGTGGATTTAAAGAAGGTTTTGAGTGTCCTGCCTTCGCTTAAAAACCCGACAATATCTAATCTGGCGCAGGGCGCGTGGGTGGCGGTAGAAACTGTTATAGACGAACGGATAGTCCGTAATATTATCCCCAAATTAAAAGCCGCCGGCGCCGAGGGGATTATCGAGTATTCGTTAAATAAGTTAATATATTGATGTAGGGAACAGCTTTTGAGCTGTTCCCTCGTTTACAGAGAGAGGTAAAAATGCCTTGTGGTAAAAAAAGAAAGAGAAAGAAGATACGCACGCACAAGAGGAAAAAGATGTTGCGTAAGCGTAGACACTTGAAGAAAAGAGTCTAGGGTTAAATTTAAGTAACCAGAAACCAGCTTTTTCTGTTTTTATCTGGTTTCTGGTTACTAATCGTTTGCTAATAGCAATACATGCCGCCTGCTAAGAGAAGAAAGCCGTTAATAGCGTTGGCAGTGATAGGTTTATTTCTATTTCTGTCGAGCATTTTTTTAAACCTGTGTTTCGCCTCGAAAGATAAGCGTACCTCCGAGGGGCTTACTCATTATTTGATGGGTTCGTTTTATGAGCGCCAGGATAATCTCGATGAGGCAATCCGCGAATACAAAAAAGCAATCGAGCTTGATCCGAATTCCGCCTGGCCTCATTTGCGTATGGGGACTGCGTATATACGCAAGTACGAGTTTGACAAAGCAATCGTTGAATTAAAACAAGCTAAGCGGATAGATGACGCCAACCTGGAAGCCGGTTTATTGCTGGCTCTTCTTTATGCTTCACAAAACGAAGCCGATAGGGCATCTGTGGAATATGAAGAGGTTCTCAAAAAGTCTTCTGTAAAAGACCCTCAAAACGTAAACATACTAAAAAGTTTAGGAATTATTTACACCCAGCGCAAGGACTTAGACCAGGCGGTTAAGGTTTACTCTTTGATTTTAGAAATAAACAAGGACGATAATGAGTCTTTGTTTATGCTGGGCACCATATATGAAGAAAAGGGCAAGAGAGAAGAGGCTGTAGAAAAGTTTAAGCAGGCGTTGATTATTAATCCGGATTATTCCGACGCGCTAAACTCTTTGGCATATATATACGCTGAAGAAAGTAAGAACCTCGCGGAGGCTGAAAAGTTCGTCAAAAAGGCGCTGGAAAAAGAACCTAATAACCCCGCGTATCTTGATACTTTGGGATGGATTTATTTTAAGCAAAATTTGTACCCGGAGGCAATAAAAGAATTAGAACTCGCCTCTTATTCATTAAAGGACCCGATTATTTTTGATCATCTCGGAGAGGCTTATTTTAAAAACGGCGACTCGTATAAAGCAGATAGGGCGTGGAAGAAGTCGCTGGAATTAGACGATAAGCAAGAGGATGTTAAGGAGAAGTTAAAGAAACTTTGATTCGGGCGCCATAAATGGCGCCCCTACAGGTATGCCCTGTATGTCTGTAGGGGTTTGATTTATCAAACCCGTTCGATGACACGATAAGTTATTATGGAAATCACCCAAGAAGAAATAGCCCTGCTACAGGAAAAAGCTAAGAAGGTCCGCAGGCTGATAATACAAATGTTAGCCAAGGCAAAGTCAGGCCATCCCGGCGGAAGCCTTTCTTCGACGGATTTGCTGGTTGCTTTGTTTTACGGCGGCGTTTTGCGCCATAATCCTAAAGACCCTAAATGGCCGGACAGGGACAGGTTTCATATGTCTAAAGGCCATTGCTGCCCTTTGTGGTATGCTGTGTTAGCTGAGCAAGGGTATTTCTCTGTTGACGCGCTATGGACATTGCGTAAACTCGGGAGCCTTCTTCAGGGCCATCCTGATGTGCGTACCCCCGGAGTAGAAGTTTCAAGCGGTTCTTTAGGCCAGGGTTTGTCAGTGTCGTTGGGCATGGCGTTGGCCGCGAGAGTTGACCATAAAGATTACCGCGTTTACTGCCTGATGGGCGACGGAGAAATCCAGGAAGGCAATATTTGGGAAGCGGCAATGGCTGTGGCGCATTATAAATGCGATAACATTACGGCTATTCTGGATTATAATGGTTTTCAGATTGATGGCTGTATCAAAGAAGTGATGAGTATTGAGCCGCTTGTTGATAAATGGCGTTCTTTTGGCTGGCACACGATAGAAATAAACGGCCATGATATCTTAGAGATCTTGAAAGCTTATGATGAGGCTAAAAAAATAAAGAGCAAGCCTTCGATAATCATCGCCCACACCATAAAAGGAAAAGGAGTGTCTTTTATGGAGAATGTGGTGGATTTTCACGGCCGCGCTCCGACAGAGAAGGAAGCGGAGATAGCGCTAAAGGAATTGGAGTAAAGATCGGTTTAGGTGTTGGGTTATAGGTGATGGGTCATAGGAAAAAGCAAAAACTTATGTCATTACCTACCATCTATCTTTTAACACCTTAAACCTAACACCTAACACCTAAAATGGACCTACAATATCAACGCGACGTATACGGCGAGACCCTTGTGGAATTGGGGCGCAAAGATCATAATATTGTGGTTTTTGATGCCGATCTTTCCGGCTCGACCCGTACCTGCTTGTTCGCGAAAGAATTCAAAGACAGGTTTTTCAATATGGGCGTTGCCGAACAGAATATGATGGCTACCGCGGCAGGCATGGCTTCGTGCGGAAAAATAGTTTTCGCTTCTACATTCGCTATGTTTGCCACCGGCAGGGCATGGGATCAGGTCCGAAATACCATTTCTTACAGTAATCTAAATGTTAAGATTGTGGCTACGCACGCCGGAATTAGTGTCGGGCCAGACGGGGCCAGCCATCAGGCATTAGAAGATATTACCCTGATGCGGATAATTCCGACGATGAAGGTTATCGTCCCCGCTGACGGCCCGCAAACGCGCGAGGCGGTAATGGCAGCTATTGAGATTACCGGGCCGGTTTATATCCGTTTAGGAAGGGCGAAGGTCCCGACACTGGAAGGCGTAGGCCATTTTAGGTTTGGCCAGGCGCAATTATTACTAGACGGAAAAGACGTAACAATAATCGCCTGCGGCCTGATGGTTAAACAGGCGTTGGACGCGGCGGCAGCTTTAAAAAATGAAGGCATAAACTGCCGCGTGTTGAACATGCATACCATAAAGCCGATAGATAGAATGGCTATTATCGACGCCGCGCGCAAAACAAAAGGGATTGTCGTTTGTGAAGAGCATACGGTTATCGGAGGCTTGTCTTCCAGCGTAGATGAGATAGTTTCCGAAGAATGCCCTACCCGAGTGCTTAGGGTAGGGGTTAAGGAACGTTACGGCCAATCCGGCGAACCGGATGAGTTGTTAAATGAATACAGGCTTACTCCTCAGGATATTATCGCGGCGTGTAAGAAGATAGTAACCAGAAACCAGTAATCAGATAAAAGAAAAGAAGAAAAAACATAAAAATAAAGTAAAGTTGTCATTGCGAGGAGCTGTCGTTGACAGATGGCGACGAAGCAATCTCGTATTTTAAAACGTGATTGCTTCGTCACAGACAAGCCAATCGAGGGTTCCTCGCAATGACGATAATTTTACGGCTCTTTTCAGGTTACGGGTTTACTTGAATGTTTTTATGATTATATATTCTCCTGCTAAACTAAACTTATATCTGGAGATTCTCGGTAAACGGCAGGACGGATATCATAATATACGCACCATTTTTGAACGAATATCGCTTTTTGACAAAATAACCCTCGATGTAAACTCTAGCGGCGTAATAATTATTAAGTCCGCGTCTGGAGATATTCCGAAAGATTCAAATAATATCGCTTATAAAGCGGCGAAATTATTAAAGGATGATTTCGGAATTAAAGATGGAGTGGATATCGAGATAGAAAAAAATATCCCCGTGGGCGCGGGCCTGGGCGGAGGCTCAAGTAATGCCGCAAGCGTACTGGTTGGCTTAAATAAGATCTGGAAGCTGGGTTTAAATAAAAAAAAGCTGGTTGAATATGCCGCAAAGTTAGGCTCTGACGTAGCTTTTTTTATTTATGAGTATGCCTTTGCTTTGGGTGAAAGCCGGGGAGAAAAAATTACGCCTTTAAACTGGAAAAGAAAATTTTGGCATATCCTGCTTGTCCCTAAGTTCAGTGTCTCTACCCGTCTGATTTATCAGGAGCTGGATAAATCAGATGATTGGAGCAAAAGGGCATTTAAAAAAACAGATAGAATAGAAAAAATCCTTTTTAATCGTTTAGAAGATATAACATTTAAAAAATATCCTGAAGTAAAAAAGGCTAAAGATATCCTTCGTGAACAAGGTTTGGATAATGTTTTAATGTCGGGGTCCGGAAGTTCTGTTTTCGGGATAATTAAGTCGCGAAAGGAGGGATTAAAGTTAGCGAGGTTCTTTAGGCGCTTAAAAGGGTATAGAGTTTTTGTTGCGGCAACCGTTTAGCTATGTTATGACCTATAACCTATGACCTAAGTGGGGGGACAGCTATGGAAATAACCGAGGTAAGGATATTTTTGAAAGATTCACCGGACAAAAAGTTAAAGGCGTACGCGACAGTCACATTTGATAATTCTTTTGTGGTAAGGAATATAAAAGTTATTGAGGGCTCTAACGGCGTGTTTATCGCGATGCCTTCGCGTAAGATGAAAGAGCCATGCCCGAAGTGCGGTTTCAGGAACGAGGTGCGCAGTAAATACTGCAATCAGTGCGCCGCGCCATTGCCGCTTGTATCAGCTCCTATTACGGGAGAGTCTCAAGCGCAGGATATGCAGTCGGAACATAAAGACATCGCGCATCCTATTACGCAGGCATTTAGAGAAACCCTGCAGAAAAAAGTCCTTGATGCATTCCAACAGGATCTGGCGAAGAAATAGCTATTCTTTTGGGATGTCGTCTCACGTCCCGCTTAATCTTTTTGGCGGACGTGATCCCGCCACTCAATATACTGGAAGTTGGGCGGGAGGGTCGAAACGAAGCCAAGTATGGAATACATGAATGACAATCTTTTGGGAGGTCGTCCAACGGTAGGACACGAGAATTTGGGTCTCGCTATTCTGGTTCGAATCCAGCCCTCCCAATTTTACTTCGCCATTCAACCTGTAAATAACGTAACAGTTCAGCTTCCGGAAGTAACCGTGTCATTGCGAGGAGCGACAGCGACGAAGCAATCTTTAAAGATTGCTTCGCTCCCTGCGGTCGCTCGCAATGACACTCGTCGACGGCTTCCAAGAGCTGAACTATTACTAAATAACGGTATGGCTTCGTAGGAGCTTCAGGTAATATATATTTAGAGGGTTCTTTCACTCGTAAACATGCGCAATCTTGACAATACAACCATTTAGTTGTATACTTTATTTGAGCTAATATAGGGATAAATTGACAGATGTTAACTGTTTTTATTATCTAACCGAATCAGGGAAATCTCCTATCAGGGATTTTATAGATTCGCTTAATTCCAGCAGTCAGCGGAAATTCTTCTTTGTAAAGAGCTTGCTTGAGGAATTCGGCCATAAATTGCCTCAACCCCATGCTAAATACATAGGCGGCGAAATATTTGAACTAAGGTTTAAGGGACAGGAAGGCAGTATCAGGGTTTTATATTTTTTCTTTCATCAGGATAAGGCAATATTTACCAACGGTTTTATCAAAAAGTCTGCTAAACTGCCTGAAAAAGAAAGGGCATTGGCTATTGAAAGAAGAAAAGTATTCATAGAAAGACACAAATAAGGCTGAGAAAGAAGGTACGTTATGGATATTGTTAGAGTTGATGAACACTTAAATGAAAAACTAAAGGATCCGTATTTTAAAGAGCTTTATGAGCTTGAGGAACAGAAACTGGATATCGTGAAGCGGGTCATTGGCTATAGGATTAGAAATAAACTGACACAAGGCCAATTAGCTAAAAAAGCAAGAGTTACACAACAATATATCTCCAAGATTGAAAGCGGCGATTTTAGCAATATAGTAACCCTGGAGAAGATTTTGCTATTTATCGGCTATACCGTAAGGATTCAAGCTGTCCCTCTTAGTCAGAAAGTTAGGAATAGTATTGAACGCCTGGCGCGGGCTAAACACGGTATCCAGTTTGCTTAACTTGCTTGGGTAAAAGACTAGTTTCGATGTGTTTTTTTTGAAATAAGCGAGTTAAGGATAAAGTTTTTATCAGGATTTTCTTGGATTTTCTCTATAAGTATTTGGTTTGTAGAGTGTAACATAAAACGTCTTTATTATTTTCTGATAAAAAACAAACTTCATTTAAAACTCTGTCTGGCTTGACGGGTATTGCAGATGATGAACTCACTCCTTTTGTTTTTGATAATGGTAAACTTATTGGTTGGGGTTGGAGTTTTCTGCAAGATAATGTCCAGAAATATGAAATAAGGATGCGGTAGTGATAAATAAAAAACGATTGATAGTTGTCCGGTTTGAGTAAGAGAAAATGACGATATGTCAACGGCATATATTCCTAAAAATAAGGTTGAGAAATTCTTGTTTCGGTTAGCAGGAGTTGAAAAAGCAAGTAGTTCTACTTTACCACCCGCAGAACTAAATGCCGTCGTAAATTATTGGCTTACGCTTTCCAACACCTCAACTGTTTACAGCACAATTTTTTTGACAATAACTGCAATGCTGTTTATTGATAAAAAGCCATGGTATATTTATTCATTGACTCTTATGGGTTCTCTGCTCTGCGCAATAAATACTTGGGTTTATTCAAAATGCGCATCAAAAACCCTTTCTTTATGGAAATAAAAACCAGTAAGTATTTAAAATGCTGAATTTATGCGGTATACTTTAATTAGAAGAAGAATATTAACGAGCGCATGCCTTTGTGGTATTAATAATGCCATCATCCCAGTGAGATCTTGTGTCTTGCTGGCCCCGAACTTCTAGTGAGTTCGGGTTTATTATTATAGGTTGTCGATTTGGTTGTCATTTAAGTTGCCAGCTGTTAGAGTAGCATTATGCCATTCAATCTAAAAATCCGTTACAATAAAAGTAGATGATACTATACGGCGAAATACTAAAGGAATTTCAGGTTCGGAAAGTAAAATATGTAATTGTAGGCGGGATTGCTGTTAATCTTCATGGTTGGTTAAGAAGTACGGCGGATATGGATATTTTAGTTGAAATGAGCGATGAGAACCTCAAGAAAGTTGTGGGCATCTTAAGGAAGAAAGGTTACCGCGTAAAACAGCCGGTAGACCCTATGGGGCTGGCAGATAAACGCATACGATATGATTGGATTCATAATAAGCATATGAAGGCGTTTAACTTTTATAAAGATGTTGAATTAAAGGAAGTGGATATTATAATAGAGTCACCAGTATCTTATGAGGAAGCAAAGAGGAGCGCCATGCGTCTTAAAATAGGCAAACAAATAGTCCCTGTGATTTCAATTGATAATATTATTAAGATGAAACGCGATACCGGCCGCGGTATAGATAAACTGGATATTGAAGAATTGAAAAAGATTAAAAAGCTAAAGGGCAATTCTGCTTCGCCATTCAACAAGCAGAGATAATGGTATGGCTTCGCAGAAATTATTAAGGGCTTGAGTTGTTTTGTCATTGAAGAATAAAGATTGGGTAAGAGCAAAGGTCAAGAAATGATTTTTAAATGGGAAACAGACGAAGAGCGGGTTTTAAGGTTTATGCGCATATCGCCGAGAAAAAAAATGGAGTGGCTGTGTCAAATGCATGAATTTATGCGCAAGGCTTTAACCGGAAAGCGAAGGAAACTATATTTTAAATTAAGGGAAGGCAGATAAGCCTTTAGACCTATGAAAAACAATATCGCATGCATAATTTTAGCTGCCGGTGAAGGCACGAGAATGAAGTCGCGTATTCCCAAAGTCCTGCATACTATTTGCGGAAAGCCGATGTTAGGTTATGTCCTTGAGTTAGCAGGAAAGCTTAAGGCTAAAAGGACAATCGTTGTTGTCGGCCATAAAAAAGAGCTCTTAAAAAGCCTGTTAGCGGAATATAAAGTAAAAACAGTTTAT
>CAKKQA010000183.1 GCA_919901925.1 Omnitrophica bacterium GWA2_41_15 | reverse complement strand
GCCTTTTACAGACCGGACATTCTAATGTGATGGTTTCACGCATTGTCTATTTTTAATTCCGCTGCTGCGGAGGGTTCGTCATAAGCTGGAGATGGGAATCGAACCCGTGGCCCCGTCCTTACCAAGGACGTGCTCTACCGACTGAGCTACTCCAGCAAGGCAGTGTAGAGACAGAACTGTGTGCTGTCATTGCACTGATTAAAGAGAGTAAAAAAAACCCACCCTAAAAATGATTGTTTCCAATCGTTTTTATTTCTCTTTTCGTAAGCACTATTTTTCTATGGAAATTTATTTACCTAAATGATGCAAAGGTATAATTATAATATATAAAACAAGATTGTCAAGCTTTATTTAAGGAATTTTCCCCTATTGTCAGCCGCGGATAAAACTCGAGATTTTATTGATAGTTGCCTGCGGTAACAACGCGCGGATATTTACATCTTTTGAAGTGTATTTTACATCCTCCACCTTTCCTTCGCGATAAATAAGATCGACAATGCTCATCTTATCAAGCGGCACCGATATTTTTACTTTCTTAAACCTCCCCGCGAAGGCATAAGCCAAACCATCAAGCAAGGAATTTAGATTTTCTTTTTTTAACGCGCTGATATAAATGGAATTCGCGAAATCAGTTTCATGCCTTTCCGGCCAACTTTGGCCTTCTAACTTATCGATTTTGTTTAACGCCGTTATTTTCGGCTTATCCAGGCAGTTCAATTCTTCTAAGACGTTTTCTACCGCGCTGTAATAACTGTAGCGTAAGGGGCTGGAGACATCTAAAACATGAACCAATAAATCCGAACGGCGGACATCCTCTAATGTCGCCTTAAATGCCTCGATCAAGCGATGCGGCAGGTTATGCACAAAACCCACGGTATCCGAAATTACAGCCTTTTGATTATTTGGCAAAGCAATCATCCTTGACAAAGGATCAAGCGTAGTAAATAAACTGTCATCCGCCTGTTGATGCTCATCGACCAATGAATTCAAAAGCGTGGTTTTACCGGCATTGGTATAACCCACTAAACTGATCAAAGGTATTGCTTCGTCTTTTCTTTTTTTACGTATGAGCTCCCGATGTGAGCTTGTTTTTTTTAATTCGTCTTTTAACTTCTGTATACGGCCGCGGATTCGCCTTCGGTCCACCTCTAACTTCTGCTCTCCGGGGCCGCGGGTACCGATGCCGCCTCCTAAACGAGAAAGCATTATTCCTTTGCCGGTCAGCCTCGGCAATAAATATTCCAACTGTGCCAATTCTACCTGCATCTTCCCTTCCGGCGATTTGGCATGCAGGGAAAAAATATCAAGAATTAATTGAGTCCGGTCAATAACCTTACAGCCAATCTCACTTTCAAGATTCCTCTGCTGTGTGCCGGAAAGGTCGCGGGAAAATATTACTACATCGGCTTTTAATTCCTGCGCCACTAACCCTAACTCTTGGGCCTTGCCTTTTCCTATAAAAAGGCTGGGTGAAGGATTATCATAATGGCAGGTTTTTTCATCCAGAATCTCTAGGCCCGAAGTCTTAGCCAGCTCTCTTAATTCCTCCGCCTCATCTTCTACTTTCCAACCTTTAGTTCGTAATGAAAATATATCGGCCGTAACTAACAATGCCTTTTCTTTCCCAAACAGCTCTATCATTCCCGTTTCTTTTGCCATATTCTATCTTTCGCTCCTATCAGAAGATGAAGCTTCTATCTTTTTATTAATAGATTCCAGGTTATAGTAAGCCCAAATAAACTTAGGATTTAACTTAAGAGTTGCTTTATAATCTGACACCGCGCGCTTAAAATCCCCTTTGATGTAATAAGCGCCGCCCCTGTTATTATACGCGCAACTATATCTTTCCTCTTACTGGCGCATAACCAAATAATCCTTTTATCTTTTCGAAACCAGGTCAACTGCCTGCGGGCGTAATGCCTTGTATTTTTCTTTAGCAGCTCTTTTGCCTCTTCTTGCGTGGACTTTCCTTCCAGAAAACCTTTTATTTCATTTATGCCTATAGCTTGGGCACAGGTCAAACTAAGTTTAAGCCTAAGCAGTTTTTTTACTTCATCAACCAGCCCGCAAGCAAACATCTGTTCCACGCGGCTGTTAATCCTTTCATACAACTCTTGCCTGCCAATGTTTAAACCAAATATCTTAATATCATATTTATCCCAAAGGCCACGGCGTTCTCTTTGCAACAAAGATATCGGCTTACCTGTAAGTTTGTAAACTTCAAGGGCGCGGATAATCCTCTTTGTGTCATTTGGATGGATTTTTTCCGCCGCGCTTTCATCAACGCTTTTAAGCTTATCATGCAAATATCCACTGCCGAACTTTTCAGCTTGCGCGTACAAAGCCTGCCGCAGATTTTCATCCCTATCGGCTTGTTTAAATATTCCATCCACAACCACGCTCATATAAAGCCCGCATCCGCCGACAAACAAGGGAATTTTCTTTCTCTTATGTATCTGTTTTACAGTGTTAATAGCCTTGACGCGATATTGAGCCACGCTGAACTCTTGCTCCGGAGAGACCACATCTAAAAGATGATGCCTCTCTTTACGGCGCATATCCTTATCCGGCTTACAACTAAGGATATCCATCCCCTTATAAACCTGCATAGAATCACAGGAGATTATTTCCGCATTAAGCTTTTCGGCAAGCAAAAGCGCTAAATCGCTTTTACCCACAGCCGTCGGACCGATCAGAAAAACAATCTTAGGTTTTAGGTGTTTGGTTTTAGGTGTTAGAAGGCGCATTATGCTTAAATTAAGGATATATCTTGGCGGGATAGCCGTCTTTCTCCAAAGCCTCGCTTACCGCTTCCGCTTCCTGGCGCTTTTTGAATTTGCCCACTCTTACCCGGTAGAGCTTATTTTGAGGCAAGATTAACTCTGCAATATACGAATCATAATTCCTGCCTTTTAATTTATCTTTTAATTTTAACGCGTTATTCTGGTTAGAAAAAGTCCCTATCTGGACTGTAAAGAAATATTCGTTCTCATATACAAACTTGCCTGTCTCTTTTGCTTCCAGGCTTAACGGGTACCTGTCTTTAATTATCTGAAAATACTTCTTTGCCTCCTGCCAATTGCCTGTTTTCATCGCGCATTCGCCTATCCGTAAATAAATCCCGGGAGCTAATTTTCCGCTTTCGTTAAGCATCCGTTCGTATAAGCCGCGCGCCTCTTTAAATTTCTGCTCCTGAAGATACGTATCCGCTAAGCCGAGTTTTGCCTGCTGATAATACCTTGAAGAATGATACCTATCTACAACAAACTTAAACTTATCTCTTGCCCTCTGAAGGTCATTTATCTTAAGGCAATTCAGGCCTAAAAGATAATAAGCTTCGTCTATATTGTTGCTGCGCGCGATATTTACCGCGCACTCGTTAATGCTTTCGCTATACCTGCCTTGCAGGTAAAGGGCTTCAGCATGATTTAGCGCTCCGGCATAAACAGGAGTTAACAGTTGACAGTTGACAGTAGACAGTAGAATAAACATTCCAATCCAAACAAGCGTCATTGCGAGAAACCCAATTGTAGGGACTGTCCCCGAAGGGGACTGTCCATGGCTATCGGCGACGAAACAATGACGAGATGAAAACTGGACATTATCTTTGCGCATTTTGAATATCCCTAGAAATCTGCTTTTGTGTGTCTAACAAAATCTGGTGGCGTTTTTCCTTTACATCCTGCGCCACGTCGTCTTTTAGCTTTTCTGCCGCTGTGCGCGGCCGGGGTGAATATTTAAAGATATAAGCATTATTAAATTTAACCCTTTTTACCAAATCCAGGGTTTCTCTGAAATCTTTATCCGTTTCCGTGGGAAACCCGATAATAATATCCGTGCTTAATGAAGCACCCGGCATATGTTTGCGGTATCGCTCACACAGATATAAATAATGCTGGCGGGTATAACCGCGGTTCATCAATTTCAATATTTTATTAGAACCTGACTGAACCGGCAAGTGTAAAGATCTGCTTACCTTATCCAGCCTTACCATCGCCTCAAATAATTTTACCGAGGCATCCTTAGGGTGCGAGGTCATAAACGTAAGCTCTTTTAGCCCTTTCAGGCCGTTTATCCTCTCTAAAAGCTCGACAAAATCGAAATTTTCTTCCTGGCCGCAATAAGCATTTACATTCTGCCCCAATAATGTAACATGCTTTATCCCCTTATCTATGTTATACTTTATCTCATCAAGGATATCTTCATGGTTACGGTTTCTAAGCATACCCCGCACATAAGGCACCACGCAATAAGAACAATAATTATCGCATCCCTCGGAAATAATCACGTAAGCATGGTCTTTTTCCTCCCTAAACCTTGATTCATATACTGCTTCATCACGCCGGGGTTTGCCGACAAGCACAACCGGAAACTGTTTGCCTTTGGCAGGCCACCAGCTGCCGGTTGCCTCTCTGCGGTCGAATAATCGCCTTAATAAACCAGGGATCTCTCCTATATTATTCGGCCCGATAATCAAATCCAGCCCTTTTGCCTTTTTGAACGCCGCTTCCTTATAATTCTCCGCCATACATCCGACAAGCACGATAAGCGGCTTGGGCTTAAGGCTCGCCAACCTGCCGATTTCCGACCAAACCTTGTCTTCAGCATGCTGACGTACAGAGCAGGTAACCAGTAAAACCGCGTCTATGTTATCCAATTGTTGATACTTTACCTTAAACCCCGCGTCAAGAAGCGATCCCTTGATTGCTTCCGCGTCGCGGACGTTCATTTGGCAACCGAAGGTACGGATGTAGACTTTTTTGGGCAAATTTTTATAAGCTTTTGATTCTTTTGACATTGTGTTTTTCCTTCCGTTTCTGAAAATAAAAAATTAAAGGGGGCAAAAAGAGAAAAAGAAATTCTT
>CAKKQA010000182.1 GCA_919901925.1 Omnitrophica bacterium GWA2_41_15 | reverse complement strand
TCTGGTTACTGGTTTCTGCTGATGTCTCCTTACCCCCACATCTTGACCTTTTTCCGTAAAATCCCCCTATAAATAGTATCTCAATAGATTTATAAAACAATTATCTTGACATATAGGGCTATTTTTACTATATTTATGTCATTAAGTGGTTTAGAGTGGCGCAAAGTGGAGGACGTAATATCTCTGCCTATCTGTGTTTAATTTGTTTACTCTAGTTTAGAGATTGCTTCGTCGCCTGATGTCAGTGGAAGCTCCTCGCAACGGCAGCTTCGCTGCCGTCTGTGCCCAAATGTTATATGTTTTATGGAGAGTACCAGCATACAATAGATAGAAAAGGCCGGCTTATCCTGCCGTCGAGGTTCAGGGATGCCGCGAAAAACCATTTCGTGGAAAAGTTTTTTGTTAACCGCGGATTGGATAAGTGCCTTTTTATGTTTTCGGAAGAAGAGTGGAGAAATCAGGAAAGCAAGTTTAAAAACCTTTCCTTTACCAAGAGCCAGGCGCGTAATTTTAACCGCCTGTTTTTCTCCGGCGCCGCGGAGGCTGTTCCTGATAAGCAGGGGCGTATTTTACTTCCGCAGTACCTCAAGGATTTTGCCGAGATAAAAAAAGATGTGGTTATCGTTGGAGTCTCTAACCGCGTCGAGATATGGTCAAAGGCAAACTGGGAAAGTTTTTACGCGAAATCACAACCAACTTTTGAAGAGATAGCCGAAGGGCTTTTAGATATAAAATGATCGTTAATTATGAGCACAAGCCGGTAATGGCTAAAGAAGTGCTCGAGTATTTGGACCTGGATAAGCGCTCGTTAATAGTGGACGCGACAGTGGGCACCGGAGCGCACTCGTTAAAGATACTTGAGGCATTGCCTGAAAAGGCAAGGTTGATCGGCCTTGACCGTGACGAGGAGTCTCTTGAGGTCGCGCGGGAGCGCCTTAAGAAATTTGAAAACCGGGTTACCCTGGTTCATTCGGATTTCAGGTATATAGATAAAGTACTGGCCGATTTAAAAATAAAAAGTATCGACGGTATTTTATTTGACCTTGGCATTTCCAGTTATCAGCTCGAGGAGAAATCCCGGGGGTTTAGTTTCCGCGAGGACGCTCCGCTGGATATGCGCATGGATAAGGCCAGTTATATCTCGGCGTATGACCTAGTCAATAACCTGACTGAAAAAGAAATCTCTGATATCTTGCGTTCTTTCGGCGAAGAGCGCTGGCACAATCGTATAGCCAGGTATGTGGTAAGGGAAAGGATGCGCAGCCCTATAGCTACAACGGGCCAGCTGTGCGACCTGGTCAGGCGGGCAGTGGGGTACCGGTATTCAAGGCAGCGTATTCATCCGGCCACCCGGACCTTTCAGGCTTTGCGCATCGCAGTCAACCGTGAACTGGAGGCCCTTAGCGAAGCGCTTTCAAAGACATCCAAATTCCTCAAGAAAGGCTCGAGGATATGCGTGATTTCTTTTCACTCTCTGGAAGACAGGATAGTAAAACACAATTTCAGGGAATTAGCAGCCGAAGGCAAGTATAAGTTATTGACTAAAAAACCGTTATTACCTACGGAAGATGAAACCGCGGATAATCCCCGTTCGCGCAGCGCGAAGATGAGGGCGGCGCAGAAGATATAATAGTTAGCCAGTTCGCCAGTTGGCCAGTTTGCCAGTTAAACCGGCAAACTGGTTAACCGGCCGACCGGCAAACTACAAAGGTTGTTAATGTTTTTAACCGGCAAACTGGTTAACCGGCAAACCGGCCAACTATAAAGATGAGACTAAGATATTTCGCCATAACATTATCTATTATTACCATTATGGCCCTTGCCTATACTTGGCAGGAGACGGAGATTATCCGTCTGGCTTATTTAGAAAATCAAAAGAACAAAGCCGTAAGGGAACTTCTTGATATCAACCATTCTTTGCGCTATAATTTAATCAGTTTGAAATCATCCTCTAATCTGGGTAAGAAGCTTTTGGGCGAATCGGCGAAATTCGAGATGCCCAAGCCCGCGCAGATAGAGCTTTTGTCTTTGCCTAAAGAAGCGCCGCGAACAATAGGCGCTCAGGAAGTATTCATTAAAAACGGAATAATTTTGAGCGTCTTTAAGGTTAAAGAATCATGGCCTGTATCATTTTTAAAATCTTATATTGACAAGCAGGCGCAAGCAGAGGATTTCGCCAGCATCAAATATTAAGGGCAGAAAAGCTATCCTTTAAATTAACCGTTGCATC
This sequence comes from Omnitrophica bacterium GWA2_41_15, assembly GCA_919901925.1. GTDB lineage: Bacteria > Omnitrophota > Gorgyraeia > Gygaellales > UBA12090 > CAKKQA01. The sequence continues at coordinate 5,031 of CAKKQA010000182.1, read as the reverse complement.
CCTTGTTGTGGAGGGATTCTTTCCAGATAGATCTCTTACGTGCATACAAGCATCCATCCTCGCCGCCTGAAATTTATAACCCTGGCATTTTTTTTGCTTTCTACGTCGCTGTTTTCACGCCTCTTATATATACAATTCTTTAAATCGTATTATCTTTCCAATATAGCCAATCAACAGCATAATCTTTATGTGGAATTAGAGCCTTTAAGGGGGATGATTTTAGACCGCGCTCTTAAGCCTATCGCCATTAACCTGCCGAGCGATTCCCTTTACGCCTCGAGCCGCCTGATAAAAAATAAAGAAAGGGTGATCCGTAAACTTCAGGAAGTTTTAGGCTTAAGTTACAATTACTTAAAAGACAGAATATACCGTAATAAGGCATTTGTCTGGATTGCCCGTAAGCTTTCTTTGGATCAGGTAAACGCGATAAAGAAATCAAATGTCGAGGGGGTAGGTTTTATCCGCGAGAGCAAACGCTGTTATCCCGACGGGATGCTCGCTTCGCATATAGTCGGATTTGCCGGTTTGGATAATGCCGGGCTTGAAGGATTAGAGCTTTCTTTTGATGAGCAGTTAAAAGGCACAAGCGGATGGGCGCAGGTTTTAAGGGATGCCCGCCAGAATAAACTGCTTTGGGAAAAGATATTTTTGCCTAAGGACGGCTATGAGGTTGTTTTAACTATCGATGAGATAATTCAGTTTATCGCCGAGCGGGAACTGGACAGGGTTTATAAAACGTTCCACGCCAAGGGCGCTTCAATAGTTGTCATGGATCCGAATACCGGGGAAATTCTGGCTCTGGCAAACCGCCCGGCATATGATTTAAACAATCCGCAAGACGCGCCGCTTGATACTCGCCGTAACCGCGCGATTTGCGATATGTTTGAGCCGGGGTCTGTTTTTAAAATCGTGACTGCCTCGGCTGCTTTAGAAGAAAATAAATTTACCGAGAGTGACCGCATTTTTTGCGAAAACGGAACTTACCGCGTGGCTAATCATATCCTGCATGACCACGAGCCTAAAGGTTGGCTTACTTTTAAAGAGGTGATCGCCGAATCAAGCAACATCGGCACTACAAAGATAGCCCAGAAATTAGGCCCTAATACTGTATACAAGTACGCCGCTCTTTTTGGCTTTAGCAAGAAAACAGGGGTAGATATGCCGGGTGAGATTTCCGGGTCGTTAAAAGACCCGCGCTTCTGGTCAAAGACTTCCATTGGCGCTGTGCCTATCGGCCAGGAGGTCGGGGTTACTGCTCTGCAGTTGGCTATGGCGATTTCAGTGATTGCTAACGGCGGAGTATTGATGAAGCCGTTTGTGGTTAAGCGCCTTCAAGATAGCCAGCAGGAAGTGATAAAAGAATTTTTGCCGCAGGAAGTAAGGCGGGTGATTTCTCAAAAGACAGCCCGCAGGGTTAAAGATATATTGGTAGCGGTTACCGAGGAGGGGACAGGGAAACAGGCAAGGGTTGAAGATTTTAAGGTCGCCGGAAAAACCGGCACTGCCCAGAAGCTTGAGCCTAACGGGGCATATTCGCATAGGAAGTTTGTGGCTTCATTCATTGGTTTTGCCCCGGCGGATAAGCCGCTGGTGGCGATCGCGATATGTGTTGATGAGCCGCATCCGTATTATTACGGCGGCGTAGTCGCGGCGCCCGTGTTTAAACGCGTTGCAAGTGACGTCGTCAGGTATTTGCTGGCAAACGCGAAGCCGAAAGAGGAAGCGAAAATAAAGTAAAATGCATCGATCGTCATTGCGAGGAACCGTTGTTTGGCATATAGGTGACGAAGCAATCCCGTGCTAAAAACGAGATTGCTTCGTCGCATCGTGCAAACGACAGCTCCTCGCAATGACGATAATCGTATAAACATGAAGCTTAAACAGCTATTACTCGCCTTAGACAAAAAGCGTTTTGCCGATTATCCTCTTGATGTGGATATCGCTTCTATCTGTTGTGACTCCAGGCAAGTTTCTAAAGATTCGCTTTTTGTGGCTGTTGACGGCGAGAAGGAAAAAGGAAGCAGATTTATTGACGCGGCGATTGCCAAAGGGGCCTGTTGTGTAATAACCTCTGGCGGGCGCCCTGTAACCTTGGAGCGCGAAGTCCCTGTTATCACTTTTCCTGATACCCGCGTTGCCGTTGCCAGGCTTGCGGATGAATTTTTCGGCCACCCGTCGGAAAAACTTAAAGTCATCGGCGTGACAGGGACAAACGGTAAGACAACAGTGACTTATTTAATTAAAAGTATAGCCGAGAAAGCGGGTTTTTCTTCAGGCCTGATCGGGACTATTAATTATCTGATAAAAGACAAAGTGATTCCCGCCGTAAACACCACTCCCGGAGCGCTTCAATTACAACATTTACTCAAACAGATGGTTGATAATGGCTGTAAATGGTGCGTGATGGAGGCTTCTTCTCACGGGATAGAACAGGATAGGGCCGCGAATATAGATTTCACCGCCGCGGTATTTACCAACCTGACACAAGACCATCTTGATTATCACCATAATTTAGAAAATTATTTTTTAGCCAAGGCAAAACTTTTTTCAGGGCTTTCTGGCGGCGCGTATGCTATAATTAACGCGGATTCCCCGTATTCTTTAAGGCTTAAAAGCCTTACTAAGGCAAAGTGTATCACTTACGCGATAGATTCCTTCGCGGATGTTAAGGGTAGTGATTTGATTTTGAGTTTAGAAGGCAGTAAATTTATTGTTGAGTCAGAAAGTTTTAAATTAAAATTAAAAACCGGGCTTATCGGCAGGCATAATATTTCTAACATTCTGGCTGCCTGCGCATTGGCGGCCAGCCAGAAAATAAATCCCGAGGCGATAAAAGAAGGAATTGAAAATTTTCCCGCGGTTCGCGGGCGGCTGGAAAAAGTTATTCAGAGTGAAAAGTTTAACGTATTTATAGATTACGCCCACACGCCTGACGCGCTGGAAAATGTTTTGAAGATATTGAGGCAGTGGACGCCTAAGAAGCTTATCCTGGTTTTTGGCTGCGGCGGCGACCGCGACCGGCTGAAGCGCCCGCTCATGGGTTCTTGCGCCGAGAAATACGCGGATTGGACCGTAATAACATCGGATAACCCCCGCGGTGAAGTCCCGTCTTTAATCGCGGATGAGATTGTCAAAGGGATGAAAGGGAAAAATCACAAGATTGTTTTAAGCCGCAAAGAAGCGATTGATTATGCTTTAGCCCGGGCAAAGGCGCAAGACACAGTCCTTGTCGCCGGCAAAGGCCATGAGAATTACCAGATATTCGCGGATAGAAAGATTGACTTTGATGATAGGCAAGTGGTTGAGGAGTGGCTGATAAAGAAACAAATCTCTATATAGAAAATAGAGAATGGAAAATGGAAAAAGAAGATTGTCATTGCGAGGAGCTATCGTTGGCATGTGGTGACGAAGCAATCTCGCTTTTAAAAACGAGATTGCTTCGTCACCGATATGTCAAGCGAGGGTTCCTCGCAATGACGATATTTTCTTCCGGTTACAGGTCACAATAAAAAACTATGTTTAATATGTTCCGTATGAAAAACAGCAAGCCCGCCGATAATAGAATATTTTCTGTCGGTGACCTGTTGGAGGCGACAGGCGGAGAACTTGTGAAAGGTGATCCTGAAGGCCGTTTTTCCGGGGTGTCAATAGATTCGCGCACGGTAAAGGATAATGATATTTTTATCGCTATAAATGGCGAACGTTTTGACGGCCACAATTTTGCCGCCGAGGCAATAGAGAAAGGCGCTGCTTGTGTAATTGTCGCCAAAGATAAAGCCGTCACCTTGGGGAGCAGGGTTCCATGTAACCTCATTAGCGTTAAAGATACAACTGAAAGCTTGGCCAGCCTTGCCTATTATCACCGCAAACGTTTTGACATTCCTGTTATATGTATCAGCGGTTCAAACGGGAAAACCACCACTAAAGAAATTTTAACCGGCCTTTTATCGGCAAAGTATAATGTCCTCAAGAATGAGGGCAATCAGAATAATGCCATAGGCCTTTCTTTAAATCTTCTTAATCTTAAGGCCACTCATCAAATCGCCGTTTTGGAATTAGGCACAAACCATTTTGGCGAAATAAAAGAGCTCACCCGCATTGCTTCGCCTAACGTCGCGATCATTACCAATATAGGCCCGGCGCACCTGGAATTTTTCCAAGACGCTAAAGGGGTATTAAAAGAAAAGTGGCAATTGATAGAAGAATTAAGCCCGCCGTGTATCGCCATACTAAACGCCGATGATACTTTGTTAAGGGAGAAGATGTTTTGCCAGCCGCACGATGCGGACATAAATATCTTTACCTTTGGAATAAAAGAGAACGCGGATTTTCGCGCGAGCTCAATTCGTTGTTTAGGGCGCAAAACGCATTTTAATATTAAGAATAAACCTATTGTTTTAAATACCATTTCGCGGGTTAATGTTTATAACGCCCTGGCTGCTTACGCGGCTTCCAGAATTTTTAGCATTGACGCTTTTGATATCATTGAAAAATTTAAAAATATGAAATTCCCGAAGGCAAGGTTTGAAGTAAAAAAGATCAACGGGATAAATGTTATTGATGACGCTTACAACGCTAACCCCGCGTCTTTTTCCTGGGCGCTTGAGTCTTTGAAAAATATCCGTTCCAGAGGCAGGAAGATCGTGGTTATGGGCGATATGCTGGAATTGGGCAGGGAAAAAGAAACCTTGCACAGGGATATCGGGGCGCTATTGTCCGCGTCTAAGGTTGATATGATCGTTGCGGTCGGCTCTTTAAGCCACATCGCGTCAGAAGCCGCGGTAAAGAGAGGCTTTGATATAAAGCAAGTTTATAAGTGTTTGTCTAATAAGGAAGCCAAGAAAATTATTTCCGATATCGCAAGGGCAAATGATACTGTTTTGCTAAAAGGCTCCCGGGCGATGAAGCTGGAAGAGATATTCGATTAAAAGTAATTAGAATCTATCTGGTTTTCGGGCCGCATAAATGCGGCCCCTACAGGGTGGTTGCGGCATGCCTGTAGGGGTTTGATTTATCGAACCCGTTCGCGTG
>CAKKQA010000181.1:6550-7717 GCA_919901925.1 Omnitrophica bacterium GWA2_41_15 | reverse complement strand
AAAAACAGAAAGCGTTTCCAAAAAAGTTTGATAATCCATTTGACAGTTTCCGGAATACGGGGTATATTTAGTCCGTAAACAAAAAAACTGCCACGGGATAAAACAAGGAATTTTATGCCCAAATTTAGAACCAGAGCTAAAAGTTATTTGATAATAGGAGGTATGGTTCTATTTTTTTGCCTCATAGCCTTTCAAAGCGCATTTGCCGCAAGCGCATCGTCAACAACGATTCAAGGTAAAATCACCGATCAAATAACAAACAAACCTGTCCCCGGCGCTTCCATAGTTTTGATGGGTCTTACAGGCAAGACTATTGCCACAGTCGCTGCTAATGGCTCAGGGAATTATTATATATTTTCGGCAGGGCCTTCCGGAGTGTATATGTTGAAGTGTTCTGCCAATGGCTATATTTCAAATTCTTTTCCGAAGTACATTCAGCAAGGCAAACTCAATACTTTTAATCTTAGCCTTAAGGCGCAAGCCGTTAATACTCCTCCACAAATAGATTCTCTTACGCCCGCAAACAAATCAAGGCTATATACCGGGAAAACCATTTCGATTTCCGTGAAGGCAACGGATAAGGATAAAGACACTCTTCAATACAGGTATACGCTGGATAATAAAGTTATGCAGGATTGGACAACGTCCGCTTCTTATAATTTTAAGATGGATTCCAAGCAATGCGGAAAACATAAGATTAAGGTAGAAACCAGAGACAATAAAGGCGGGATTGCTTCTAAAGAAGCAGAGGCTTATGTTTATCTTGGTTTTCCTAACCCCGGAAAGTAGTTAACTGAACAAATGAACAAAAAATTTACGCTAATATGGGCAGGGATATTGTTTTTATTCCCGGCTTTCCTATATAATTCAGGCCTTGCCGCGGAAGAGACGGTTACGGTACAGCTAAGGGAAGGGCTAAACTATATTTCCTTCCCTTTGCCCGCGTTTAAAGACGCGGGCAGTTTTTTTGCTTTGCTTCAGGCGGATAAAAAGCAAATGGCTTATTGGAGCCCTAACGCAACCTGGCAGCCAGACAGGTTACAATATCAATATTATGTCGGCGAAACAGGATATAATGATTTTACGTCTATAGAATTCGCAAAAGGATATTGGGTTTATCTGGTAAACCTACAGACTACAAGCCTTACCTTTAAAGGAAGCCCGCCG
>CAKKQA010000181.1:0-6450 GCA_919901925.1 Omnitrophica bacterium GWA2_41_15 | reverse complement strand
AGCATTAAAATAAATAATGATAAACAATATACTAATTCCGGCACGGTTAACTTAAGCATTGCCGCGCAAGATAATCCCGGCGGTACAGGCATATTAAATATGCAATTTTCTAATGACGGTTCAAATTGGAGCGAACCGGAAGCTTTGGCCGTAGCGAAGGCGTGGGCACTTTTCGCAGGCGATGGAGAAAAGACTGTCTTTGTGAAGTTTTTTGATAAGGCGGGAAATTTTTCTGTTTATTCAGATAAGATAATACTGGATACAACTGCCCCAGTTGCTCCTGTAATTAATGCGGTAACCACCCCCACTACAACAAATCAACAAACAATAACTGGGACAAAAGATCCCGGGGCAGTTATTATCGTAAGTTCTAGCGGCGTAACCATCGGCGCGGTGAGTTATCCGTCGGATACGGCCTGGAGATGTCAATTGAGCGGCTTTAAGGTTGGAGAGAATTTAATAACTGTCAAAGCTAAAGACACGGCTGGAAACGAGAGCCCGCAAGCTACAGTTAAAGTTGTTTACGGCAGGGCTCCGCAGGCAGGAGGGGTTAGTCCCTCTTCGGGCGTATCTAATGCCTGGCAGGCGGTTACTTTTACCACCACATACACAGATGCGGATGGCTGGCAGAATATCCAATACATCCATTTACTCGTTAATGATGGGATAAGAGGGGAAAATTGTTTTTATGGATTTTATAATCAAAATGACAATATGCTATATTTGAGAAATAACGCTAATAGCGACTGGCTTGGCGGGTTTGCTCCGGAAACAGGTAATGTTATTGAAAATTCATACGCGAAGTTAGATGTTTCAAAGACAATCGTTAGCGGAAGCGGAAATACTTTAACCGTGAAGTGGGCGGTTATTTTTAAGCCGGAGTTTGCCGGAAGCAAGAAAACTTATTTATATTGTAAAGATGACTATGAACTGGAAGCCCCATGGCAGGAGAAAGGCAGCTGGAGTATCAATAATATTTTATCTATATCATTGGATAATAAATTATGGGATATCGGCGCTATCACGGCCGGAAAAACAGTTTCTATGAACAAGGACAATAAGATAATTATTACCAATGACGGCACTGCCCAAGAAGCGTTGGAATTAAAGCTTAGTGATCCTTCTGGTTGGTCTGCTGCGACGGCTGCGGGCCAGGAAAAATATGTTTTGAGCGGGATTATTTGCGGAACAAATGATATTCCTCAAGAAGCAAGCTTTAATCAAGAAGGCGCGGACGATGTGATTTTAGTTAATTCGCAACGGTCCACTTTGAATGTATTCGCGTATTCTCAAGGAACGGCTAATGGCGTTCAAGTAGCGTCTGGAGAAAAGAGGGCGCTATACCTGCAATTTAAAGCGCCGACGGTCACGCAGAAGAAAATAGAACAAACTATATCGGTAACGGTGACTTGTCAGTCACCATAGAAAGATGATGAAACAACAAATGAAAAGAGAAGATGGTATTATGAGGAAACAAAGGTTTATTGTCGGAATTTTAGGGGTAGTATTTTTATCCGGTTTTGTTTTATTATCGGCACAGGCAGCGCAAACTGAAACTATAGCCGTTAAAGTAACGGTAAGTCCCTCAATAAGCATAAGCGTTTCGAGCTCATCGATTTCTTTGGGGTTATTATCAGCCGGCGCAACAAAGGTTTCAACGTCGGCTATAACCGTAACCAATAACGGCACAGGCGTAAACGAAACCTATTCCTTATCATTAACTAATCCTACGGGCTGGACAGCTTCCCAAACAGCCGCAGGCGCAGAAATATACGCGCTTTGTGCAGCTTTTTCTAATGTAGATACCGGCATTGTATGGGGGATGACAAATCATGCTCTTTCCACTATACCTGTAGCATGCTCAACTACAAAATTTGCCGGAGACCAGAATGGAGTCGCAGTGGCATATAATGCTACAAGAAAACTTTGGTTCCAATTTAAGGCTCCGACTTCAACGGTAGTCAATACAGAACAAAATATTTCCGTCGTCATTACTGCTCAGGCAGGTTAATAAAAATGAAGGTATTTATGTCCTGTTTTAGGGCTACGACCAGATTGAGAGTGATTTTAGGAGGCGTGGTTCTATTTTTTTGCCTTGTCAATTTAGTGCCTCGCGTAGTTTTAGCCGCATCAAGCGCAATAGTAACTGTTAACGTAACCATCGTTTCCCCGCCGAAAATTACCGCTGTCACGCCCGCAGATGGTTCTTTTTTTGATGAAGGCGACACAATAACAATTTCTTGTACCGTAAATTATGCCTCTTCAAGTATAGAATATCAGTTCTCAATAGAAGATAATATTAAACAACCATGGTCTATAAATTCTAGTTATAAATGGGTTACCGCTTCGCGTGACGCGGGTTTGCATAAACTAAAAATAGAAGTCAGAAATATAGCCGGACAAGATACAAAAGAAACAGAAATATATGTTTACCTGAAACCAGTTCCGCCAACATAATATCAAGGCCATGTTTTTTAAAAGCACAAAACATAAAACTGTTCTATTATCCTTGCTGTTTTTATGGTTAGTATCATTTTTTACTTGCCAAACAGCATATGCAAGGAAGTTTGAGCCCGGGAAGTTTACTTGGACAAGTTATGTTAGCGATAGAACCGGCAACTTAAAAACAGAGATCATTTATAGAGGATCAGGCAGTGATGAGATTAGATTTATTGACGTTGAAACTAAAGCTACGGTATATAGCGCTAGGTTTGACAATAGGGATATTCATCCGTTAGATACTTTCAGCCCGGATGGAAAAACACTTTATCTGTTGTGGCAAAAAAATAACTCTTATATTGGCCAAACGAGTGCATATATAGAGCTTATCGACATTTATAATTCCCGCTTGATACAAAGATTTAATATAACGTACGGGGATAACTGGGATGTGCAATTTAGCCGTTGTTGTAATGTTGCCTATGTAGTAATTTATGAGTCGGGATATGGAGAATGGGTTATAAGCTATAATTTTCTTGATCTTAAAGACACCTCAAATATACAAATTGTAAGTGGCAGCATAAGGTCTAAATGTGCCCCACCCGAAGCATATATTACCGCGGACGCTAAGAATATACGCCTTTGGACGTGCGATAAAGGTGATGTGCTTATTTATCCTCTGCCTTCAATCAGCGTGCCAGTACCTAACGATCCTGAACCGCCTATGCCTGCGGTTACTGTAATTCCAGAAGGCATAATTGACAGCATACCTATTCCAACTCTTTTTAAAACACTTAGCCGCTTAGCCAAAGATGTTTTAAGCGCCATAATGCAGCCTGCTAACTTTCCTGCCATCAGATATGCGGTCAGAGTAGTTGATTCAAACAAAAAACCGATATTGGGGCTAACCGCTGGAAATTTTCAGGTAAAGGAAGATGGCGTTGTCCAGTCAGGCATAAGCGTTGTTGAGCAAAATAAAGAAACGGCTGTTTCCATCGCTCTTTGTTTAGATACAAGTGGAAGCATCAATGATTCAGAGCTTCAGCAAATCAAAACTGCCGCGAATAAATTTATTGATCTTTTCGGCGCTAATGATAGAGGGGCTTTGTTTAAATTTGCTACCAACGTCTCGTTAATCCAGGGTTTTACTTCTGATAAAACCTCTCTCAAGAACGCCGTGAACGCTTCTCCTCCGGATAGGGGAGTGACTTCCTTAAATGACGCGGTATACGATGCGGTCACTCTTATAAAACCAGAGAGTAACCGGAAAGCTGTAGTAGTATTAACAGACGGCTATGACAATGATAGCGTTCATACTTTACAGCAGGTTATTGATTATTCTCTGGCAAACAATGTCCCTGTTTTTACTTTGGGCTTAGGCAGTCCTCTAAATGTGGTTTTATTGCAAAGAATGGCTGGTGATTGTAAGGGTGTTTACTTTAACGCTGCAACTCCGGATAAGCTTGAAGAAATTTTTAACAAAGCTGCGGAAGATATACGCAGCCGTTATGCCATAACATATACAACAAGTAATCGCGCAAAAGACGGAACAACACGGACAGTAGAAACAATAGCCTCAAGCGGAGGCAATTCAGCAAGCGCTGTTTTTCAATACCGTGCGCCGCAAGGTAAAAAACCGGTTGCTCAAATTGTATCTGTTGCGCCTAATCCGGCTGTTTTTGGCCAAGCAGTAACTTTCAAAGGTATAGGCACTGATGATGGGACAATTACAGAATACAGCTGGCGTTCGAGTATTGATGGAATAATTGGCAATCAAGAGACATTTCAAAAATCAACCCTGTCAAAAGGTGATCATACTATATATTTAAAGGTGAGAGATAATGACGATTTGTGGTCTGACGAAGTTTCCACTAATCTAACTATTGCGATTAAAGCAACTATCTCGGGAAAGGTTCGCTACAAAAATAAGATATTTAACGAAACGGGCATAGGTGATGTGAATGCAACGGAGTTTAAACCTGTAAGATACGCTGATTTTGATATCATTAAGGCATCTGATAATAAGACGGTTTTAAATTCAGGAGAAACAGATGCGAATGGGAATTTCACCTGTGATGTAACAATTAAAAGCGGCGAGGCAATTATATTAAGGTGCTATGCCAAGCAGGATAATTCTGATTATAAGATTCAAATTAAGGATTTTTCGGGTAATATTCACTATGCGGATTCCCCGCAGAATACGGTCGCGCAAGACAATGTTACCGTTAATCTTGATATACCTGAAACAAAATGATAAAGGAGGGGCATTTAATATTTTTGATTGTTTAGTAGAAGGAACGAAAAAGGTAAAGGAATTAAGCGGCTCTATCCCGCCGTTACTTACCGTTAATTGGCAAAAAGGCATTGCCGCCGCGACGAGATATAAGAACAACAATGTTATTGAATTAAATGGCTCCGTTGACGATCCTGACGAATACGATGATGCGGTAATCCTACATGAATATGGGCACTTTATAATGGATAAATTCTCTTATAGTAAATCACCCGGGGTAATCCATCATTCTAACGATACAAATCAAGATATAAGGCTCTCATGGTCTGAAGGGTGGGCGACATTCTTCTCCTCCTTATTAAGAAATAATAGTTTGTATGTAGATGTGAGCTAGTTGAAAACATTATCTTATAACATAGAAAATTTACAAGATAGCATAGGGGGCTCTCTTAAGAGTTTTGCTCAAGGGCAGGATACCGAGATTACTGTATCAAGTGTTCTTTGGGATATTTATGATTCAACTGATGACGAAGGAGATACCATTAGCTTAGGCGCTAAACCTATCTGGGATGTTTTTTCTAAGTTTAAATCATATTATGATTGTGTTCTGGAAGATTTTTATCTTGATTTCTTTAGTAATACGGCAAATGAGGTTTACCGCGCCCAAATTAACAGTATTTTTTCTACAAGAAAAGTTTTCTATAGCGACTCCACTTTTAAGCGGGGGAAAATATATATAAAAAATGACGGCAGAGTTATACCCGACGGAAACGGAACAGGCATAATCAGTAGCCTGGATGTAACGGAGAACTTACGTATTAAAGACATTAATATCTTTGTTGACCTTCCGCATGCATACAGGAAGGATATCATTATGAGTATAATATCGCCTTCCAATAAAGAAGTAATTTTACATAACCAAACAAAGCCTTTAGACGGACAGTCTGAAAATATCTTTGCCTGGTATCAGGAGCCCTATGAGACTATTCCCGCGGAATCAATTGATGATAATTTGAAAGGGGAAAATACCAAGGGGACATGGAAACTAAAGGTCATTGATCCGATAAAACAAAATGAGGGCATGCTTAATCTCTGGAAGCTTGAAATAAAAGGCGATGCCGCGGAAGTAACGGTTAATCTTCGTCAGGGCTGGAACTTCGTTAGTTTCCCCTTTTTACCGCAAGATAAAAGCATAAGCAATGTGCTTTCAACAATACAGGGAAGTTACGCGCAAGTCACAAGATATAATGCCAGCGGAAATAAATTTGAGCATTATGTGGGTAATGTGAAATATAATCAGTTTAACGCTTTTGAATATATAAAAGGATATTTGATTTATGTCACTAACTCCGCGGGTTGTGTTTTAACAATATCTGGTGTGCCATTGAGCCAACAAACCATCCCGCTTAAGGCCGGATGGAATATAATCGGTTCGCCAAAGGCAGAGGAAGCACTGGTAGAGGAGGCGCTAAAACCGCTTAAATTAGGAGTTGATTATTCCAGGGTATGCCGGTATGATACGGCTACAAAGACATTCCAGGATTATACTCTAAGCAAGAAAGAATTTACCACATTTAAGATAGGAGAGGCTTATTATCTTTATTGTGTTAAAGATGTAAGCTGGACAGTGGAACCTTAGTTGTGGTTTGTTAAAAGGAGGGTATTTTAACATGAGAAAAGACATAACAATAAGAAAAGCATACATCAATCTATTTATAGCAATACTTTTGAGTTTATTTTCCATTTCACCCGCTATTGCTAAAATAGGGCGTTCAACA
>CAKKQA010000180.1 GCA_919901925.1 Omnitrophica bacterium GWA2_41_15 | reverse complement strand
GATTTTGCGCAGACTCCGCCGAATGCGGCAAAATTATCGAAGAGAATTTTGCCGCATCTTTTGAGGCGGAGTAAAAAGGCTAAATTACTTCTTCTTTAAATCTGTTGGTTATCGGCATCCTGCGGTCTCTGCCAAAGGCGCGGGGGGTGATTTTTATCCCGGGAGGGGCTTGGCGGCGTTTGTATTCGGAGTTATCAACTAAGCGTATTACTTTTGCAACTGTTTCCTGGTTAAAACCTTTTTTAATGATTTCTGCGCTTGATAAATCTTCTTCAACGTAATATTTTAAAATCGGGTCCAGGACTTCATAAACCGGAAGGCTGTCGGAATCTTTTTGGTTTTCTCTTAATTCCGCTGTAGGCGCTTTTTCAAAAACCCTACGCGGGATTATTTCCCGGCCATAAATGCCGTTATAAAATTCCGAGACCTCATAAACCAGCGTCTTAAAAACATCCTTGATCACCGCGAATCCGCCGGCCATATCGCCGTAAAGAGTCGCGTAGCCGACGCTCATCTCGCTTTTATTGCCGGTGGTCAAAACCAACCAGCCGAATTTATTCGACAAGGCCATCAGGATATTTCCGCGGATGCGCGCCTGGATGTTCTCTTCCGCGATACTCCAGGGTAAATTCAGAAAATGCGGCTTCAAGTTCAATAAATATTCAGAAAAAATTTCTTCTATCGGGATCAGTTTGTGTTCAATGCCTAAATTTTTTGCTAAAAGCACGGCATCATCGCGGCTGTCTTGCGAATTAAATTGGGAAGGCAATATCACCCCGATCACATTCTCTTTTCCTACAGCCTCTTTAGCAATACAGGCGACTAAGCTAGAATCAATGCCGCCGCTTAAGCCGAAAACAACTTTTTTGAATCCGTTTTTGGAAACATAATCCTTTACGCCTAATACTAAAGCCCGGAAAACCTCATCCTCATCGGTAAGCGCCGAAGGGACAGCCATTTTTAAAAGGCTTAATTCCCTCTGCTCGGGCAGGCTGATGCTGAAAAACTTCGCCTTTTTGCTTTTTGCTTTTTTCTTCTCAAACTCAAGGTCTAAAACGCAAAGATCCTCCTTAAAAGCATTGCCTACTGCTAAAACTTTTCCTTTGGGCGAAATAAGCATACTCTGGCCGTCAAAAACCAACTCGTCCTGGCCGCCGACTAAATTAGCGTAAGAGATAAAAACATTATTTGCTTTTGCCTGCTCTTTCAAAACTTTCTGGCGCAGGCCGATTTTTCCCATGTGATAAGGCGAGGCATTGATGTTGATGATTAACCGCGCGCCGCTTCGCGCCTGACTAACGATAGTCCCGTCATAAGCCCATATATCTTCGCATATATTGACGCAAAAACAAATACCGCGGGCTTCATATAAGGAAAACCCGCTTCCGGAAGCGAAATATCTTTTTTCGTCAAATACGCCGTAATTCGGCAGGTTTATCTTATTATAAATATCGACTATTTTTCCGTTTGCCATTACGGCGGCGCTATTAAACAGCCGGTTTTGCTTTCTGTCCACAAAACCCACAATCGCGACTATACCCTCCGCCCTTTTTTTAATTATTTCTAACTGTTTTATGTTCTCTTCAACGAAACTCTTTTTAAAAAGCAGGTCTTCCGGAGGATAACCGCAGACAGCCAACTCCGGGAAAGAAATAATATCGCAATTCCTCGCCCGCGCTTGGTCGATATAAGCGATAATTTTTTCAGTATTGCCGGAGATATCGCCCACACAGGTATTTATCTGGGCTATGGCAAGGCGTAAGGTCTGGTTTTTTTTCATATGTACACCATTACGTCATTGCGAGGAACCCTCACTTGGCATACCCGTGACGAAGCAATCTCGTTTTTAAGTACGGGATTGCTTCGTCGCCAATGCAAACGATAGCTCCTCGCAATGACAACTTAGGATAATTCTATTCCGTCAATCGCTGAGCCGCAATAGGGGCATTTTGAATTTTTGATCACATTGTTTAAAACATCAAAACCTAAACGGACAATTAAATCTTTCTGGCAATTATAACACAAGGTCTTCTCTTCTTCTAAAACATTTCCTATATACACGTATCGCAATCCCGCGTCCTTACCGATTTCATAGGCTTCTTTTAATTTGGAACCCGGGGTCGCTTCAGTTCCATCCATTTTATAATCCGGATGGAACCGCGAAATATGCCAGGGAATTTCCTTGCCGGTTTCACTTAAAAATCTAGCGATCTTTTGTAATTCATCGCAAGAATCATTTTGCCCGGGCACGATCAATGTTGTTACCTCAACCCAGATTTTAAGTTTACGCATCAGGCAAATTGATTCTAAAACAGGCTTGAGCCTACCCCCACAGACTTTACGGTAACTCTCATCATTAAAGAATTTTAAATCTACATTTGCCGCATCCAAATACGGGCTGATAACTTCCAATGCTTCTTGAGTCATATAGCCGTTAGTAACGAAAATATTGGACAGCCTGTTTTCTCTTGCCAGCTTAGCCGCATCATAAGCAAATTCCATAAAAATTGTGGGCTCTGTGTAAGTGTAAGAAATACTTTTACATCCGTATTTTTTTGCCGACTCAACCACCTCTTGCGCCGACATCTTTTCGGTTTGCGCGCCCAGCTTATCCGCTTCGATTTTCTGGGAGATCTGCCAGTTCTGGCAAAAACCGCAGCGGAAATTACAGCCTATCGCCGCGATGGAGAAACTTTTTGAACCGGGCAACATATGAAAAATAGGCTTTTTCTCGATAGGGTCAACATGCGCCGCAACTATTTCTCCGTAAGTGTAAGTATAAAGCGTGCCCCCTTTATTCTGCCGCACTTTGCAAATACCAAAATCTCCGTCAGATATTTTACAGCGATGCGCGCACAAAAAACATGACACCTTTTTATCTTCCGCCTTCTTATATAATATCGCTTCTTTCAACATTGTTTTT
>CAKKQA010000179.1 GCA_919901925.1 Omnitrophica bacterium GWA2_41_15 | reverse complement strand
TTAAGGCGGCTAACCACAAACTCCCGCCTTCTTTTATATTCGCGGCGCATCTGATCTACTGATTTTTTCCCGGCGACCAGAGCCTCGCAAGAAGCCAACTGGCTGGTTATAGAAACGCACATAATGGTATATTGATGTATTTTAGTCATTGCCGCGATGATTTCCTTCGGGCCGCAGGCATAGCCGACCCGGAAGCCGGTCATTGCGTAGGCCTTGGAAAAGCCGTTAAGATAAAGCGCGCTGCTCTTTATCCCCGGCAGGCTCACAAAAGGCGTGTGCCTGAAATCATAGGTCAGCTCGTCATAAACCTCGTCGGTAATCAAAAACAGCTTATGTTTTAAAATAACTTTTCCTAACTCCATTAGCTCTTTTTTGGTGTAAGAAACTCCTGTGGGATTAGAGGGATAATTAAAAATGATCGCCTTTGTCTTTTTATCGCAATTTTTCTCTATATCAGACGGTTTTAGTTTAAAATTATTATTTGCCGTGGAGATACAAACAGGATTGCCTCCCGATAGGCTGACCACAGCAGGATATGAAACATAATACGGCTCCGGGATCAAAACCTTATCCCCGGGATTTAACAAGGAGCGGGCAGCCAGGTCTAAAGCCTCGCTCACTCCGACGGTGATCAATATTTCGTCATCCGGATCATATTCAAGCCCGTAACGGTTTTTTAAAAAACGGGATACCTGCATCCTAAGTTTCATCAAGCCTTTATTGGACGTATAGCTGGTGTAACCTTGCTCGAGGGAAAATATCCCGGCCTCGCGGATATTCCACGGGGTGACAAAATCCGGCTCTCCCACGCCTAAGGATATCACATCCTTCATCCCCAAGACGAGGTCAAAAAACACCCGTATGCCTGACGGTTGCAGCTCCTGAACTTTTTTGGAAATTATATTATCCATCTTTTTAAATTTTATCTTTTGCCTTTTTACTTTTAACTTTTTACTTGTGGTTTTTACTTTTGACTTTTTAATTTTGACTTTAATATGATATCGCAATCCGCTTATTCTCTTCCCTGCGCTTTAAGATCACGCCGTCTTCCTTGTATTTCTTCAAGAGGAAATGCGTGGCTGTACCGCGGACGTTTGCCATACAAGAAAGCTTTTCCGCCACAAAACTAGCCACTGTATTGATATTTTTCCCCTCGACGATAATCAACAGATCATATGTCCCCGAAACAAGGTAACAACTGGTGACTTCGGGGAACGAATAAATCCTCTCGGCGATTTTATCAAATCCGCTATCCTTCTGGGGAACAATGTTTACCTCGATCAACGCCCGCACGGTTGAATCCTCGTCACGGATGAGCTCCTTATTAATTACCGCCCTGTATTTTAAAATTACCCCGTCTTTTTCAAACTTCTTGATCGCCTGTTTTACGGATGCGGCATTCTTCTTGGTCATCCTTGCGATTTCTTCCGGGGTCCTGCGCGCGTCTTTCTCTAATATCTCCAATATTTCGTCCATTATTTCACCTCGCCTTGTTTATTCCTACCCATATTTCTTTAGCCATTAATTTTTCTTTCCTATCGAAATATATATTCTTACCCGAAGCTGAAAGCGGCAAACCTAAAATCGGGTTATAGCCTTTAAGCAATTCCAGCTTATCCGCGGCAAGGCCGGCCTTATACATAATACGGCTGTCGATATTGAAATTCGCTGCCGTTTTTGCCGCGCTGGATATGGCAATGCCCAGATCTAAAATTTTAAATATACAAAATGGCCCGGGGATAGATAAATTCCGCGGCCTTTTCGCGTTTGAAAACTGCGCGCAGTTTCCAAAGCCGCATCCGCCGCAGTTTAACCCCAGCGCCTTAGCACCTTCTACTCCAACGAGAAGCAAACAATCGGATTTGTCAATAGCATCCGCGTCGCTATTCCAATCAAGCTGTAGCGCTTTTTTGAAATCGGATGATTTTTCTTTTTGTAGCCCGCCTACTACTTCCTTGAATTTATGTACGATAGACTTCTTCTGTTTATCCGTAAGTATTTTATACGCG
The DNA here is from genome assembly GCA_919901925.1 of Omnitrophica bacterium GWA2_41_15. Taxonomy (GTDB): domain Bacteria; phylum Omnitrophota; class Gorgyraeia; order Gygaellales; family UBA12090; genus CAKKQA01. The sequence continues at coordinate 1,288 of CAKKQA010000179.1, read as the reverse complement.
ATATCGTCGAACCCGCCGCTTTTAGGCGCAGTGCGAATAGATATACCGATAATCTTCGCCGCCTCTTTAACCGCTAATGCTTCTTGCATGTTTCCCTTTGTCCCTTTGGGGTCAGGTCCCAAACAACCGTGGGACCTGACCCCAAGGTTGAAATTAAAGTTTGCCTATCAATGTCAAAACGCCGATAAGGATAAATATGCCCGCGCTGATGTAACGCAAAATGTGAATAGGGACTGCTTTAGCCACCAACTCTCCGAGTAAAACCGCAAGCAAGGTGGCAACCGCGAAAGCAAACATCGCTCCGCAGAATACCGACCAGGGGGATTTGGTTTTGGCGGTCAGGCTTAAAACCGCGATTTCCGTCTTATCCGCTAATTCCGCTAAAAATATCGCGCCGAATGAAGTGAAAAAGATCGTCCAGTCCATTTTTTTAGTTAGCCTGTTAACCAGTTTGCCGGTTGGCCTGTTAAAAAATAAAATCTTTTTATTAACTGGCTAACTGGTAAACCGGCCAACTGGCAAACCAGCATATTATTTTTTTTCTTTAATCGCCTGCGCCGTGACAATCGCCTCGGCAACTTGGCGCATTGACTTGCGTGAATTCATGCTATACTTTTGTATTGTGCGGTAGGCCTCATCTTCGCCTATTGCCTCTTGCCGCATTAATATACCTTTAGCTTTCTCGACGAGCTTACGGGTTTCCAACTCTTCCTGAATTACCTTAGTCCTAACCAATAACTGCGTATTTTCGATTACCATCGCCGCCTGATTAGCCACAGCAGTAAGCATATGGATTTCGTTGTTGGTAAACTTGTGCGGCTCTGAAGTATAAAGATTAATAACGCCGATTACTTTACTTTTAACCACAAGAGGCACGCACAACAAAGATGCCAACCCTTCTTTTTTAGCTATATCTTTATACTTGTATTCTTTTTCTTTTGTAACGTCATAAATACAAACCGGCTTCTTTTCCAGGACAACCTTGCCGGCAACGCCTTCCCCGATTTTTAAAGGCGTCTTTTTATTATAGTCAACAGACATTGATTGAGTTGCCTTGATAATCAACTCTTGATTTACCTCGTCCAGAAGCATAAGCGAGCATATTTTCGAACCCAAAGTCTGGGCAGTTACCGTAACAATAAGCCTAAGGATATCCTCAAGGTATAAATCCGAAGTAATTGCCTGGGCTATTTTTGATAATGCTTCGATATGAATATTCACCTTAGCCATTTTTACCCTTGCAAGCTTTAACGCAGACACCGCATATATACTGGTCAACAATCCTCTG
>CAKKQA010000178.1 GCA_919901925.1 Omnitrophica bacterium GWA2_41_15 | reverse complement strand
CTGGGCAGGGCTCGGATGCGAGCGCAGTCCTCGATCCGGGCCAAGGGGTCGATCTCTGCCAGCTTGGTGTCTTTGTTGACCATTACACCGCTACGGATAAGCCCACGGAGGATGCCTTTGATTTCGGCTTTAAGGGCATGTCCTTCAACATAGCCAATGATGTCCCCGGGGACTATAGAAGCGCCAATTTTCTTATCGGATGTGAACTGGCCGTCTACCGGGGGATGGAAGACACGGTTAAACGAATGACCCCCAACAGGGATAGGGATACCGGTATTAGCCTCGGCGCCCCCCTCAAGGATTATCCGTCCCAGGTTGTTGCTGTTGTTGGACTCGATAACAATATGTACATCCTGCCCGGCTGTAAAACCCGGCCCAAGGCCTATAACCAGAGGAGCATCTTGCATACTTGTTCCGGTATTCTTTTTGGCCATGATGGCATCAACGAAGACGTGAAGGTGAATCAGACTTTTGCTCTGGCTATCGGGATCAACTATGATTGGAACCTCGCCAGTCTCCCATATTTTAAATACCTGTTGTGGTGTGTCTATTCTTCTCGCTGTTATACCCTCAACGGTTTTTTCCCCCTCGTATATTGCTTCGCAAAAAGTAGCTTCCCGCGTGACCGCCAGCGGGTTGGCGATTTCAGTAATACACACACGGAAATGGCATTGGGCCAGGCGGTGAGCTACGGCCGTTCCTACCTCGCCACCGCCTTTAATAAGGATAGTGAGATTAAGTTTCTCTGACATAATATTTAGTATGCAAATTGTAACACATCCAAAACCTGCTGTCGAAAAACACATGATTTTCCTAACCCGGACAATCCGGAATCAAAGGTATTTCCTTCGTATAAAGTAATAATTCAAAACCATAGCGAAAAACTTAAAGGTTATCATAGCTTAAAATAGCTCAGTTTTAACTTTTTATTTATGAGCCTCTTGAAAAAAGCGCCAATAATGTCATCCTGGAGCGGAGCGAAGGATCTCAGGGCGGGGTAGAAAGGCATAAACAATTTTTATGGCTGGGACATTAAATGATAGAAGTCAGGAATTTTATTTTTTAAGTATTATCTTATTCTGCCTTGAAGGTTTGTTTTAGCTATGATAAAATATATATTGAATTTGATTAATATGTTGTTTCAGGCAGGACATTGAGTATCCTCAAAGCTTT
>CAKKQA010000177.1 GCA_919901925.1 Omnitrophica bacterium GWA2_41_15 | reverse complement strand
AATAACACTTGTTGTTAAGCCTGAATTAGAAGAATTGGCTAGAGCGATTCCGGCCGTGGATAGGGTTATATGTTGGGATAGTTCAAAAAGGCATAAATTTGGCGAGAAAATAGCTTTAATGCAGAAGATAAGGCCGATAGGGTGTGATTTAGCCTTGATTTCAAATCCCAGCAAAGAGTTTCATGTTTATGGTTTTTTATGTGGTATCCCTTTTCGCGTTGGATATAACCGTAAATGCGGATTTTTGCTAAACAGAAAGATTGAAGATAAAAAGTTTGAGGGCTTAAGGCACGAGGTGGATTATAACTTTGATCTTTTAAGGGTTCTGGGTATTGATGTTCGCCTATCCGATATACGTTTTCCTTTGAACGTGAAACCAGAGGCTTTTAGTGGTTTAAAAGTTGAGGAATTAGGCATAGGTGGTGATGGTTTCATCGCCGTACATCCATGGGCTAGCAATCCGGAAAAAGAATGGCCGAAAGAAAAGTTTCAGGCGCTGGTTGCCAAATTAAACCGGGAAGATAGTTCTAAGGTTGTTTTGATAGGAGGAAAAGAAGAGAGACTTAAAGCTAAAGAATTTACACGAGGATTGCATCTAATTGATTTAGTTGGTAAGATAAGCCTGATAGAGCTGGCGGCTTTATTAAAGAAATGCAGGCTTATTATAACTAATGATTCCGGCCCAATGCATCTGGCAGCGATTTTAGGGATAGGAGTGGTCGCGCTTTTTCGCTCATCCCCGGCTTCGGTAAGCGCCCGCCGCTGGGGGCCTGTCGGCGTCAAGAATGTTATTATCGAAAACGATTATATTGGTAATATTGAAACGGAAGAGGTTTGGAATGCGGCAAAAAAAATGCTCGGATAATTTTAAGAATGTTTACGCGCTCATATTAGCCGGCGGCGTAGGAAGCCGTTTTTGGCCGTTTAGCCGGGAACTTGAGCCTAAACAATTTATGAAAATCATAGGAGGCGAAAGCCTGCTGCAAAATACAATCAAGCGTTTAAAAGGCACAATAATCCCAAGCCATACCTATATAGTTTCCAACAGCACATATTATTATGAATTAAAAAAGCAAACCGCATCCTTGCATATTCCTGAAAGTAATCTCATCCTTGAACCTGAGGGCAAGAATACTGCTCCGGCGATCGGCCTCTGCGCTAAATTGATTGAAAAAAAAGATAAGGACGCGATTCTTGCGGTTTTTCCCGCGGACCATTTTATTAAGGGCGAGGATAAATTCAAAGATTGCCTGGATAAGGCTGTGTCTTGCGCGCAAGAAGGCTTCCTGGTAACGATAGGGATAAAACCGACAAAGCCATCGACAGGCTATGGATATGTAAAAACAGGGTTAAGGGTTAAGGGTAAAGGGTTAAGTTATTTTCTTGTGGAAAAGTTTTTAGAGAAGCCGAACTTAAGCCAGGCAAGAAAATACATAGCGGATAAAAACTATTACTGGAATGGCGGGATATTTGTCTGGAAAGTATCTGTATTCTTGGATGAATTGAAAAAGTTCCTTCCGGATTTATACAGTGTTTTATCTGTAATAAAAGATAAAGATGATATAGTTAAGGTGTGGGGACGGATAAATCCTATTTCCGTGGATTACGGGATTATGGAACATTCTAAAAAAATAGCCCTGGTGCCTGCGGATTTTCAATGGACGGATTTGGGCAGTTGGGACGCGTTAAACGAGGTAATAGTTAAAGATTCTGACGGAAATATTATTCAGGCAGATTCTATAGATGTTTCTAGCAAAGGCATATGCGTATTAAGCCGCTCTAACCGGCTTATTGGAACAATAGGTTTAAAGGATTTGGTTATTGCCGATACTCCTGACGCGCTTTTAGTTTGCGCCAAAGAGAGGGCGCAGGAAGTAAAAACCATAGTGGATAAGCTTAAATTATCCGATCGTAAAGAACACATAGTCCATATGACGGATAAACGGCCATGGGGTTCTTACACTATTTTGCAGGTTGGAAACGGCTTTAAGATAAAACTGGTTGAAATAGACCCGTATAAGCGCTTAAGCCTGCAGCTTCATAATAAGCGCGCCGAACACTGGGTGGTGGTTTCGGGGATTGCTAAAGTCACCTGCGGCTCGCGGGTAAAGATTGTCCGCAGTAACGAAAGTATTTATATACCCAGGGACACTAAGCATCGGCTGGAAAATCCGCAAAAATCGCCTTTAAAAATTGTCGAGGTCCAGACCGGCAGTTACCTGCAAGAGGACGATATAGAGAGATTTGAGGATGATTTTAGGCGATGAATGTCTTAATAGTTAACCCTTTTGGCATCGGAGATGTCTTATTCACCACTCCGGTAATACGCGCTTTAAAAGAAAAATTCCCTTCTGGCAAAATCGGCTATCTATGCAATAAACGCGCCGAACCAATAATCAAAGTAAATCCTTATGTGGATAAGGTTTTTGTATACGAGCGGGATGATTTCAAGAAACTGCAGGAGAGCTCGCTTATTAAATGGGCATTTGAATTCCGTTGGTTTATCCGCAGCATCAAGGAAGGAAAATTTGATGCGGCGGTTGATTTTTCCTTGGCTGCCAATTTGAGATTTTTGCTATGGCTTTCAAAGATAAAGAAAAGGATCGGTTATGATTACAGAAATAAAGGTTTTTACCTTACGAATTCACTTAAACTAGATGGATACAATGACAGGCATATGGTTGAGTATTACGCGCAGGTTTTGTCTTTGTTGGGGATTTCTGTAACCAATAAAAAGCTGGAGTTGTTTTTGGATGAGAAAGATAAGGCTTTTGCCGAAGAGCTCTTTAGAAACAAACGGATTGATGCCTCAAAGTTGATCATTTCTGTTTCGCCTTGCGGCGGGGCAAGTTGGGGAAAAGATGCAGGGTTAAAGCATTGGGATATTGAAAATTATTGTGTTTTAATCGATAAACTTATTGAAAAATTCGCCGCCCAGATTATAATATTAGGGGATCAGAAGGAACAAGAGAAGCTTATTTCTTTGGAAAATAAATTAAAACATCCGGTAATTAACTTAGGCGGCAAAACGGTTTTAGGGCAGTTTGCCGCGGTTGTTGACAGGTCTGAAATATTGATTACTAACGACGGCGGGCCTTTGCATATCGCCGTGGCACTCGGGAAAAAGACGGTTTCGTTTTTTGGGCCTGTTGACCCGAAAGTTTACGGCCCGTATCCGCCTGATGAAAGCCGGCATATTGTTTTGAGGAAGAAGCTGGATTGCAGCCCGTGTTATAAAAACTTCCGTTTGTCTGTTTGTCAAAGGGATAGGGAATGTTT
>CAKKQA010000176.1 GCA_919901925.1 Omnitrophica bacterium GWA2_41_15 | reverse complement strand
CTTCAACGTCATCAGCGTTAACACCGCGAGTATCGCGCCCACAATCCAAAACCTTACGATAATCTTATTCTCATGCCAGCCGAGCATTTGAAAATGATGATGCAGCGGAGAACATTTGAATATCCTTTTCCCATTCCTTAAGCGGTAAGAGGCGACCTGCAAAATAACCGACAACGCCTCCATTACAAATATGCCGCCGACAATCATCAGTAAAAGTTCTTTACGGATAAATACTGCTACCACTCCCAGCGCCCCGCCCAAAGACAACGAGCCGATATCGCCCATAAACACGCTCGCAGGATGGCAATTAAACCACAAAAAACCTAAACCCGCGCCCACAATCGAAGCGCAAATAACCGCCAGTTCTGAAGTGCCCGGGATATGAGGGATAAACAAATACGTGCTGAAAATGGCGTGGCCGGAAACATAGCATAAAACACTGTATGCCAACGCCACCATGATCGTACAGCCGATTGCCAGGCCGTCTAAACCGTCGGTAAGGTTAACCGCGTTGGAGGCGCCGACGATAACCACCGTCACAAACACAATATAAAATATGCCTAAATTCAAAACAATATTTTTAAAAAATGGCACGTCCAATCGGGTACTTAAATTCGGGTCGCAATAAGCCAGAAAACCGATAACTATACCTATAGAACACTGCATGATAAACTTCGCGAGAATCCCTAACCCCTTGGAACGCTTTAATTTTAATTTTATATAATCGTCTATAAAACCGGCTATCCCCAGCCAAACCATTACTAAAAGCGTAAAAAAGACATACCTGTTATTTAATTCTCCCCAAAGAAACACAGCCGTAAGGATACTTAATAATATTACTATCCCTCCCATCGTCGGTGTCCCGGCCTTATCCTTATGCATGTCATGCAAAGGAGCGCTTACATCGCTGCCTCTTATTTGCTGGACGATTTTACATTCGGCCAGCTTCTTAATAATAAACGGCCCAAGAATAATACTTATAAGAAAAGCCGTTACCGCGGCCAAAACAGACCTGAATGTTATATAGCGGAAGACGTTAAAAAAAGGATTGATGTCCTTGAAGGAATAGAGGAGATGATATAGCATATTGCGATAAAATATATTTGTTTATAAAGCTTTCGAACGGGCCGCATAAATGCGGCCCCTACAGACATACCGTAACATACCTGTAGGGGCGCGATTTATCGCGCCCGAAACAACATACAGCGATTGACAATTATAACGCGCGGCACATCTGTAGGGGCGCCATTTATGGCGCCCGAAACACGCGAACGGGTTTGATAAATCAAACCCCTACAGGCATGCCGCAACCACCCTGTAGGG
>CAKKQA010000175.1 GCA_919901925.1 Omnitrophica bacterium GWA2_41_15 | reverse complement strand
TCATAAGCCGAGGATACGCTCTAAAGAAAAAGTCTTGGAGATAATCGAAGAGATTACAAAAAATTCCGGTTATGAAGAAATATCGCTTTTTAGTTTATCAACCAGCGATTACCCTTATTTATCCGATGTGGTTGCCTCTGTCAGTAAAAAGTTTGAGGAACAGGCAATAGGGATATCTTTGCCTTCTTTGCGCCCTAAGGCTTATCTTGGCGATGTCACGCAATACTTGGCAAAGGTGCGCAAGTCTACTTTAACTTTTGCTCCCGAGGCAGGGTCGGATAGATTAAGGGATTTTATACATAAAGATTTTGATTTGGAAGAATTATACGCGGCGGTTTTAAAGGCTTACCAGAATGGCTGGCAGTCTGTGAAATTGTATTTTATGCTCGGGCTTCCTTCGGAAACTGACGAGGATTTGGACGGAATAATTGAAATCGCCAAGAAAGTATCATCTTTAAGAAAAGAGGCCGCGGGATTTCCCGCTGAAGTTACTTTAAGTATTTCATTTTTTATTCCCAAACCGCACACCGGTTTTCAAAGAGAGCCGATGGCGGTCGCGTATAGCTTGTTTAAAAAAAGAGAATATTTAAGAAGCAGGGCAAAGAGTTTACCCCGCAGGATAAAACTTAATTTTCATAATTTAGAAACCTGTCTGTTAGAGGCGGCTTTTTCAAGGGGAGACAGGAATCTGGGAAAGGTTTTACTGTTTGCTTATCAAAGCGGCTGCCTCCTTGACAGTTGGCCCGAGCATTTTAATTTTCAGAAATGGAAAGACGCTTTTGAAAAAAATAATATCCTGTTATCGTTTTACGCCCGCGAAAGATCTCCCGAGGAAATCCTTCCTTGGCAGCATATAATTATGTAAAACAATGTATAGGTACGGCAAACGGGTCGGATAAATCCGACCCCTACAGACATACCTGTAGGGGCGCGATTTATCGCGCCCGAAGGTATGAGTCAACACATCCGTAGTGGCGCCATTTATCGCGCCCGAAGGTACGAGTCAACACATCTGTAGTGGCGCGATTTATCGCGCCCGAAGGTATGAGTCAACACATCCGTAGTGGCGCGATTTATCGCGCCCGAAGGTACGAGTCAACACATCTGTAGGGGCGCCATTTATGGCGCCCGAAGACACGCGATGGCATATCATGCTGGCGAACGGGTCGGATAAATCCGACCCCTACAGACATACCTGTAGGGGCGCGATTTATCGCGCACCGCAACTGAAACCCCTTGACGTAACGTATCTTGCGATATATTATAGGGTTACCTAGTTCCTTGCGGCGATAGAATGTACTATCAAAGTAAGGGCTTAGGTGAAAAGCGGAGGAAGGTATGGCTAATTGGGTTTCTTTTTCTTCCCGAAGCATAAAACTTAAACTGCTCGCCGCCAGTTGCCTTATGTCGGTAATCCCGATTTTGATTTCTTTGAATTATCTCTTTCCCAGCCTTTTTGAAATCTTTGTCACTAGGAAACACATGTATTTGGTGGTTTTATTGATGGTTGTTATTCCCGCTTTAGGGTATATCATAGTCAGGCAGATTATAGCGCAGGCAGCTTTTTTAAGTAAAGAGGCGCAGTCTATTGTTAAAGGCGGCCCCACAAAACATATTGAGATAAAAAGCGATGATGAAATCGGCCAGCTGGGTACCGCGTTAGGCCATCTCAATCGAAAGATCAAAGAGAATATGACAAAACTTGAGGATTACAGTTTTATGACTGCCAAGATAAGTTTTGACATACAAAAGCGCATGACTGTCTTATCGGCTTTACTGCAGTTATCCGCGATGATCAGCCAGCAGGCAAAGATAGACGATGTCCTGCATTTCTGCCTTGATAAGGCAAAAGGCTTAGGGGATTCATCCGCGGGTTTCATACTGTTCGCGCAGGACAGTGAGTTTAAGTTAAAAGCCCAGAACGGCCTTAATCTCGAAGATGTTTATACTTTTAGTTTTTCTGAACATAATGAATGTTTTGTCCGGATGTTTAAAAAACACGCGATAGAGGTGGTTGATTCTCAAAACCCTAATCATCATTGCCAGAAATTCGCGTCCGCCCTGGGATTAAAAAATCTACTCTGTGTGCCTATATTCTGGCATCATAAGCCGATGGGAGTTTTAGCTATAGGCAACATCCATATCGGTTTTGCTTATGACAAAGACGATTATGAACTGCTTGATATTTTTGCTAAGCAGCTTTCCATCGCTGTCGAGAATGATTTTCTTTCCCGCCGGATCGATGAATTAGAAATAAAAGATACTCTGACCGGGCTTTACAATAGGCAGTTTATCCGTAACCGGCTTGATGAAGAAATCAAACGTGCTATAATGCAACAACGGCCTTGCAGTATTATCCTTGCGTCTATAAACAAATTCGCGCAGTTTCAGGACGCGCACGGCTTGATCATCTCGGAGGCGGCTCTGAAAAAGGTTGCTTCTTGTTTTAAAAGCAGTGTGACCGAAATAGACCGTGTGGGCAGATATGATGACGCGATGTTCGCGGTTATTCTTCCCGAGAGGAATAAGCGCCAGGCGCAGAAAATAGCCGAAGAATTGCAGAATAAGGTTGAGTATCTTTTTAAGGATGAAATCGAAGGCGCGAAGAAATTAGCGCTTGGCGTCGGCGTTGCCGAGAATCCATTGGATGGAGTAAATGCTGTTGAATTGATATCCTGCGCCGAAGGCGCGTTGAATAAAGCGTGATTCATTTCAGCACATCCGTAGGGGCGCGATTTATCGCGCCCGAAGACACGCAATGGCATATCATGCTGGCGAACGGGCCGGATAAATCCGGCCCCTACAGACATACCGCAAAATGCGCGGCATGCAGCAGCTCTCCCTGTAGGGGCGCCATTTATGGCGCCCGGAAATGCGAGCCAGCACATCTGTAGGGGCGCCATTTATGGCGCCCGAAAGTACGCGATAGCACATCCGTAGGGGCGCCATTTATCGCGCCCGACGAAACGGGCTTGATAAATCAAGCCCCTACAATGCGTGGCGGCAAAGTTGAAACCTCGGGGGTTGGGTGTTGCTTGGCACGCTGAAACCCCCGAGGTTAGGTGTCGTTTTTAAGTTGTAACTTATAGTCTTGGTAAGGTGAACACTTATGCCAAATAAAAAAATAGTCAATAAACGGTTGGGTGACCTTCTCATAGAGAGGGGAGTTATTACTCCTAAACAGCTGGAGGAGGCGCTGGAGCTTCAGAAAGATAAAGGCGGTTTAATCGGTGAGTTGTTGGTGAGCCTAACGTTTACCACAGAAGAAGAAATAGCCAAGGCGCTGACTACACAGTACGGGTTTGCTTATTTGCCGTTGGCAAATTATGAGCTAGACCGCCAGCTTATTAAGATTATTCCCGAACGCGTAGCCCGCCAGTATTGTTTACTGCCTGTCGATAAAATTGCCAACACCTTGAGTATCGCGATGAGCAACCCTTTAAACGAGCAGGCGGTTGAGGATGTGGAGACAATTACCGGATGCAGTGTGCAGATATTTGTTTCTACTTCCGCGGATATAAAGCAGGCGTTAGAGACGTATTATAAAGAGTAGCCGGAGAAAAGTTAAAGTATAATATTCGGCTTACGAGATTTCAGGCAACATCTGACAACGCGCCTGTAGGGGCGCGATTTATCGCATGCCGCGACACCGCCCGGCGAACGGGCCGGATAAATCCGGCCCCTACAGACATACCGCAAAATGCGCGGCA
>CAKKQA010000174.1:2055-10879 GCA_919901925.1 Omnitrophica bacterium GWA2_41_15 | reverse complement strand
CGCCCCTACGGATGTGCTGACTCGTACCTTCGGGCGCGATAAATCGCGCCCCTACAGGGTGGCCGCGGTACGTCTGTAGGGGTCGGATTTATCCGACCCGTTCGTTTTTCAACTTCACCCTCTATTCTCAATATTATACAAAATCCCCAAACTCATAAAACTCAATATGATACTGGAGCCGCCGTAACTCATCAACGGAAGCGGCACGCCCACAACCGGAGAAATTCCCATTGTCATCGAGACATTGATATAAACCTGCATACCCAGCATCGAAGCAATCCCGAAAGCAAGAAGCTTGCCGAAATTATCGTCGACGCTGGAGGCTATTTCAAAGGCTTTGCGGATTATAAGATAATACAGAAAAAGCAGAATAGCGCAGCCTAAAAAACCTGTCTCTTCGCCAAAAATCCCGAAGATAAAATCTGTATGCGCTTCAGGCAGAAAATTAAGCTGGCCCTGTGTCCCGGCAAGCCAGCCCTTGCCAAATAGGCGGCCCGAACCAATAGCAATCTTTGACTGGATAATCGTGTATCCGGCGCCCAGCGGGTCGGAATTGGGATTTAAGAAAACCATCAGCCGGTCCTTCTGATAACCTTTAAGAAAATGCCATAAAACCGGGCTAAGCAAAATCGCGCTCCCGATAACGCCTACGACATAACGGGCTTTTACGCCGCTAAAATATGCCATCCCCAGAAGAATAAACATAACAATAAGGGCAGTGCCTAAATCCGGTTGTTTGAAAATCAGGGCAAAAGGAATTATGATGATAAAAAACGGGACACATAATCCCCGGTAAAAAGAAAGCCGGTATGTATTCAGAGAAATATCCTCTATCCCTTTACGGCTGAAGTAGTGGCTTAAAACCAAAACTACCGCTATCTTGGCGAATTCCGATGGCTGTAAATTAAACCACCATATTTTTATCCAGCGCTGAGCGCCAAGGCGCGCGGCGCCAACCACCAAAACCAGAAGCAGTAAAAATGTGACCACGATGTAAAAAGGGTAAATAAAATTCAACAACTTGCGGTAAGAGATACGGCTGAAGATAAAAAACACAAGCCATCCCAAAACAATCCAGGTAAGCTGGCGGATAAAAACCGAACCCTGCTCTAACGGCCCCCTGCCGTATGTGGCGCTGTAAAGCGTAAACAGGCTAAGGCAGACGATGATTAATGCTGCTATCGGGATAACGTATGTGCGCATGTTAAGTTATAGTAACCGAGAAACCGTAAAATTATTGTCATTGCGAGGAACCCTCGCTTTGTATGTCAGTAACGAAGCAATCTCGTTTTTAAAAACGGGATTGCTTCGTCGCCGCGTGCTAACGAAAGCTCCTCGCAATGACGCAGAAAGAAACCCATTCAAACTAACCCCTCATCGATCATTCGTTGAAAAATTTGCCGCGCGGTCATAACCGCGTAAGCGCTTGAGCCGCAGTTTTCCAGAAAGATACAAAATACGAACTTCGGATTCTCAAACGGAGCAAAACCCACAAACCATCCGTGCGCGGATTTACCGGAAACCTGCGCTGTGCCGGTCTTACCGGCAATATGAAAATCCGGAAAATCCAAAAGATGGGCTGTGCCTGTCTCGGAAGCCACAACCTGTCTTAAGGCATCCCTGACAATTTTAAGGTTCGCTTCATCCAGACGCAAATCCTCAACTACAGGAGCGCGGGCTATTTCTTTTTCTCCTAAGGCCTCGACGATATAAGGCCTAACCAGTTTTCCTCCGTTTACAACTGCCGCCATAAGCCTCGCCGCCTGTATAGGCACAACCAAAAGCTCCCCCTGCCCGATGCCAAAATTCGCGGTATCTCCATCATACCAGGGCCTCAATTTAATCTTCGCCGCTAAAGCCGACGGGACATAACCATAAGATTCATAATACAAATCTATTCCCGTCGGTTTACCTAATCCTAACTTCAAAGAATATTCGGTAAGCAAATCGGGCCCAAGTAAAATTGCCAGGCGGTAAAAATAAATATTACAGGAATGCGCGATAGCCTCCGCGAGGTTCTGCGAATTATGCGTCTCCATGCAATTAAAAATCCTATTACCGATAGCTATCCTACCTGTGCAGATAAACCTTTTATCAGGGGTGATCTTCTTCTGTTCCAACGCGCTAATAGTTGAAATGATTTTGAAAACAGAACCAAGCGGATACTGGCCCGAAACAGCGCGGTTTACCATCGGCGAATCGCTTGCGGATATAACGGATGACACGTAAGAAGAACTGTCTTTATCTAAAAACTTCTCCGGCAAAAACCCGGGGCTTGACGCCAGCGCTATTATCCTTCCGCTTGACGGAGCCATAAACACTGCCGCGCCTTTCTTCCCCGCGAATTCCTCCTCCACTATCTTCTGTATTTTAAGCTCGAGGGTTAAACGCAAATCCATGCCATCGGTTGGTTCCCTGAAACCGATGACTTTGTTAAGCCTGCCCTTATGGTCGACTTGTATCTGCATGCCGCCGTCCTGCGCGCGCAAGGGACTGTCAAACATCTCTTCCACGCCGGTTACTCCGACGGTATCCTTCAATTTATAGCCATAATCTTTAAGCCGGGTAAGCCGCCAGGAATCTATCTGCGACAAATACCCGATTACATGAGATGCCAGGCCGCCATAAGGATAATTGCGCTTAGGGACAAGCTGGACAATGACGCCCGGCAGCTGAAATTTATTCTCCTCAATAAGTATGGCTTTCCCGCGGGAAGTATCCCTGTCAATGGCTATAGGGGTAAAAGAAGAAATAAAATCCTTCCTGATGATTTTATTTATTTCTGACGGCTTTCTATCTAATAAAGACGCCAGCTTATAAAGGGTGTCTTTATTACGGCGGAATTCCTGCGCAAGGACGCTGATATTATAGGAAAGATGGCTATCGACAATGATATTCTTATTATGGTCAAGTATCCTGCCCCTGGCGCCGGCTGAAGGGATTACCCTAATACAGTTTTTTTTGCTTAAAGAGTAAAAATAATTTCCCGCTATAATCTGCATAAAAATAAGCCGGCAGAATAAAATCAAAAACAGGCCTTCTATAATAAGCTTAACTTTATCTGTGCGCATATATTTATTTTAGCCGAAACGGGCCGCATAAATGCTGCCCCTACAATTCGTGGCTGCGATTGTCAACACGTCTGTAGGGGCGCGATTTATCGCGCCCGCGGCCAAGCAACAACGCCCGACGAAACGGGTCGGATAAATCCGACCCCTACAGACATCCCGCAGCATACCTGTAGGGGCGCGATTTATCGCGCCCGGCGAAACGGGCTTGGTAAGTCAATCCTTCAACAAACAAGGCGCGTATTTTGCTCCGCGCCTAAAATACGCGCCTTAAGAAACACGGCAAGGACAACACAATTCAGGAAGGCTTCGAGAAAACCTATTAAAATATACGGCCTCTTAAAGATTACCGTAAACAACAGATAATTTAATATTACCGCGCCGGCAGTTAAAATAAATTCAAGATACGGCGTATCCCGGTTAATATAACGCAGGGTAAAATAAACTAAGCCTGCGTCAAACAGAAAGAAAAATAAATTCAGCCCGAAATACGATACCGCGAAAATATCTTTAAACAGCCCTCCTAATGCCGCCAATAAAAAAAACTTCCGCGCCTTAAAAGTAAAACCCGAAACCAAAACAAAAATCAAAAGCAGGTCCGGCTTAATCCTAAAATGCCAGAATACAGGAATAACGCATACCTGCAATATCCCCAGCGCGAATAAAGTTACCAACGCCCTATACCAGATGATTTTATTATCGTGTGGCATTTTCGGATTATTATAATTACAACACCCAACTCGGCAGGCTGGGCCATATCACGCTGTCATTGCGAGGAACTCTCGCTTGGCATATCTGTGACGAAGCAATCTCGCTTTTTTCCGCTTTCAGTTTTACTATAGGCGGAATCCCGCCAATGTGTCCAGCGATAGAGCGGGAAAAAACGAGATTGCTTCGTCGCCGAATAGCAAACAACAGCTCCTCGCAATGACGCTGGCAAATATTCATTCGGAACAGCCTGATAGAGTTAATTAATGCTCCTTGATCACCAAAACCTCTTCGACACGGCGGAGGTTTACCGCGGGCTGGACAGAACACCATAAGAGGAAACCGAATCTGTCTTTTTTAACCGCGTCAACAAACCCTATAATTAAATCCGCGGGGCTATTGCCTGTTCCGGAAGTCAATATTACATCGCCCTCTTTGACGCCGCTGTTTTTATCCAGATAACGCAAAATAAGTTTTCCTGTAAGCGTGCCGCAGACAAGCCCCTCTTCTCTTGTGCGCTGAATGATACTGGCAAAACAGCTGTCCGGGTCATCTAACAGCATAACCTTTGAAGTGCTATCCGCTATATCAGTTACCCTGCCGGCCAACCCAATGCCGGTAATTACAGAATTGCCTACTTTTATGCCTTGCGCTTTTCCTTTATCAATAACCACTCCGCTAGACCAGTTATTGGGGTCGCATCCGATAACATTAGCCGCGGTACTTACAAACGGCGAGTTTTCTCTTAAAGAAAGGACATCCTTAAGCCGCTGATTTTCAAGGCGCAGTTCATCAAGTTGAACAATTTCTTTTTTTAGCTCGTCAGACTGGCGCCTTAATTTTATATTTTCATTAAGGATAAACTTATAGGTATATAAGCCTTTTGCGTCTTTGGCAAAGTCCGAAAACACAAGAAGCGGCACCCGGGTAATGCTGACAACAGCATCCCTAAACAAGGCAATAAAAATAACGAGAATTATTGCGGCAAGAAAAAAATAATTAAGGCGAGGTTTTTTTATTCTAGGCGTGTACACATCAGAAGGCCGTAATGATTAATCCCGGTATTTAAGAGGCAGGGTCAGGCGTTTAAAGAAGCTGTTTTCTTCGAGGACTTTACCCGTACCCATCGCTACTGCTGTGGTGGGGTCGTCGGCAATGTGCACGGGAAGGCCGGTCTCTTCGGAAATCAACCTGTCCAAACCGCGCAATAAAGAACCTCCTCCGGCCATCATAATCCCATGCTCTATCAAATCCGCTGCCAATTCCGGCGGGGTCCTTTCAAGAACTATCCTTACCGACTCTAAAATCGACTGCACAGGTTCGTGAAGCGCGTCGCGTATTTCTTCGGAAGTTATAGTGACAGTCTTAGGCAGGCCCGCGACCAGATCTCTTCCCTTTACATCAAGGGACAACTCTTCATCAAGCTTATATGCTGAACCGATTTTAATTTTTATATCCTCGGCTGTGCGCTCGCCGACCATAAGGTTATATTGTTTTTTAAGGTATTCGGTAACTGTCTGGTCCATTTCGTCGCCGCCGATACGTATTGAGCGGGCGAAAACAATGCCGCCTAAGGAAATAACCGCGATCTCCGTCGTGCCTCCGCCGATATCGATAATCATATTGCCGATGGGGTCCTGTATGGGCAGGCCTACGCCGATAGCCGCGGCCTTGGGCTCCTCGATCAAATAGATGGAGCCTGCGCCGGCGCGCTCGGCGGATTCCCGGACCGCCCGCTTCTCGACTTCCGTGATGCCCGAAGGTATGGCGATAACCATCCGCGGCCTTGCCATTACCCAATGATGCTGAGCTTTCTTAATGAAATAACGCAGCATAGCCTCGGTAACTTCAAAGTCAGCGATAACGCCGTCTTTCATCGGCCGGATAGCAAGGATATCCCCGGGAGTTTTTCCCAACATCCGTTTTGCCTCTAAGCCTACAGCCAAAACCCGGTTTGTGGCTTTTTCGATAGCGACGACTGAAGGCTCGCACAAAACAATGCCTTCGCCCCTGACATAGACAAGCGTTGTGGCAGTGCCAAGGTCAATGCCCATGTCGTTGGTAGAAAAAAGGCCTAAAACATAATTTAAATAATGCCTTAGGCTGTTACTTATTCTACTTAATCTACTCATATTGTTAAAATATAGCAGGGCGCAAAACCCCTGTCAACCGATTTTATTTCACAACCGCTTTGTCGTCTTCGCGAATCTGAGCGGTAAGGCCTTTGGTAAGAGGTGTTGCCACAGACATTGTATCCCTTACCTCTTCTATTTTGAACTCGCCGAGCTTCTTATTTTTGCGTGCGATTGATAGGATATCTCCGACGTTAACATTATCCTTACGGCCTAAGTTAACGACGATAAAATCATAGTCTTTATTGACCACTAAAACCTTGCCTTCCAAAACCGCGGATTGCTTTGCTGTTTCCGCGGCCTGCTTAGGTTGTTCGCCTGGGGCGGCCGCAGGGGCTGCGGTATTATTTTCAGCGGCTGAAGGCACGACAATTTTATCCAGCTGAACGCTTGAACCTTTTGTTTCCAGGTCTTTCAATTTCTTTTGAAGGTCATCCTTGGCTGCCTTTAACGATACAAGTTCATCACGGGCATTTCTCAGATCAGATTCGGCGGATTTTAATTTGTTTAACGCGTCAGACCTTGCGTTTTCAGCCGCGGCTAATTTCTCCTTAACCCGCGAGGCATCGAACAAAGCATCCTCTTTCGCCTTATTCGCGGTTTGCAATTCATCGCTTGCCGCGGTAAGGCGGGTGGTAGTTTCGTCGGCAGTTTTCTGCAAAACGCTTACTTGCTGCGTAAGCTGGGCAGCCTTATCTTCGGATAGACGCCTCAACGATTCCAATTCTTCTATTTTACGGGAAAGGCTTGTGTTTGTTTGTTTTTCTTTTTGCAAAGCGAGAAAACCTAAGCCCGCTACGGCGAGGGAAATAATCAGAAAAAGTATAAGGATTACTACCGGCCCTTTTGCCTTATCCGCCATTGTAACACCTCCAATTAAAAAAAATGCTTAAATTATTAAGACGGGTTATTTCTTGTTTAAACGTATATTTTGAATTATAGCAAGGACTTACAAAAATGCAAGCTATTTTTGTCCCTAAGATTATTGTTGCGGGCGTGATAAATCACGCCCCTACAGATGTGTTAAGTAGGGGCCGCATTTATGCGGCCCGTTCGTTAGGACGCCACGCATTATATTATCAATCGTTACACGTCTGTAGGGGTTTGATTTATCAAACCCGTTTGTTCGGACGCGTGTTGCGGGCGCGATGAATCGCGCCCCTACGGATGTGCTGACACGTTCTTCCGGACGCCATAAATGGCGCCCCTACAGGCCTCGGAACTCTTTGGGCAAGGGAGATGAAAAATGCATTTCTTTGCCGGTTATAGGATGAATGAAATCCAACTCCTTAGCGTGCAATGCCAGGCGCGGAAAATCTTCTTTGCCGTATTTGACATCGCCTAATATAGGATGCCCTAAATGCGCGAGGTGCACGCGCAGCTGATGAGTCCTGCCGGTATCAGGCGTAAGCTCTACTAAAGTCTTATCATCTAAACGCTTCAAAACCCTATACCTGGTAACGGCCTCTTTTGAATTCACAAAGCTTACGTTCTGACGCCTGAAATCACCCTTATGCCTGCCGATAGGCAAATCAATTATGCCCTCATCAAATTCCAGTATACCGCTGACTATCGCTACATATTTCTTCTTAATAGCGTGAACAGCGAATTTTTTTGCCAGCTTATAGTGGGCCTTATTATTTTTAGCGACTACCATGACTCCCGACGTATCTTTATCAAGGCGATGGACAATTCCGGGGCGCTCGGGGTGGACTGTGGAAAGTTTTTCGGTATAATTTAAAAGCGCGTTGACAAGAGTCCCGGTTCTGTTACCTGCCGCCGGATGCACAACTAAACCCGAAGGCTTATCAATCACAAGGATATCATCATCTTCGTAGATAATTTTCAAAGAGATGTTTTCCGAAGCCACCAGCGCTTTTTTCTCGTCCTGTATATCAACGATAATTTTATCGCCGGGAGCGATTTTGTAGTGAGGCTTAACAGCGTGGCTGTTAAGGCTGACGTGTTTTTTAAGGATCAACTGCTGAATAAAAGTGCGCGAATAGCCGCTTCCCATTGCCTCCGCCAGGAATAGGTCTAACCGCCTGCCTTTTTTCTCTTCTGGGACAATATAGTTATAATCCATAGGGCAAATGCCGCCGTAAAAATACTTAAACTTATGATTTGAAAAATTGTCAACCCCAAGTATGCGCGCGCGGAATCATCGCGCAGGAATTCAATAAAAAAACGCTTTGTGGAATAAAACAATAGATAGGCGATGAAAATCATTCCGGCCCGATGCGGCCTATCCTGCATAAAACGTAAAACACAAAAAATGGCAACTAACCCCAGAGAAGAAAAAACCTGCGTCGGGATTAGAGGGCCTCCGGATGCGGGAAAATAAAAACCCCATGCCGCGGGAACGCCATAACAACATCCATTTAAAATACAGCCTATCCTTCCTATCGCCTGCGCCAAAGCCAGGTATGGCGCGATCAAATCAAACACCTTTATTACGGACACCTTTTTTATTAACAGATAACCTATAGCCGATAGAAACCCGCCGATGAAGCCGCCATACCAGATGAGCCCGCCGTGCCAGAGCATAAATATTTCCGCGGGGTTATCGCGATAAAGGCCAAAGTTAAGCAAGACAAAAAGCAAACGGCCGCCGATAATCCCGCCGAAGAGGCTTAAGGCGCAAAAATTCCAGGCGAAATCTTCGCTTAAGCCCAAGAGATGGACGCGTTTGCTAAACAAGTAGCCACTTGCCAAAAAAGCAAGCGCGACCAACAGGCCATAGCTGTATATCTGGATAAAACCGAATTTAAAAAGTATGGGGCACATAAAAATCTCCAACACCCAACCGCCGCGGTTGCGGGCGCGATGAATCGCGCCCCTACAGGGTGACCGTTATATGCATGTACGTCTGTAGGGGCCGGATTTATCCGGCCCGTTCGTCGGGCGTTGTTACGT
>CAKKQA010000174.1:0-2045 GCA_919901925.1 Omnitrophica bacterium GWA2_41_15 | reverse complement strand
GGGCGCGATAAATCGCGCCCCTACAGGTGTGCTGACTCATCTTCTCGGGCGCCATAAATGGCGCCCCTACAGGGTGGCCGTTACATGCCGCACATTTCGCGGTATGTCTGTAGGGGTCGGATTTATCCGACCCGTTTGCGGCGGCCCGACGGGCCGCCCGTACGCCGTTCATGTACGCTTAGGCTCTCTTAACAATGACCAACCCAACAACACCATCCCTATCGTTATGCTGCTGTCGGCGATGTTAAACACAGGCCAAACGCGGAAGTCTAAAAAATCTACCACACACCCCAGCCGTATGCGGTCCAAAAGGTTTCCCAGCGCGCCGCCTAAAATTAATCCCAGGGCAATGTGTTTCTTTAATGTGTACTGCTTCAGGTGAAATATAGAATCGGATAAAATATAAATAATAACAATTATCGAAAGTATGATGAAAAAAATAGTCTGGTTTTTGAATAATCCGAATGCGATGCCGCTGTTATGGACAAGGGAAAAATGAAAGATGTTTTTGACTATTGGTATCGACTGGCCAAAGTAAAGGCTGCGGTGAATAAAGAATTTAGAAAGCTGATCGGCGACAAGGACTATAAAGCTTATAAAAAATAATAAATATTGCGGTACTACCATAGAGTAACACCCAACCTCGGAGGTTTCAGATTAACAAGCAACACCTAACCTCCGCGGTTTCAGGTGCTGCCGCCACGCGCTTTGCGGGCGCCTTGTTACGTTGTTGCGGGCGCGATAAATCGCGCCCCTACTGGTATGCTGACTCGCGGTTACGGGCGCGATAAATCGCGTCCGTACGGATGTGCTGACTCATCTTCTCGGGCGCCATGAATGGCGCCCCTACAGGGATAGCTGCTGCATGCCGCGCGTTACAGGGAGAGTTGCAGTATGTCTGTAGGGGCCGGATTTATCCGGCCCGCTTCATTGAACGGCGCATTTATGCGGCCCGTTTCGCAGGGGCATATTCTAATGCAACTTTTCCTGCCCCTGCTGACATTTCAAGCACATCATCGCGAAGGGGACAGCTTTAAGGCGTGTCTTGGCAATCAGTTTTTTGCA
Organism: Omnitrophica bacterium GWA2_41_15; assembly: GCA_919901925.1. Classification (GTDB taxonomy): domain Bacteria; phylum Omnitrophota; class Gorgyraeia; order Gygaellales; family UBA12090; genus CAKKQA01. The sequence goes on along the minus strand of CAKKQA010000174.1, from coordinate 980 downwards.
AAGCTGACACCAGCCATATGTGCCATCCTCTATTCTTTTTATGGCGTCTTCTATCTGTAAAAGCTCAATCCTGTCGTTAGAAGCCAGGCCAAGAGAAAACTCGCGGTCATAGGAGTCAGTCGCCACATCGGCCATATGCAAAGTGTACCCAGACATATCGCCGGCTGCGTCTTTCGGGGATTTCTTCAAGGTATCGTCAGAAATATGCTTGATCCCATCTAATATCCGCTCTTTTTGTTTCAACAATAATTCTCTAAATATTTGCAAATCTTTTTTAAGAAACTTTTTTCCTGGCATTATCGCCTCCTGTTACCGTTTAGCTTTACTGACCTCTGGGGTCCGCAATCTTGCGGACCCCAGAGGTCAGTAGACAGTTATACTCAACAAATGGTTACAACGCTAGTACACACTTTGGGCAAAGCTCCGGGTATTGCTTATCCTCTCCTATTTTCTCGGAATAATTCCAACAGCGCGGGCATTTTTGCCCTTTTGCCTTGGACACTTGTATTGTAGGGACAGCACACTGTGATGTCCCTACAGCGGATGCCTCTCGTAAATTAACCGCGGAAACTATAAAAATTTCAGGTAAAAGAAGCTGGAAATCTTTTAAAAATTCGTTATCCTTGCTTAATACAATATCCACCTGCGCCTCTAACGAACTGCCGATTCCTCCGGATGCCCTTTTCTCCTCCAGCGCCTTCAATACTACAGGCCTGAATTGGATGAGATTATACCATTTATTCTCCAGCTCGTCATCAATATATTTATTTTTCATCTCCGGCCACAACGACAGGTGGATGCTCTTCTCTGTTTCGCGGGCGCCATAAATGGCGCCCCTACTGACATTCTGCGGCACATCTGTAGGGGCCGGATTTATCCGGCCCGTTTGTGGCTTTTCGGGCGCCATAAATGGCGCCCCTACAGGCGTGCCGCGTATGTCTGTAGGGGCTTGATTTATCAAGCCCGCTTCGTGGCTATTA
>CAKKQA010000173.1 GCA_919901925.1 Omnitrophica bacterium GWA2_41_15 | reverse complement strand
GCTGGAGATAATCGCCAGCCTCGAGAAGAAATATCGCGTAGTTATTCCTGAAGAAGACATACCCAAGGTTCGCTCCTTAAAAGACGTTTACGAGCTTTTGGAAAATCTTTTGTAGTGACACGCCTTGCTTCGCAAGGCAGCAGTGTGCTGTCACTACACGCAATGAAAAGGCAATTATATGGCAGAACGGGTGGTTATAACTGGGCTGGGGGTTGTTTCATCTGTTGGCATAGGCAAAGATGCTTTCTGGAACAGCTTAACAGCCGGAAAATCAGGAATAAGCGAGGTCGGCTTATTTGATACTTCTAAATTTAAACGCCATTACGCCGGCGAAATAAAAGATTTTGACCCTTCCTTATTTATCCGCGAAAGCCGCCTTAAATTATTAGGCCGGACTTCTCAATTAGCAATAGCCGCCGCGAAATTAGCCCTTGAAGACGCAGGGGTGCATTTAAAAGATATTAGAAAGAAAGAAACCGCTATTGTCTTAGGCGTAACAATGCCTGAAGGCAGTGAACTGGAAATCACTTCGGAAAAATTATTACAGAACGAAGCGGCAAAAATCACCGCTAAACTTTTGTTAAATGATTTTCCTCCGTCTTTATCCAGGAATGTAGGTTTGTTTTTTAAAACCGAAGGGATGAATGTTTTGATTCCTACTGCCTGTGCCGCGGGAAATTACAGCATAGGTTATGGATGTGACCTTATAAAGCAAGGTGTTGTGGATTGGGCAATTGTCGGCGGAGCAGAGTCTTTATCGCGGGTCGCTTTTCAGGGGTTTCAGAAGCTTTACGCGATGGCTCACCAAGTATGCGCGCCGTTTGACAAAAATAGAAAAGGGATGCTTTTAGGAGAGGGCGCGGGGATTTTGATCATCGAATCTTTAGCGCGGGCCGAGAAAAGAAAAGCCAGGATATACGCCGAAGTTTTAGGTTATGGCATGTCCTGCGATGCTTTTCATATAACAATACCCAAAAGAGACGGGATTAAAAAAGCAATTGCCAAGGCGTTGAAGAACGCGGTGGTTGAAGCGTCGGATGTGGATTACATCAGCGCCCATGGCACAGGCACAGTCCAGAATGATAAGGAGGAGTCCGCGGCAATCAAAGAAGTTTTTGGCGATAGCCATAAAAGTGTCGCGGTAAGTTCCATCAAGTCAATGCTCGGCCACTGTATGGGCGCTTCATCCAGCATGGCCGCTATTGCCTGCTGCCTTGGCATGCGGGATTCGCTTATACCGCCTACGATGAACTTTTTGACCCCTGACCCTGAATGTGACATCGACTGCGTGCCTAACATAGCCCGTCACAAAGAATTAAATACTATTTTAAGCAATGCCTTCGCCTTTGGCGGAAATAACTGTTGTCTGGTAATGGGAAAAATTAATGGTTAATGTAGAATATATTTCAAGATTTGATTCCAAAAATTGTCATTGCGAGGAACTATTGTTTGACATATCTGTGACGAAGCAATCTCGTATTTAAACGTGAAAAAAACGAGATTGCTTCGTCGCCAAATTTCTATAGAGGGCTCCTCGCAATGACAGTTTTTTGCTAAAGCTAAAATGACAACTAACCAGAAAACCATATTCTTAACAGGCGCGACCGGATTTCTAGGGTCGTATTTGTTGGGTATTCTTCTCGATAACGGCTATAGGGTTTATGCCTTGGCAAGAGGTAAAGATAAAGGCCCCGAGGAGCGGGTTAAAGCTATGCTGGATTTTTGGGATATGGGGATATCCGGCGATAAACTGAAGAATTTGAAGGTTGTGGAAGGAGATATTACCGGAAGAAGGATGGGAATATCCTTAAAAGCCGCGCGGGAGCTTCATTCAGAAGTGCAGATAATCTTTCACAGCGCGGCACTGGCGAAATTAAGGGTTCCGCTTGAGGAAATAAGGGAAATCAATGTCGGCGGGACAAAAAATGTGTTTACTTTCGCGTCCAAATGCAAAAAATTAGAGAAGTTTAATCACATCAGCACAGCTTATATCGCGGGGACAAAATCCAATATTTATTTTGACGAGGATATGCTGGATATGGGGCAGAAGTTTAACAACTTTTACGAGCAGACCAAATACGAGGCGGAGGTTTTGGCGCGCAGGTATTGGAAAAAAGATTGGCCGGTGGCGATCTTCCGCCCGGGCATGGTGATGGGCGATTCTGTGTCCGGCAAAACAAATGAGTTCAGGCTTTTTTATGAGCCTTTGCACATTTTTGCGAGGGGCATTTATGAAGCTTTCCCCGCGGATATGAAGTGCTTCCAAAACCTTATTAATGTTGATACTGTGGGAAAGGCGATTTTTTATCTTGGCATAGAAAATGAAAACGCCGTATATCAAATTGTTTCTCCGGAAGCTAATACCATAGGGTTCTTTTTCGACACCGCTTCAAAATATTTCGGATTTAAACTGCCGGAGTTTACGCCTGTTGATTATTTTGATTTCAAAAAGCTCACCGCTGTCCAAAAAACATTAGCCCTGCCGTATATCCCATATTTCAATAATAATACGCGTTTTCTCTCTGATAAGACCCAGAAGGCGCTGGAAAAATACAATTTCAAATTTCCCAAGATCGACGAAAACAACCTTAATCATATTTTTGAATATTGTGTAAGGCGAGGGTTTATAAAAGCTGTTAGTTGAGTCAACGGCGCTCTACGAAACGGGTCGGATGAATCCGACCCCTACAGACATACCTGTAGGGGCGCCATTTATGGCGCCCGAAAGGCATGAGTAAGCACACCTGTAGGGGCGCGATTTATCGCGCCCGAAGCACGAGTCCGCATATCCGTAGGGGCGACATTTATGACGCCCGAAGAATTCTTTTATAGAAAGAAGGGCACACATGGACATTCTCGAACTCATAAAAAACCGAAAAACCATCCGCAAATATCAAGATAAGCCTGTTGCGCAGGAACTTATCGACAAAATTGTCGAAGCCGGGATTTGGGGGCCGTCAGTGCCGAGTTTCTTAAGGATACAACCATGGAGGTTTGTGGTTATTACCAATAAGAAAGTTAAAAAACAGATTTCGGATATAATCATTGAAAAAGCCAAAACAATCGGCACAGGTGTGAATATTTTGTTAAGTTCCGCGGGAAGGATTATTGATAGCGCGCCAGCGGCTATTTTGGTTTATAATTCGCATGATTTAAGAAAATTCGAAAACAAATATAAGGAGATCTACTCGAAATTCTCCTGGATAATTGAAAGGGCGGAATTATCGGCGATTTCCGCGGCTATTCAGAATATGATCATCGCGGCAGAAGCGTTCGGGGTTTCTTCGTGTTGGCTGGATATGCCTTTATATTGCAGGGAGGAGATCAATGAGTTCCTGAAAACAAAAGATGAGCTGATAGCAGCTATGGTTTTGGGTTACCCCGCCGAAGAAGGCCGCCGCTCCCCGCGCAAGCCGTTTGAGGATACGGTAAAATATATCAAATAATAACACTAGTGGTCATTGCGAGGAGCTATCGTTTATACTGGCGACGAAGCAATCACGTTTTTGTAGGGGCGTGATTTATCGCGCCCGCAACTCTTTTATTATCAATAACTTACATTTCTTAAAAAACTTTATCTTGACAATCTACAAGCCATAGAGTATTATTCTTTCTGTACAAAAGCCACGGTAGAAAGAACTCTATGGCAAATAAAAAAGAAAACATAATGGCTAAACCTAATTATAGGGCAACTATAATTAGGTTAGCCTTTTTTTTGTCATTATTCTTGCCATCAATCAGCTTTGCCGCAACTGTAACCGGCAAGGTTACAGATAAGCAAACCGCCCAGGCCATAAGCGATTGTAAAGTAAAGGTAATGTCTCCGACGGGAAAGACGCTTGTTTCCGGGCAGACCAGCGCAAGCGGAGAATACTATCTAAGCGGTACGTTTGGCGGTTTGATACTGGTAGGTGTTGAGAAGCCTGGATATAAAACCCAGACAATAACCCGCGTATTAAGCGGCAAAACAGCCTTAGTCGAGGATTTTCAACTTGAAAAAACGCCTGTAAACAATACGCCGGTAATTGCGTCACTTCTGCCTACTAACCGCACAAGATTGATTGCAGGGGATAGCCTAACTATAAGTGTTACAGCAAGCGATGCCGACAGCGATAAACTGTATTACTGCTATTATCTTGATTCCAAGGTAATCCAAAGCTGGACCACCGCATCTTCCTATATATATAAGACTAGTTCCAAAGACGAAGGCAGGCATACAGTGAAGGTAGAAGTCAAGGATAACCGCGGCGGAATAGCCAATAAGAGCGCGGAAGTGTATGTGTATTTTTACGCGCCGAAGATGTGATTAGATGATTATAAGAAGAATAATTATATTTCTTATCGCCTTTCTTGGTTTAGCCTGTACACTTTATGCCGGCGAAACCCAAATCAAGCTCAAGCCTGGCCTAAATTATATCTCAATTCCTAACGGCACCAAACGTTCCGCAGAAGAAGTTTTATCCGCGCTTCCGCAATCCAGCCGAAAAGCAGCTTATTACGATACAGCACTGAAGAAGTACCTCTTTTTCGTTCCAGATACTGATTACAGGGAATTCAGCGAGTTTGAGTTTTTAAGAGGCTACTGGGTAAAGAACGACACAGCAAGCGACGTAGCACTGACTCTTAGCGGCACAACCCCTAACGCGTATTCTATTGTGCTTAAGCCTGGCTCGAATGCTATTGGCTGCCCCGGAGATAAA
>CAKKQA010000172.1:17714-21295 GCA_919901925.1 Omnitrophica bacterium GWA2_41_15 | reverse complement strand
AGACAATATTTTCCGTTATGGTTTTGGCACAAAAACATTTTCTAAAGGTATAGGTTTAGCAGAGGCAAAATATACGATACGCGCTTATGGCGGGAATATTTCAGTGAAGTCAGAACCTAGCAAAGGCACGGTCTTTACTATCCGCCTGCCCGCCGCCTCGTCGCCGGCGGATACGGCTATATCAAGCGCAGGAAAGAATATTGAAGCGGCAGATATAGAAGAGTTAGCCGGGGCATCGCAGGATGAAGAATTAATCCGCTGGGCGTTCGGCGTTATCCAAGATAAATATGCCGGAAAAGCATTCCCTTCCGGCGAAACATACTTAGAGCATTGTTTAAACGTTGCTAAGAACGTAAGTAACTGGGGCGCTGATAAAGTTACTATAACCGCGGCGCTTCTGCATAAATTGGACACCAAGGAAGTTGGAGAAGTTTTGTTGGGAAAAGGCCCCCAGAGTTTAAAAAAAATCGGCAGTCAGGATTTGGCGGCAGCCATAAAATCAAGGGTGGAAAAGCTGGCAAAAATCAGCCGCCTGCCTTATCTGGACGGCAAGTATATTACAGATATTAAGGGCAGCCTTACCATGTTGAATTATATGAATATGATTATCCTGATGGCAGAGGATTTTCAGACAATGCTTTTGGTTTTTGCGGATAAATTGCAGGCTGTCCCTTCATCGGCAAGTTTTGAAGAAAGGGAATACCGCTATCAGGAGATAAAGGATATTTACGCCCCGTTAGCCGAAAGGTTAAATATGGATCATATTGCCGAGGCGTTAAGGAATGAGGCTTTTAGATTGCATATGCCCGACGCATTTGAATGGGTTAGGTGGGATTTGGCTAATATCTTGTTAGGCTCGGGAACCAATATTGATGAAATAGACCAAATATATCTTCGGGTTCAAAGAGAGCTGGAAGGCATAAAAGGCGGGATCTGCGCCGGGTTAAAAGAAAACAGCATATCCGCCAAAGTAGAAGTCAGGATGAAAAGCGTTTATAGCATCTGGGAGAAAATACTTTTTGATAGGAGAGGAGAATACACGGTAATACATTCTTTGAGGGATATATTGCAAATGCGCATTATCACCGGAGATATAGAAGGGGCCTATAATTTTATTTTAGAATGGATAACCCTGCAGGGCTGCGAGGTCACAAGAAATAAGACGGAGATTGAGATTAAGCAGGGTTATAATTGCCAAAAAATAAATTTTCGCGATTCCAAAAACCGCCCATGGGAAATAGCCGTTATTACTCCTGAGGATTTTGTCAGGTATCAACACGGCATAGCCGAACAGACATCCCTGAAATCCGCCCTGCCGCACTGGATTTATAAATTAGGCCCGCATCCTCAAGAGGTTGATGACGGCGTATTCAATGTTGAAATTGATTCGGTGTTTGGAAGGAAATTCAGCCAGGCATTTGCTTTAGACGAAATAGAGTTTACCTTGGATGTGGGCGCTAATTTTTCACTGCTTTATAATCTGCTCAAAGCCAAGGCGAAAATTTTTGTGATGTTTATCGGCGAAAGCGGAAAGGAAAAAGGGTTGTGGGTAGTTAGTTTGCCCGAGTCGGCTGTCCCCGCGGACGCGGTGGCACATACAGAGGTAAACCGTTTTAACCAAAAGTACGGCGGGATGGCAAGAATATATTTGACTAAACATGCCGAGAATCCTTTAGAAGAGGACCCCCGCCGCCTGCGGCAAAATTTAAGCGAGGCCGCTCCTCTGAAGAATGCGGACATTCTTATTTTAAAAGATAATGGCGCGCCGGTGCCGCCTTCTGATTTAGGTATTATAGGGTTAAACGCCAGGTGCCTGCGCACGAAATTACTGCTTATGCTTATACAGCTGTGTGGCAAGAGAGTTGAAAGCTGGGAGAGAAAAGCCGAAGGTATACTTAGAAAGGATTTGGGCCGTGGATGGGCGAGATTTAAGCCCAAGATGATCAGATATGGCCGCTTAGAAGGATTAAGGGATTGGGATGAGTTATGCGCAGTCTTAAGCCTGAGGCTGATTGAACGCCAAGAGTTTTATCAGTATCTTAAAGAGCGCTTAAAAAGGTCGGTTATGGTTAAGGCTAAAGACAGGGTTGGCCTGTTAAGAGACATAAGCGCTGTTTTCGCCGCGTTAGAGCTTAATATTGCAGGCACAATAGCTAATCAGCAGAAAGATGGAACGGTAATTGACAATTTTACCGTTGGAGAAACCGAAAAAACCGGCCAAGGTATTACTAATGTTTCATTGCGCAAAGAATTAAACAGGGTACAAGGCGTCCTTGAGGTTATAGTTAGGACGATTAAGCGCAGTGGCACCCCTCCTTTTGCCTCCTCGCCGGCGAAAAAAGGAACATTAGAGTTAACCTGCGAGGTTACCGCTGGTGTAACCGCTGTCTCGCTGTCAGCGGGAAGAAAAACTCCTGCGGGAAGACAGGTTGCATCTAGTCCTATTATTGGCCAGCGAGGATATTATTCTCCGGATGCGCGCGGCCAAGCGGATTTATTTAGAGAGCCTTCTCTTTCTGACCCCAGTGGTTTTATAGATTCAATTTACGCGTTAGGATTAGACGATAAATTGACCGGGAAAATCTTACGGCTAAAAAGCGCGTATGAGAGATATTACCAATGGACAACGCATTTTCCTTATCCTTTGCCTGAAGATGTGGAAAAAGGTATATTTGCCAATTCTTCATTGATAGATGTTGTCAGCCTGTTTGATTATATTAATCTAATGCAGATGACAGCTTTCGCGGATTTGGGCAGCGGCGACGGAAGGCTTGTTTTTCTTGCCGCATGTTTTGGCATACAAGCAACAGGCTTTGAATATAATAGAAGGCTGATTTTTAGGTCAAGGATAATGAAAGTGTTTTTGATTTTGTCAGGATTAAAAGAGGCAAAAAAAGCCCGGTTTATCCGTGCGGATTATGAAAGATGGAATTTAAGCGGATACGATGCAGTATTTACATATGACCCGGATACAAAAGAGGCAAAACAAAGGCTGTGTTCTTTACTGGCAAGGCCGCCGCAGGAAGGAGGCCTGCGGGCGGGTGCGGCGATAATTAATCATACGGCAGGCCTGAGCGCGTTCGTATCAACTTCTTTTGCCCTGAACAACCGCCCGGAACCGTTTAAATCCAGCAGTTGTTATTATTTGCTCGTAAAATATTCTTCCAGCCCAATCAGGATAAAACGCGCTGATAGTATTTGCCATGGGTTAATTTTAGAGGATCGAAAGATTACTTCGCCGCCTGATGTCTTAACGAATGCCAAAAGAATGTTGGATAGTTGTTCATCGCCTATGTCCGTTTCGGAAACGGATATCGAAGCGCATATGGACACCTGCCGGACAAGCAGAGCGCTTACGCAAGACGAGATGAGAGAAATAAGGCATTTGATTAACGAGCATAGCGGGGAAATCTTATCTATGCCTGAGATAAACACAGCTGGCGGGCTCAAGCGCGGTTTAGCGCGGGGATTATCGCGCCTTGGTCAATGCGAGTTACTTTTGGGCGCGGTTGAGGATGTAAAGATAGTGCGCGCCCCCCGTAGTTTAGAGCCAGCATTGCTATGGCAGGAGAAGAGGGCAA
>CAKKQA010000172.1:0-17704 GCA_919901925.1 Omnitrophica bacterium GWA2_41_15 | reverse complement strand
AAGCGCCGTTAAAAATATACGCCCCTATCGCCAGAATTCAAGCAGATGGAAATGGGGACAGCGACCTATTTCCCGCCGCCTCGCCGCTGGCCACCGTTGCGCAGGGTTCAGCTTTAAAAAGTGGCCTGACCCCTTCTTGCATTTCCAGCCCTTTAAAAGAAGCCATTGCGATACTTGAGGAAAATCCTGATGTTAAAAACCTTAAAGAAAATTTCCCTGTTGAATTTTTAAAGGTTTATCAGGCGTTGGCAGGGATATTCTTGCGTATAGGGAACCTGCCGATAGATTCTCTGGAAATATTGCAGACTGTCTATAGCCCGGGCGTAGGCAAGATATGCGAGGCAATTAATGAAAATCCCGCGCTCGAGCAAACGATTTTTGGCGAGGAACCCAAAATACTGCCAACTACTAAGCGAAAAGTAGTTGTATTCTCGGATTGTTCAGCTATTTTAGGCTATAAAATGAGCCAGATGTTAGGCCCTCATGCTATGCGCGCGGTGTCTGAAGGAAAAAGGATTTTATTGAAATGGTTTGCCGGAGTGGACGCGGATATTCAGTTTGTAGATACAGTTCAGCTGTGGAGAGAATACCAGAAGATCGGCGCAGCGGATATCTTGGAAGAGATAAAGAATAAGGTAGTCCGGGAAATCCGGGCTTATGAGCGCCGGGTATGCCAGGAAGAAGGTGTTGAAGTAATAGTGATGTTAGAGGATATTGCCGCGCCGGTTTGTTTTGGCGTAGAGAGAAGATTAAATATTCCGGAAGAAGGAGAAAAGAAAATCCTGGCTATTCACGACGACCAACATGGCACAGCGCCTCTTTTTGCCGGGGCATTGCTTCGGGCGGCAAGAGAAACCCGCAGAGATATAAGCGCGATGAAGGTTGTGGTTGCCGGAGCAGGCGCCGGCGGCACAGCAACCGTGCGTTTACTGCACCGTCTGGGTTTTGGCAGTGATGCCCAAAAGGGCGGAAGTATTATTGTCTGTGATACTCAAGGCGCGCTATATATAGGAAGGCCTGGCCTGATAGCGGAAAAGGAAGAATTAGCTTCTTATAATAATGCGGGTTTTCAAGGTTTGCTGGAGCACGCTTTAGAAGGCGCAGATACTTTTAACGGCCTTTCCCAGCCAAAGTATTTCTGGGGCAGGGAAGCGGAAGTCTTTAGCAGGATGAATCCGCAGGCGATTATTTTCTGCGGGGCGAATCCATATCCTGAAGCCCAGCCAGCTGAACTCAAGAAGTTAGGGAATATCCGCTTTATAGCTACCGGGGCATTTGGGCATCAGGGATGCACTACTTTAAACAACTGCCATGTCTTTCCGGCGATATTCAGGGCATTAAGAGATGTTGATTGTAGTAATTGCGATATTGAGAAAATAGAAGAAGCCGCGGCAATAGCTATTTCTAATTGCCGGTTATCCCGCGAGGAGTTAAAACAGGGAATCCTTTTGCCAACGCCTTTTAAGAATGGAAAATTTGACCACACGGTATTTTCCGGAATATTAAAAGAAGTTTTTCAAAACGTAGGAAGTCCATCCAGCCGTAGTGATATTTTAAGAGATATCGCCCGCCAACACCGGCAAGCGTATTCTTCATTGAATAGTGATGAGCGCAGGTTATTAGAACTTTTAGGGTGCCGTTTCACAAATGAAAGGCCTGTCAGCAGTCCTTTGGCGGCAGTAACCATAAACTCACCCCCGGGGTGGGTTTTGGTTATCCCCGCTGCTTCGTCGCCGGCGCAGGGCCAAAAAGGGGACAGTTTCCCGGTAGGCTCAGGAACAGTTTCCGCTTCAGAAAGGAAAGCGTCTCTAGAGGTATATGATAATGAAGAGGATATTACCGAATTAGTCAAAGGACTATTAGCAGAGAGGATAGGGAATAAATCAGCGGTGCTTAGAGAATTGTATGATTTGATACGCATGTATTCTCTCAGGGTCATCAAGAGAGGGGTTAGTGCACAGGATATGGCTGAAGGGGTATCAGCGAGTGAAAATATATTGGCGCGGCCGATTGTATCAGGGTTTACTTTTGATAATCGTGTAGGTGGTCTCCCTGCTAAAATAAATGAAGCAACCATCTTTTGTAATGCTGAATTAGAGCCTGCGCTATATCCTGAATTTATTCATGAGTTCGTTGAGATGCAAGTTATTTCAAGGATTATTGCGCACAATGCGCAAGGAGATTTCATATCAGGTGAAATGATCCAGCAGTTTGCAAACCTAGAAGTTGCCGATTGGTTAGTATATATGCTCATGGCACAAAGGGCGGATGATTATAATTTGACGCCCAAAGAAATATTTTTGTGTGGATTTGGCGCCTTTGGACATGGATTAAAAATGGCCTCAAGAGAAAGGATGCCGCTTGTTTTACGTCTAGCGCAGGGGACACCGTTAGAGAAGGAATTGAGGGCTTATTTAGAGATTTTCTCCAAAATTGTTAAGGCTAGAATGCCAGAATATAGAAGCATAGCGCAAGATGCTATAGATACTGGCATAGAGAGTATGCCGGAAAGAGAAGGGCAGTTTTATATATCTGTAGTTAGGGAGTTCTTTGGAGCATTACATGAGTTGGCTCAATTTGGGCCATCTTGGGTTTTATCAGAACAAGAGCAGAAGATTCTTCGCGTCCAGACTGATAAAGATTTAACCCAGAAGATACCCCAATACTGTGGTACCTATGATGTTGCGGTCTCAAAACAGGCAAAATATCTGTTCTGCGGAGGAGAGCTTCGTGAGGTAAGAACCGGAAGAGAGATTTTGCTTGCGCTTAAAGGCGAAGTCTTATCAGCTCGTTTTTCGCCTTGCGATATGTACTTAGCTGTAAGTTGTAGGGGAGATCAATATTCTGGAGAAATTTTTGATGTAGAAGCTGGCTCGACATTGGAGATAGAAGGGTTAAGCGGGCCAGTAGAAATGTGGGGATTATTTTCATCCGAAGGGACGCTTATCCCTGCTCATTTTGCTGATGGGGCTGTAGCGATAGTGAATGTGCGCGCCAGAAAAGTGGAGAAACAATTCCCGGGAGGAACGCAATATTGCCGTGTTAGTATATCAAAGCGCGAAAGATATATTGTTATTAATCGTCAAGCAGGAGGTGAAATTTTTGATAGGCGAACACAAACGCTAGTGGGACTTTCTGATATCCAACGTAAGGTTAGTGCATTTATAGATATGATTTCTTCTGATGATGAGCATGTTTGCATTATGGGCGAGAGGGAAAAAGTTGTCTATGAGTTTGCCAGCGGGGAAACGTATTATTTTCCGGATAATGTAAAATTTGCTAATTTTATAGATGGCGTTGCGGATAGCCTTTTCGTCCATTTTAAGGACGGCCGGGCTGAGAGGTGGAATTATAAAACAGGCGATAGGAAATTCATTGCCTCCGATGTATATTCATTTTCTGTTTCACCCACCGCTGATAGCGTGTTGATCATTTTTAACGCAACAACTGTTAATGCTAAGGATATACCGGCGTTGTATTACCCCTCAGACGAGAGGCTTGTTCGATTAGATGTGCCCGGAGTACCGATGAATACATATTATTCTCATAATGGAAAGTACCTATTGTTTTATGACAATTATAGAGAACGCGGAAGTGTTGATAATCTGCTGTATGAGGTAGCTACGGCCCAGAGGATGCCTATTGGTTTGGATGAGCGCGATAAACCATTTTTCTCCGTTGATGGGAGTAGGCTTGTAGTAGTTAGACGAAAAGAAATTGTTTCGTATGAATTGGCTGCGCTGAATCAGATGCCTCCGGAAACGCTAGATACAACACCAAAAACTGCTCTTACGATACCGCGGTCAGCTAGGGTTGTATATCAAGAGGGTATCCTTGAGATTCGAGTAAAAAAAGAACCCGAAGACACTTTGGCCGAAATAACCTTTATTAGGCCCGATCATCCTAACGCTAGTTTACAGACTTGGATTCTTCAGCCGCCGCAAAAATATCCATATTATATTGCCAATGCAATTGTAGAGTATCTGAGAGGCATAGAGTTTGACTTAGAACGAGACGAAGCATTGTATTACCAACTTCCCCGATTTATAAGTTCGTTATCAAACAGAACAGTTCCGGCATTAGAAGAATTAGATGGGCCCGCTGAGTTGTATGAAGTTTTGGGCCTCTCACGCACAGCGACACAGGATGAAATTAAAAGGGCATATCGTGCGCTTGCCAAACAGCACCATCCCGACATGAACCGTGGGGATCGGCAATCTGAAGACAGGTTCAAAGTGATTAATCATGCCTACGGGGTATTAGGCGATTCAGAAAAACGTTTAAACTATGACTTATTTGGTTATCCAGAGCATGTGTCCTTTGATGATTGGTTTAGAGATCCTGACGCGGACGCCGCAACAAACAATAAAGCAAGCTCGCCGATTGCAGCCAGAGATGCTTTAGATGAATACGGATGTTTCGAAAATGGGGACAGCGCCCTATTTTTCGCCGCCGCCTCGTCACCGGCGAAGATAACCGGTAAAGGCGAGAAGATACGCTTAACTCCTAAGGGCCAAGCTTATTTTAATGGTAAATTGCATTATCTGGGAGTGGCTTATGGAGGGCAGATGGTTAGATTTGTCGGCAATAAGATTTTAAGTGAGCAAGGAAAAGAAATTGCCGAGTATGATCCCGTTACAAACCGTGTAATCAGGAATTCAGGCAGGACAAGAGCGCCAAGGAACACGGAAACGCGCCAGGTACAGTCAAACGGCTGTATACGTTGGAGTGGAAAGTATCTGTATATAGGAGAGGATTGGAAAAAAGAACATTTAGGGCTTATGGCTGTAGAAGGCAAAAGATTTATTTATGATGAAAGCGGATGGGAAATCGGAGTAGTTGATGAGGACGGGGCGAATTATAGGCAATTTTGTTGGCATAAACTTCCGGTTTATAGCGTGGAGAGGCAAGTAGGAATGCAAGGCGAAATTCAATGGGAAGGTAAATGCTGGTATTTGGGCAGGGCTTATGAAAATCAACCGGTTTTGCTAAAGCCGTTTAATGGCGGCTGGAGCCAAGGTTTTGAAATCCATCATGACGCACTGAGGATAGCTTATTATGATAGAGGGCATTCATCAGGCGGCTTTGAGTTTTTGTGCGTTCCGATAATCGTGAATGATTATGGTTATATCAGGTTTAGAAGTGAAAAGTTTCTATTGGGAAAAAAATATTCTGGGAAAGTGGTTGTTTTATTCCCTTATGAAAACGGCGATTGGGATTTGGGTTTTAGAGTATTTTCTGACGAGCCGGGGAATGAGTTAGCATTTTACGACCAAAAATTAAAAAGGTATGTCCTTACGCACGATGATTATAAAAAGTTAAGCCGAGCGGTCCGCCCTCATCTTGAATTTTTGCCTGAAGATTACCGGTGGGTTATTAGAATGAGGTTAGGCTTAAGAGGTTATCCGCATAACGGTATTTGCAGGTATGCGGATATTGCCGGTGAGTCCTCCTGCGGCATAGAAAAAGTTAAGACTGCCCTGGGAATTATCTTTAATTTTAATTTGTTTTCGGAAGTTTTGCGCGATCCTGATCTGCGCGCAACCCTCTCTGATTTTGTCCCCGAGAGATTTATAGAAAAATACAGAGGATACCGCGGGCAATCGCCATGGTTTTCAACACAAATGAGTAAAAGTTTTAAAGCGATAGTCGAGCAGGCATTGCCTTCATTTGGCCCGGCTTATAGGTATTTGTTGTATTTGTATTTCTTCGGCAGTATCGAAGGGAAAGGGCTTGTTGATATCAGCGATATCGCGGCTATCGCGGATATAAGCCGTCAGAGCGCGGCAAACGCGCTTTACTGGGCATTGCGCCAGCCAGCTTTTGCGCCGCTTAGAGAGGATCCGCTTTTGTATTTGGAATTGCAGAGGTATGCCGCAATAAGCGGGATAGAAGATAAAGAGATTGATTGTGTCCCCTTGGGGCGGTCATATAAACCTGCGGATGAAGCCAGGATAAACGAAAGCCTTAGAGGTAAAGTATTAAAACATGAGGATGTTCCCGGCGAAGCCGAAGTATTAGGAGTGAAAGATGGATGTATTAGTGTCCAGTTGCCGAGGGAAAAAACAGGCAGGCGTTACCCTCCCAGAGTTTTTAAATTTGATACCGCTATGCCAAGATTCACAGTGTTAGAAACAGGTATGCCATTAGATATTTTTGTAGCGGGATTAGGTTTTCCAAATCGAGCGCTAAAGATAGTAGAAAGCATGCGGATTAAGCCGCGGGACATTACTATTGAGGAAACAAGCCGCGGCCCGCCAAAAGAAGCGGCTTTGCCTAAGGTTGAGCCTGTGCCTGCCGCTATTATTCCGCAAGAAATCATTCCGCCTGTTATTGTAACAGAAGAAGAAACCCCGGCCGTTGTTATAGCAAAAGAACCGGAAACACCTGTAGAACAAATAAGCCAGCCGATAAAACCTCTTAGAAAAGGAAGTCCAATAGAAAGGATGCCCACACAAGTAATTGTGCGCTATCAAGAAACCGATGAGGAGCGGCCTGCTTCTACTAGAGGCGCAGGTGGTGAGGTTTTGGAGCGGATGCATAATTGGTCAGTTTTGTCTTTAAGGATATCTATGGAATTAAATATAGCGCAAACTATCGCTCGTAAGATTGCGTTGGTTTTAATCAAGAGGGGCATTGGTTATACAGAAGAGCGTGCCAGCGCGATTTATATTTTATTAGAAGATAAGAAATGGGAAGAGATTACAGCTGATGATATTAGACGAATGGCGAATGAGCCTTCTAGTTCGCCAATAGAATACACTTTATTTGTAGATTACAATTCCCCCGGATGCGCCTCCTCGCCGGCGGATGCGAAGCACGACAAAATAGAAACGGGCTCATTTTCTACAGTTTATTTGCTAATTTCTAAATATTTTTTAAGGAAGGCTAATGTGAGGTTAAAATCTTTCAGGATATTAAGCCCTAAAAGGCCTGAAACTAAGCTTTGCGGCGGTAAGTTAAGGCAGGCTGCTTCAATATTCTTAACACTAAATCCTAAGAATTTAATTTCGGGTATAATTACCACCGGCACATATTCTGTGCCGCTGGCGGTAATTATTTCAATCCTTTTCTTTGGTTTTGACGTGTCGCACCCAATAGCTATGGCTGTTTCATTAGGGATGGTAGTAATACTGGCGCCGGTGTCCATGACCATTTTTATGAGCCTGAAATCACGGCTTCCCCGCAATAAAACTTTTAAGACAATTATACTTGTTTCAGCAGTGATATTAAGAGGAATTTTTGCCATTTTAGAAAGCGGCGGCATAGCCTTTAGGGAGTTTGTCTTTGGAATGATCAATGAATATCATTCCCTTATAAGCGAGGGATTTCTTGTAAATCTCGTCTCTGTTTTTGCTATGCGCGATCAACCAGCCAGCCAAGGGCACGGTAGTGGCCTCATCAAGATCAGTAACTTTGATCAACAGCCATTCATTCTTGAATCGTCTGCGGATATGATTTATCGTTTCTATTTTCATCTTAGCTCCTTTTATCTATATCTACAAATGAAGCATAACACAGCGTATTTTGAACGTCAAGTGGTTAATTCTCGATTCGTCTCGCCAAAAATAGAAAATATGGGCAGCTGCCAATTTTCCCCGTCCTCCTCCTTGCCGGTGGCAGTAACTGCAAAACCACCCCTGGGGTGGTTTTTGGTGGCTGCGAAAGATTTTGCCTTTACCGGGGGAGAAGTAACTATTGAGCAACTTGCGGCGGTAGAGCGGGCAAGAAAAGAAGGCAGAGTAGAAAAAATAACCTATAGAAATATTGGGGCAAAATTCCGCCATCTGCTTGCTTATTTTTATGATTATAGAATTATTCCTAAGGAGGGTAATGCGGGTAAAATTGTTCCGTGGATAATATCGATTGTCCAGTCAAGGGCAGGAGTATGGATTATTGACGGTGAAGATATAAGCGGCGGTTTTATTTCACCTCAAAACGGGGTAATCTATATCCAGAAGGGTGGTTTAAAATGGCAGGGCCGTAAATATAGCGAAGAAGAAATACTTTTTCATGAACTGCTTGCCTGGATTTCCGGACAGCCGCATGAATTTAACCGGAGGATAACCGCGTCATTTATAAAATATATCGAAGATATTGTCTATCTGAAACCGTTATCGGGCGCAGATAGAGATAAATTGAATAGCATAAAAGAACCAAAACTGGAGAAAATTCAGGATTTTAGGTTTGCCGCGGCGCTATTGGAAAGGTCTTACCGGCGGTTCCCTAACGCCGCCGCCTCGCCGGCTGTTAGGCAAATCCCGGCAGTAGCCGTTGGACAGGGACAAGATGCAGACAGCGCCGCTTCTCATGCGGCAAGGGAAGTTTTATGGCGGATGCAGGTGATTCGCCGAAAAAACGGCTTCTTTCGGTTTGAGCTATCAATCGCGGAAGCATTAGAGTTATTAGAAAGGCTTGATAGTAACTACGAAATCAATAGCAAAGTTGGATTCTATTATAACCAGCCGACTTTTACTGGAATTTTCGCAGTTATTACGGATTTAAAAAGAGAAGCGGCCCGTAATACTCGGCTTATGGTGTTGATTAAGATTGAGCATAGAAGGGTTATTTATATTGAGTATTATGCGTCAGGGAAGAGGCCGATAGAAGATACTTTTATCTTTACTGTTAGTGAAGAAGAACGGGGCGGCAAATCGGAAAACGAAGAAGAAGCTAGCAGTCCAATCAGGACAACGAAAAATAATGAGGCTTCAAGCCCCGCGAGGGCCCGTATTTACCATGCAGTCCGGCATCAGCGCCCTATGAGGCGCCCTATGAAATATCAAAGGCGATCGGCGATCCAAAAAAAAGATAAATCCTATTTACGTAAGAAGCTTAAACTTACGCAGATAATAGCCTATTTTGAGCAGGGTTATTTGTCTGGTGATAGGGCAGAGAAAGACATCTTAGCAGAAATTATTTCTATGTGCAGGAAATTTTTAAAGCGATACCCCGGGAATATTCAGGCAAATATGATATACGCCGAAAGCCTTCGCCTGATTAAAGATTACGATAAAGCTGAAGAAATATTTAGGCGGATATTGGATGATCCCGCACGCAATGATAGCAATATCAAACGAGCCTATAACGGGTTAGGAAAAATAAATATGGAAAGAGCAAGGCTATTACGCGAGCCGCTTATAAACTACGCGCAGTATATAAGGCGCGGTTTGGATAGAAATGGAATAGAAGGTAACCATGATTTTAAAGAGTTTATAGATTACTTATTATTAGCGGAGGATTTATTTCAAAAAGTAATTAAGCTGGCCGATAAATCAATTAGGAGAGGGCAGTTAGTCCGGGCTTATGGGGGGTTGAGCTGTTTAGAACAGCTACGCGCCGGGCTATTTGAGGCTTTATGGGATATAGCGAGGCTTTCCTGCGCCGCTGAACCGGAATATCTACGCGACCGCGCTGCAAATTTTTACGAGTCAGCCGTCAAATATTTAAGATATGCCCAAGAAGCGCATGAATATATGGTGTCAAATGGCGGAATAAAAGATGCGGAGTCAGTTGAAAGGCAGAAGCAAGAGCTCGCATCAATTGAGTCTATGTATCATCAGGCATTTTCAGAATTTATCAAAAAAACTGCCGCGGCTTCCTCGCCGGCCGAAGTTGCGCAAGGTTCAGCTTCAAAAAGTGGTCTGACCACTTTTTGTGCGCTTAATTCGTTAGGAGGAATGGAAAGGGGAGTAAATTTCGCGGCGTTAAATAAAGGATTAACCAATAGCATGCGCGCATTATGGAAAGGCTATTCGGAGCAAGGCGATGAACATCAAAAAAGTGCGGGAGAGAATGCCCGCGATAGCAAGGAATTCCAACGCCAGATCGCACCTTTGTTTAACGGGATTTTTAGGTGGAACAGCGCGTCGGAACGGGAAGCCTCTTCGCCTATCAGTATTGTTCCAAGAGCTCCGGCGCAAGAATTTCTTTCTGTGGCAGGATTAGGCAATACAGACAGAATAAGAAGTCTTATCATAGGCCGAGAGAGAATTTCTTTTTACAATGATACCGAGATTTTTGCCTGCACAATCCGAGTGCCGCAGATAAATCTTGTTTATCCAGGAAGCGGAATTAAGATGGGATTTTCCCTGTTGGCTCAAGAATTAGGGGCAGGCGATACTTTTAACCTTTTATACCGCGGCGGGCGGATGATTGCGGGTTTCCCTTTCCTAAATAAAAAAATGCTAAGAAGTTTTACGAAAAAAGAAGACGAGCTGGACGATGATTTACCGTCTTATCATTATTTGGATATGAGCGATTTCTGGTTTAATATACAGGTGTTGGGAGCGCCTGATGCATCAGGGCGCTGGCGCGATTTTATCGAACAATATGAAGCCGATAAGCTTGCGATTAAGGCATATAAAAAACATTTGAGCGGCGAAACAGGTTTTTGGATTAGTTCTATTATTCTGCCTCTTGACCCGCTCCAGCGTTATCATATCGTCAGGATAAACAAAGAAACCGCGCAAGCGGATACCATAGATTTTATGCCAACCGAGATATTGCAAAAGCAAGGGTTTTTATCAATGCTTACTACGCCCGACGGCCAGTATCATAAATTGGTTTTTGCGGTATATCCTGCTGTGTATTTCTTTGGTTCTGAACAGCACGGTATATTGCCGTTCATATACGGCGGGAAAGATTTAGATTTAAAAGAAGGGCATAGGGCTTGGGTTGTAGGATGCGCTTCGGGTATTGATACTGCGGTGACATATTTGAGGACGCGCAGTAAACTTTGCGTTTCTGGGATTAATCCGTTTGAGCCTCCTAATACTCGAGAGCTAGCAAGGTGGGTTGGTTTTGAGTTAGAAGCCAGGGTTTATGATAATCTGATATCAGAATGCGGCGTGCCGGCTTTTAGCGGGCAGTTTGACCGGGTTTGCTGGAATATGCCGGCATATATGCCTGAAAATATTATGGTTGGTTCGTGCAGGAGATTAAGCGATCATTGGGATGGGGATTACCGCAGCCAAGCACTTAGCCGTTTTGCAGAAGGTTTGCGGGTAATACTTAAGCCCGGAGGTAAAGCTATGGCTTGGAATGTGCTTGAATACTCCAGAGAGATAAGCGAAATATTTGAGCAAAATGGCTTTGATGTTATTGTAAGGCCGCTGCCATCGACTGCCACGGCACTGTATTTTGTAACTTTATCCCGACCTCTATGGGCATTAGGTGGAGAAAAAATAAGGGATAGTCCCCTTCAGGGGCAGTCCCTACAATTGGCCGCCTCCTCCTCGCCGGCGGAGGTACCCGCTGACGCGGTACTTGACCTTACAAATACTGAATCAACGCCTTCTTCGTCAGCCTCCTCCTCGCCTGTAAATGTAATTTCATCGTTTGCGCCGGGCTCCCTGCGAATCGGCCGGCGGATAAGAGAAGAATTTAATATATGGGCAAGGCAGGCACAGAAGGATTATCCGTATGATTCCGGGATTTTCAGTTTTCAAAAAACAGAGGATGATGAGCTTGTTGTTGTTCGTAGAGATCTGCGCAATTATTTTGATTTTAAATCCGGGCAATGTGTAGGCGTGGATATGGATTCAGGGGCCGCAGAGCAATATTTAATAATCCGCGGACTATGGGGCGGGGTATTTTTAACTTTAAATCTCCGTACACTTCAAAGGGAGGTTTTAAAGGTATACCCTACAGAGCAAGAGGTAGAGTTTTTAAGGTCAGCCTGCCATAAGAGTATTGCCCGCCTTCTTGACCACAAGGGCAGAGAAGCTATTACTATGCCATATTACGGCCCGCGGAATTTTTGTAATTATATGCGAAACATAATTAAGATGAAGCTGGCTTTGGCCGATTATCTGGAGGATGCGTTAAAGAAAGTTTTGGATGTGGCGCAAGGTTTTATGCATATGCACAGTATTGGCTGGGCATATGGCGATTTCAACGCAACACAGGTTGTGCTTGACGAGAATACTGGCGAGGCCGTCTTGGTTGATTTTGGCGCGGCGGCCAAGGATAATTATCATACGGGGACAGCTAACATTAACAACTTGGCGCGGTTATTATATTATATCCTCACGCAGAATTTCTATGGTGATTTATCAAGCCTGCGCTTAGCGTGTCCGCAGCTGCCGCTTGGCCTTGTCCGGATTATAGATAAGGTTAAAGGGAAAGAATATGCCAGTATGAAAGCTATGGCCGGGGAAATAGAGGATTTTATAGGTGGTTATGGGAAGATCGCCGCCTCCTCGCCGGCGAAGCGAGCTGAAACCTCGGAGGTTGGGTGTCGCGGACTCGCTGAAACCTCCGAGGTTAGGTGTTTGCGCGCCGAAATTTTCGCGGGAACGAGAGGGATACCTGAAACAGATTCTAATACTATAAGGTCTTTATCTCCGGTAACAATAAAGTCAGCCTTAGCCTCTACAGCTGTTTCTAGAATTATATTATCTTTTAGGTCTCTGCAGAGCTGGATTTCCTTGGCAGGGGTAACTAAACGCGTATCAACTTTAACAAGTTCTTTAAAACGCTTTATTTCTTTAGCGCGAAAATATTTTCTTAAACGAGGTTTTCTTATAACGTCCAAGAGCTCCTTTTGGAGAGTAGGAGAAAGGATGGGAGTAAAGAGGTTATTAACGAAAGCAGTATATATATATTTAAGGGTTGGACTTTTTCCTATGATAGCGCTGATTATAACATTAGTATCAATTACTACTTTTAATTCGCTTTTCATAGAGCTGTTGGCGGGTTTCTTCGCATATGCGGTTTATTTCTCTTTGCGAAATCAGACTTTTTGCAGCGCGCTTTCTTATTTCAGATACTACCTGGCCCCATCTCTGCTTGCGGGTTTCCTTTTCCAGATCTTTCACAAGCCTAACTCTATCTGTCACAGGGAGCCTTTCAAAGGTGTACTTTATAACTTCTATACCCAAATCAATATCACTTTTGGTCATTGTGGATTCCTCCTTACTGCTATTAAGTGCCATTTAAAGTTTAATCCAAACGCGGTTGAAAGTCAAGATAATTTGAATAAGGCTGTAAGATCGCCTATCGTCGCTGTCCCCGCCGCCTCCTCGCCGGCGGATGGCCTCATAAGCCCTGATTTTATCACTGCCGAAGGCAAGGTTAAATTTTTTGCCAATGCGCTTTTGCATTGGGAAGAGTTGGCAGGAGGAGAGGCTGACAATTTTGCATTCTTGCCTTGGTGGAACAGCGCGGATGATATGTTGGGAAATATTGACGAGGCGGGTTTTGTGGTGACCATAACCCCGCGAGTCGCAATAAGCTTATATGAAGCAAGATACATAAATCATATGATTATCAAGGAAGCAATGCGTAGGAGGTCCGGTATCCCCCGCGATTCCTGGGAATGGCAGTTTTTGCGTTTATGGATTGACCCGGGTTATAAAGAAGATTTAAAAGTAAAAGGAATATCCGCATTTAACGAGGTTAAAAGAAAATTTACGGGTTTTTCAGAAGAAGAAAGAATAAAGATAACAGAAGTGATTGACTTATATTTTGAAGCTTCACTTCGGCCGGAAATGGATACGTTTGCATATGTTAGGCCGCCCGAATTAGAAAAATATCTATATGTCCCGCAGTATACTTTTGGATGTATGGATACAGTAGGACGAATGCAGGTGATATGTGGTTTAGAATCGCCTCCCGGCATAATAACCGAACGGGCAGATTACATGGTTCATAAGCATCACTTTTATCGTTTCCATGGTAGCAGGTATTTTTTAAGTGAAATCAGGCAAGGCAATATTCAAAAACCTATAGTTTTATTAAGGTATGCGTTCGGACAGTATTCTTACTATAAAGATGCTCCTGTTTATGTCGCGGGAGAACTTGCCCATTTAGCGCTTTCTGCCGAAGGCGCAAGTGAAATCATCCTTGAGGATGGCTGCGCCATTACTCTTGCCCATGCCTGCCGTGAAGTTGCTTCCGCCTTGAGTGAATCCGGCGTATGGGATGAGTTTAGAAGGATAACCTTAAAATCAGCCCCTGGAGCTGATTTTGGTTTAACTGCCTCCTCGCCGGCGCAGCATAGCTTGCGCTGTGCCGAGTTTTCTATGCCGACCTCAAGCGAAACCTATCCGGGCAGGTTAGCTTGGACACATCCAATAGCCCGCAGGCACCTTGATCAAATAAGGGCCAGGCCTTTGTTTGTGGCTGACATAGGGTTGGGCAATGAAGGCGCGCCGACATTCTTTGAGCTTGGGGATTATTTAAGCAGGATATACGGCAGGAAAAATGTAAACCTTATAGGAATAGATAACCGCAATGAAATCGTGGAAAGCGCAATGCGGGCGATAGGAAGAAGGCGCAACGTTGAAATCAGAGAAGGGAGATTCAGTGTTTTTTCTGATGGGTCAATTTTGCAAGGCGCGCATCTTATCCGCGTTTGTAATTTAATCCAATTCTATTATTCTTTTTGGCGTCCAGAAATCTTAAGTTCGCTGGGAAGAAGTTTAGACGAAGGCGGAATTATTTCAGAAGGTTATTATGTTGAGTATACCCGTTCAAATAAATATTATGTTTATATTAAAAAAGGAAACAGCCTTTGGATTGCCGAGACTAATGATAACCTTGGCGTTTCCGATGGCTTTATTCGCCCGGTTTCTTCTCCAGCGCCCGCCGCCTCGTCGCCTGCGCAGGCAAGACAGCAGAGCGGAAAAACAGAACCGTCCCCTAACTTCATTACGGCGCTTGTGGCTACGGGAACGCCCCTAAGGAGACAGCCACAGCTATCTCAGAGTGATAGGATAAATGCTTTGAGAGAAATAGTGCGCAGCCATGCTGGTGGAAATGACGCGGTTGTTATTAACCTATTTGGCTCATCTTTAGAACCTGAGTGTTCTAAACGGATAGAAGAAGTATACAGTAAGATTAGAGAAGGCCATCCATTAGAATTAAGAGTAGATGAATATGCTTGCCTGATAAAACATTACTATTCTCACGATAGTTTGTGCGGTGGAAGTTACCATGAACTAGTGGGGATGATTCGTGTTTTTTCTGATTCTCTTGGCCGCGAACTTAGAGGCTTCTATCCGGGTAAATATATTTTGAGCACTCCAGATTATGAATTAGTTGAAGAGGTCTTCTTTGTAAATTTTACGATAGAAGAATTGCTAAAAAATGCTTTTGTTCATGGAAATGGTTTGGACTACCATATGCCAATTTATGTGTATTTTGACTTAGATAGGAGGAAAATATCAGTTTATGATACGGCATCGAGGCGCCGTCAAGTATATAAAGAAAGAGAGCTATTATACCATTGCGATTTGTCTGGTTGGAAAAAAGGCGTCAAAGTTATAAGAGAGAGATGCGGCCTTAGCTACGAACGCCATATAGTTAGTAATTCTCTGCAGGGTAAAATAGGCGCCTGCGTAACGGTCTCATGGCCTGCTGGAAAAATGAGCGCAGAAGAAAAAAATAGAATTGCCTCCTCGCCGGCGGATGCTCGCAGTCGGCGTTCGGCCGGTGAATATCCTCGAATCAAAGAAGGCTGGCAGGCACGGGTGGAATTATACAAGGATTTTGTCCTGAAGCTGCCACGAACAAGGGCTCAAATATTGTTGCGGGTATTCGTCAGCCGCAGCGGGTTGCTTTCTTTCTTATTCAGAGTATACCTGCGTAGCGTTATTAAAAGGCAGGGGATAATTAAGGGGTTGGGACTGTCTTTGATAATTTGCCTGGATCTTGCCTTCGGTTTTCTGAAGGTGTTCTTGGGGCCGGTTAAACTTAACTATCAGCGCATGGAGCAGGTGAAATTAAGGCTTGCAGATCGTATCATTACATACGAGTTAATCAAGGATCAGTCAGGATTTATGGCCAAACAGAAGTGGGTAGATGCTTCGCTGAAAGATTATCTTAAAGCAGCATTAAATCTTCAAATTCCCGTTCAGGAGAAGCAGGCTGGACTTGCGGGCTGTTTGGCTGTGCTTTTTGATTTTCACGCTTTGATGTGGAGCCGCGGCCTCTCCAGCCTTGATTTTACCTTCCTGGATAATTTTGCCGTTAGTGATAATGGGACGCTCCTCTTGCGTGACACAGGGATGGTTGAAACAAAGCTTCCCTGCGAGATTAAAAGAGGCTGGTATAGAGAATTCGCGCGTTTCTGGATCGCTAAAGAACTTTGGGAGTTATTGGGCGATACAGAAGGCGGTGAGAGTTTATATCAGGGATCAATGCAATATGCGGATAGGCTTATTGATAGTTGCCTTAATCCACAGTCGCTGCTTAAAAACTGGCATGTTAATTATCCTTCAGGGGTTCATCCTGTACCGCGTTTATTGTCTATCTCGGCCGCGCCTTTTTTAAATGCAGGATGCAGCGCGGTATATGTGGATTTTGACGAGACATTTATCCGGGAGGCTTCGCCTATTCTGCTGGCAAGATTACAGATACAGCTTGCCTGTTTGGAATCAGGATATATTTGCGCGATATGCACCGCCGCTAAAGTATTAAGGAAGGCCGTGAGGTATTTTATTTTAAGGAATATCGCCTCTACCTTCCGCCTTTACGACGGCGTCCGGCCGGGATTTATTAATTATGCTTCTTGCGTGTTTAACTTGAATGAAGATTTTCTGCGCGCCATTGAGAAGATACGCCTTGACCGCGGTAAACCCAGCATAAAAATAATCATTATATCTAAGAATGCCTCGGAACTGATCCGCACATTTTTAAGCCGCAGGGATGTCGCTATCAGGCTGCATAATTGCAGGGTATCAGTGGGCTATATTATAGCTAATAGCCTTGACATAAGCGGCAAGCAGTTTATCGGATTATGTCCAAGGCAACAGTTTATCCGCGGCACACAAGATAAGTTTGCTTATATTCCTGCGGGGGCGTTGTATATGACCGATCCCCGGGAATTAAAGTCATGTCTAGATGCCAGATTTACTATCCTGGAAAAATACTGCATTAGACCCTTAGTTGTGTTTCATAAATCACCGGCATCTGTTTTGAGCCCTAATTCTTCCAGCCCGGCTGTACTTCCAAAAGATAGCTTTATATCCGCGCGGGAATATGAGATTATCCGCGCCATTGCCTCGGCGTTTGGATACGCGGCGGCCTGCCTGCAAGAATTAAAGTCCGAGAGATTGATAACAGATTATTATCTTACCGGAAGTTTCTCCCGCGGCGATATTAACCAGTATCATGATTTGGACTTGGCTATCGAGCCTTCTACAAGAGGATACTATAGCGGGGCGATAGAAATTGAAGAGCGCCTATCGCGGATAGAGAGCGATGTTCCGGGAATACATATAACGCGCGCAGCTTTTGGCCCGGAGTATGAAATTGATAACGGCCTGCTTGCGCAAATATTTGTTCCGCAGGAAATAGTTGCTTTTGCCCTCGAGGACAAACGCGGCAGGGTGACATTTATGGAAGATTTGCCTTTGGGAGCGGAAGCGAGATTCGAAGAAGATGATGATATGTTTTCAGGCCATGGCTCCTCGCCGGTGGCTGGGGTATTTAAAAAAGGCAGTGCTAATAGCTCAAGCCCGATAAATAACATCATAGAAGATATCCGTTCTTTGCCGCGCAGGCCGCCGTTAGGATTAAGGTTCGAGTTGGTCAGCCTAAAGCGGCACGGGTTAGCATTAGTTCCCACTGAAGAAAGGCACATCTTTAATGCCGCAGTTTTGGCCAGTAATGGCAGGCGTTTCTTAGGCGCAAGGCGCGTTCTAACAATGGACATTGAACCGCCGCTTTCAGTTATAGGCCTTTATTACCATAACGC